>NZ_CP083553.1:2532857-2841428 GCF_025144465.1 Leisingera sp. S132
CATGTGCGGGCGCTTCGCTTCCGCCCGCGGACGGGCACCGCCCTCAGTGCTTCCTTTCACGCCTTTTCTTCCCAGCTCTCCGCCCAATGCACCAGACCCGCGCGGCCCGCATCCGTCAGCTGGTAAACGCCGGTCTCCACACGCTCGAACCAGCCGTAGTGGTTCCTCGCCATCAGCTGGGTGGCGCGCGCAACGCCGGTCGCCTTGGCAACTGCGGCGCCTTTGCAAGCGCCCGCTTGAGCCAGATGCGCGGCGCAGGCGAGCGCATCCTGGCGGTAGGCTGTGACAATGCCATGCCGTGTGGCGCCGCCCGCATTGGGATCGCCGCGCAAGGTTTGGAACTCGCGCAGCAGCCGTGCCTGTTTCTTCTTCGACTTGCGGGGCGCATAGGGGCCGGGGTCGCAATGCACCTCTGCACGCCCGTCCGCCAGGACCGTGATCAGCCCCAGCCCCAGCCGCCGGCACATCGCCAGATTGTCCTTCATCATCCGCCGCGCCTGCCGCCCGCCGGGCCGCGGCACCGCGATATAGACGTGATCGGTGACCGCCAGCCGGGCAATCGCCTGATGGAACAGCGACAGCGAGAATTTCAGCTTCAGCTCGACAATCACCGGCGGTTCCGCGCCGCGCACCGCCACCACATCGGCGGCCCCGACCTCGCCCTTGACGGCATAGCCCTGGGCCTCCAGCAGCGTCTTCACCGGCGCATAAAGCTGATCCTCGCGTTCCATGCCCCATGACTGGCAGGAAGCTGCACCGATGGCAATCCGCCGCCCGGGTTTTACGGGGCAACGCAGGGTTCTGCATTGCCGTCCCCCCTGCCCCGCCCTAGGCTCATAAGTCAGGCCAAGAGTTCCGGAACCCCGGGGAAAGGGCGCGTGATGAAACGGATTGCACTGGCACTTGCGCTGTTACTGCAGGCCACCGCCGGTTTTGCCGCCTGCCGCGGCATCGACTACCGCGAGCACCTGCCGCCCGCCACCCAGGCGCAGCTGGACCGCGAAATGGCCGCCACTCCGTTTTCCGAAGGAAACCACTGGGTCGCCGCCAAGGGCCGCCGCACCATCCATGTGATCGGCACCATGCACGGCGGCGATGCCCGCATGGCCAAGGTGATGCGCACCCTGCGGCCGGCGCTGATCTCGGCCCAGGCGATCTACCTCGAGACCTCGGATCAGAACATGGAGCGGCTGGACCAGATGCCGTCCTCCGTGGCGCGCAGTTTCCTGCTGCCGCAGGGGCGCGAGCTGCGCCACCTGCTGACGCCGGAGGCCTGGCAGCATTTCAAGCTGACCACCCGGGCCGCGGGCGCCAGCCTGGAAACCATGAACCGGATGCAACCCTGGGCCATCTCGATGTTCGTGGTGCAAAGCGGCTGCCGCCCCTACGGCTTCGGCCTGCGCCGCGGGCTGGATGACCGGATCGCGGATTTCGCCCGCCGCAAGCGGATCCCGGTGGGGGCGCTGGAAACGCCAGAGCAGGCGCTGGCCGCCATTTCCGGCCTGCCGCTGCGGGATCAGGCCCGGATGCTGGAGCTTGAACTGCAGCTGATCCAGTCGGACAAGCCCGAGGACGCCACCCCGGTTGAGGCCTATTTCGACCAGAGCGTCTGGACCTCCTTCGTGCTCGCCCCCTGGATCAGCGCCCAGTACAGCAGCTTTTCCCATGCCGAGACCCGGCGGCTGTGGGCGCAGTACAACCGCCGCCTGCTGGACCAGCGCAACCTCCGCTGGATGCAGGTGATTGATGCGGCCCGCCAGGACCGCATCGTGATCGCCGTTGGCGCCGCTCATCTGCCGGGCAAAAACGGCCTTTTGAACCTTCTCCAGGCCAGGGGCTTCAGCCTGACCCGCGCCCCGTGGTAGGCTGCCCCGGCCAAGCCGTTCCACTCTTTCAGGACTGATATTTCATGCGCCTCTTTCTGACCGTGTTTTTCCTGCTGCTGCCGGCCTCCCTTTGGGCCGCCTGCACCGGCACCGACCAGCGCACCACCATGACCCAGCAGGAACGCGCCGGCCTTGAGGCCCGCATCAGCGCGATGCCGTTTGCCGAAGGCAACCACTGGATTGCGCGGCGCGGCAGCCGCACCGTGCATGTGGTCGGCACCCTGCATGTGAATGATCCGCGGATGGCGCAGATCACCGCGGACCTGGCACCGCTGGTACAGCAGGCGGACCTGTTGCTGATGGAGGCCAGCCCCGCCGACAAGGCCGGCTTTGAGGCGGAACTGGCCCGCACCCCCTCGCTGATGCTGATCACCGAAGGCCCCAGCCTGATCGACCGGCTGCCGCCGCAGGAGTGGGAGGAGCTGGCCGCCATCATCCGCAACCACGGCATGCCGGTGTGGATGGCCGCCAAGATGCGGCCCTGGTTCCTGGCACTGTCGCTGGCCTTCCCGCCCTGCCTGCGCCAGGACAAGGACATCAAGCGCGGCCTCGACCTGCGCCTGGGAGAAGCCGCCGAAGCCGCGGGCGTGCCGGTGCGGTCGCTGGAGGATCCGATGACGATCATCCGGCTGATGGATTCTGACCCGCTGGAAGAGCAGATCCGCCAGCTGCGCGCCTTTACCGCCATGCTGGGCAGCGGCACCGACGGCTTCATCACCACCGTTGAATCCTATTTCGACGAACAGGCGCTTTATGCCCTGTTCCTCAGCGAACGCGACTTCCTGGACAGCGGCGCACTGACCCGGGCCGAGCGCGAGGCGCTGTGGCAGGACACCATGACAGAGCTGATCGACACCCGTAACCGCAACTGGATCCCGGTGATCGAGGCCGCGGCAGGCAACCATATCGTTGTCGCCGCCGGCGCGCTGCACCTGCCCGGCGAGACCGGTGTTCTGAACCTCTTGCAGCAACAGGGCTACACGCTCGAACGCGCGCCGTTCTGAGATGCGGTCTTAACCCGGCTCCGGCCCCTGCCCCGATCCCCGCTCTGAACACAACGCCGCATTGCAGCAGCAGCGGGGTGACAAGCCTGCGCGCCAGCCCTATAAGGCGCGCAAATCCCGCCTTTCTGACCTTATGCATCAACAGGACAGCCCCATGACCATCCAAGTTTTCGGCCATAAATCCCCCGACACCGATTCCACCGGCTCCCCGATCGTTTGGGCCTGGTACCTGAACGAGGTGAAGGGCGTGGCCGCGGCCCCCAAACTGCTGGGCGAGCCGAACACCGAAGCCGCCTTCATGCTGCAGCGCTGGGGCCTGGAGAAGCCGGAAATCATCGCCGACGTGGCCGATGATGCGGCGGTTGTCATCGTTGACACCAACAACCCGGCAGAGCTGCCCGCCAACATCAACGGCGCCGATGTGCAGGCGATCATCGACCACCACAAGCTGGTCGGCGGCCTGGAAACCAAAGGCCCGATCGACATCACCATCCGCCCGCTGGCCTGCACCGCCACCATCATGCACGACCTGATGGGCGAGGATGCCGCCAGGATGCCGGAAGCCATCAAAGGCGCGGCGCTGACCTGCATCCTGTCCGACACGCTGGAATTCCGCTCCCCCACCACCACCGCGCACGACAAGGCCGTAGCGGAGAAACTGGCCGCTGATCTGGGCATCAACATCTCCGAATATGCGGCCGAGATGTTTGCCGCCAAATCCGACGTCTCCTCCTTCTCCGATGCGGAACTGATCCGCATGGATTCCAAGGAATACGAAGTCGACGGCACCAAGTTCCGCGTCTCCGTTCTGGAAACCACCGCGCCGGGCGTGGTGCTGGACCGCAAGGCCTCGCTGATGGAGACGATGACCACCGTCGCGGCTGAGGACGGCGTCGATCAGGTGCTGCTGTTCGTGGTCGACATCCTGAACGAGGAAGCCACCCTGCTGGTGCCGAACGACCTGGTGAAAACCGTCGCCGCCAAATCCTTTGGCGCCGATGCTGCGGGCGACACCGTGGTTCTGCCGGGCATCATGTCCCGCAAGAAGCAGATCATTCCGAACCTCAAAGTCTGATCCGTTCCGGAGCCAGACGGCAAAAGGCGCCCCGCGGGGCGCCTTTTTTTGTCGAGGGAGGTCTTGGAGTTATGGGGAATCCCGGAGCGTTTTCCGGTTGGCGGGCCACACCGGCCTGCTGGCCAGGAGCGCGTTACAGCCCCAGGCGCTTGCTGATTTTCCGGAACAGGCGTCTCTGACTGTTGCCGCTGACCTGCTTTTCCGGCTTGTGCCGGTACCAGCTGCCGTCCCCGCCCAGATAACGCTCCCAGACCGAGCCGTCCGGTGCGGTGACGAACTGCCAGCAGCTTTCGTTGGAAACGGTCTTCACCACGCCATCCACTGCCTGGTGCCAGTCGGCTTCGTTGCACAGCTTGCCCTTGCGGGTCACGTACCATTTTCCGATGCCCACCGCATCGCCGCCTTTGCTGACGCCCTCAAAGCTGCCGTCCGGCCCCAGTAGGCATGACCGCCGCGGCTCCAGTTCGAGGTTTTGCCGGCATAAAGCTGCATGATCACCTCCGGCGGCGTCGCCTTGGCCTCTTTCGGCTTGGCCCCGGCCCATGCTCCGCCGGCCGGCACCGCGGCCAGCGCGAGGGTTGCGGCGGGTTTGCGATTGGGGAGGGTATGAAGAACGAGTTGATTGATACGCTGGACAGGCTGCTGCACCCGCAGGACCCGGGCGGACGCTGGCAGGCCGCGCAGGATGTGGCGCAGCGGATGGGCGTCAAGAGCATTCTGGTGGCCGGCCTCAACCTGCCCGCTCACTCCATTGGCTGGGTCAGCACCGACATGCCCGGCGCCTGGATGGAGGAGTATCTCAGCCTCGGCTGCATCGAAATCGACCAGCTGATCGACGACCTGCTGGTCCGGCCTGGCAGCGCCACCATTGAATGCGGCACATTGCACCGGGGCGACGCCCGCTGCCGCCGGCATCTGGACTACAATCACGGGCTGAAGGCCACTGGATTCGGGTTTCTCCACTGCAGCTACTTCGGCGACCGCCTGGGCACCGGCAAGACCGTCACCCTGTGCTATTCCGGCGGCCCGGAAGAGGCCGCGCAGACAACCCCCTTGGGCATCGGCCTGCTGTCGGGACTGATGGCCAGCACGATCACCCCTGACAGCCCGCCGCCGCATCAGCGCTACTGCCCGCCTCAGGACAGGCCGCTGCTGACCACGCGCCAGCGCGAGGTTCTGTGCCTGCTCGCTGAGGGCATGATGACCGCCCGCATCGCCGAGACGCTGGGGCTGTCAGAGGCCGCGGTTTCGCTGCATTTCGCCAATGCCCGCAAGGCGCTGGGGGCTGCCACCCGCGAACATGCCCTGGCGCTGAAACAGGGGCTGATTTCCCTGTAACGGCCGCACCGGCCGCCCGGGCCGGGCCGCCGCCTGTGTGATCCGCTCCGGGCAGCCGGCCTGTCACCTACCCAGCCTGTCACCTTCCCGGCCTGTCATCCTGCCGGCCTGTGACCCGGCCGGCCGCTCAGGCGGACCGGGCCGCCGGACCGGCGCTTTCGCCATCGGGGAAGACTTCGTCTTCTCCGTTGAAATCCACCCAGCGGTCCTCCTCCAATGCGCCGGCCATGGCCTCTGCATAGTCCGCGTCAAGCTCTGCCTCCGGTTCCTGTGCCGGTTCTGGCGCGGGCTTTGGCTGGACCGCCTGATGGGAGGCTGGCGCATTCTCCGGCGGCGCCGATGGCGCCATCACCGCAGGTGCTGCCGGCAGTCTGGCCGCCGCGGACGGCGCGCTATCGAGCAGCACGAACTGGCCGACCATCCGGTTCAGCTCCACGGTCTCGCTGCTCATGGCGCGGATCGCGGAGCCGGTTTCCTCCACCATGGAGGCGTTCTTCTGGGTCACCGAGTCCAGCTGGGCGACACCGATATTGATCTCGTTCAGCCCCTGCGCCTGTTCTGCCGACTCGCGGGAGATCCCGGCCACAAGTTCGGTGATGCGGCTGACCTGGGTGACCACGGTCTCCAGCGCCTTGCCCGCGCCATCCACCTTGTGCACGCCGTCCTGGACATGGGCAGAGCTGGCGCTGATCAGACCCTTGATCTCCATCGCCGCATCGGAAGAGCGCTGCGCCAGCGCCCGCACCTCGGAGGCGACCACAGCAAAGCCGCGGCCGACCTCGCCCGCCCGCGCCGCCTCAACCCCGGCATTAAGCGCCAGCAGGTTGGTCTGAAAGGCGATATCGTCAATGACACCGATGATCTGGCCGATCTGGTTGGAGGAGTTTTCGATCTCGTTCATCGCGGCAATCGCGCCCTCGACCACTTCGCCGCTGCGCTCCACATCGGCGCGGGCGGCCTCGACCGCGCCCTGCACCTCCTGCGCGTTCTGGGCCGAGGAGTTGACGCTGGCGGTCATCTGCTCCAGCGCCGCGGCGGTCTGCTCCAGCGTCGCCGCCTGGCTTTCGGTGCGCGCCGACAGATCCTCTGCGCCGGTGCGGATGCCATCCGCCTGGCGGTTCAGCCGCCCGCCGGCCTGCACCACCTGGGACAGAAGCTCATTCAGCTTGTCGACGGTTTCGTTGTAATTGGCGCGCAAAGCCTCGTATTCGGCGCCGAATTTTTCGGAGATCCGGTCACTGAAGTCACCTGCGGACAAATGCTGCAGCGCCTGGCGCAGCCGCTCGATCACAGCCTCGCCTTGCTGGCGCAGCTTGTTCTGCTCCTCCAGCGCCTTGACCACGCGGCCCGAAACCGCATCGATATCATGGGCAATATCGCCAAAGTCATCGGCACGCATCCGGTCAGCAACCTTGAGCGAGAAGTCACCTTGCGCCACTTCGCGCAGGGCGGCCCGCATTCTTTCAATCGGACGGATGATGCTGAGTGTTACCTTGCGCGAGTTGTGCAGCATGATGAGCGTCGCAACCGCCGAAATGCCCAGCACCAGATAGAGCAGATTCTGGTTGTACTGCCGCGCTTCAGCCGCGGTTTCGGCGGCTGAGGCCTTGATCGCCTTGCCCAGTTTGGAGAGCTTTTCAGAGATATTGGCAGAATAGGACTGGAAAGCCGGCAGCGCGTCGGCACCGTCCTGCGTATTTGTGAAGGCCAGCGCCGCTACCTCTGCGCCGGTGCTGTTGAAACCATCGACCAGCGGCAGCAGCGAGGCCACCATGCTGCGGATGTGCTCCGGCAGCTCCAGCGCCTGCAACGCGTCCATCTCGGCACGGAAATTCTGCGCCTCCGCCTCAATCGCGGCCTGCAACTCCGCCTTCCGGTCCTCCGCCCCGTCCTGGCCCAGCAGCACCGCCGAGACCACTGCCGCGGCTACGTGGCTGTGGGCGATATCCGCCGTCAGCTCATGCCGGACGGCCTGGGTCACATTGATCTGGCGTTCCAGGTTCAGCTCGCTTTGCCACAGGCTGAAGAGCGACACCGACGCCAGGATCAGAACCGAACACATTGCAATGACGCCGGACAGGAGCAGCCGGCGTTTGAGGGGCATCGTGCGAAACATGGAGGGACTGCGAAACATGATAAACTCACCACAAGGTTGTTTTGGTCAGACAAAATCACCCGGGTTAATTTTTAAAAAATCTGTAGACCCGACGCAGATTTTTAACGGTGGCTGAACGGAACGGCAGCAAGTCCGGGGCGCGCGGGCCACTGGCCATCTGCCGCCGTCTCTGCCATAGCTGGCCGCAACAGATCCCTGCGCGAGAAGGCCCGGCCATGACCCAGATCATCACCTCCCTTTCCGACATTTCCAGCCGCTACAAGGCGCTGTTCGTGGATCTGTGGGGCTGTGTGCACAACGGCATCACCGCCTTTCCCGACGCGGTGGCAGCGCTGCAGGCCTACCGCGCGGCGGGCGGCATCGTGGTGCTGGTGACCAATTCGCCGAAACCGCGGGCGGGCGTGGCGGCGCAGCTGGGGCAGTTCAACGTGCCGGATGATGCTTATGACACGATCTCCACCTCGGGCGACAGCGCGCGGGCGGCGATGTTCACGGGTGCGGTGGGCAACAAGGTCTACTTCATGGGCGAATGGCAGCGCGATGCTGGGTTTTTCGAGCCGCTGCACGTGATCCATGATCCGGTGGAGATCACCCGGGTGCCGCTGAAGGAGGCCGAGGGCATTGTTTGCTGCGGGCCGTTCGACACCATGGCGGATCCGGAAGTGAACCGGGCCGATTTCCTCTATGCCAAGCAGATGGGCATGAAGCTGTTGTGCGCCAACCCCGACATCATCGTCGACCGCGGCGAGACGCGGGAGTGGTGCGCGGGGGCGCTGGCGCGGCTTTACACCGAGATGGGCGGCGAGAGCCTGTATTTCGGCAAGCCGCATCCGCCGATCTATGACCTGGCCCGGCTGCGGCTGCAGGAGGTGGCGCCGGGGATCGCCGATTCCGAGATCCTGGCGATCGGGGACGGGCCGCATACGGATATTGCCGGCGCCATGGGCGAAGGCATCGATTCCCTGTTCATCACCGGCGGGCTTGCGGCCAGGGAAACAAAGACTTCGGTCCAGCCGGATGCGGATGCGCTGACGGCCTACCTGGCGCAGGAGCAGTCCGCACCGACCTATGCCATTGGTTTCCTGCGGTAGAACAGCCAGCTGCGCCGGGGCAGGATACCCGGGGAGGGAGCGCGGCGGACGCCGCAGGCCTCGCTCTTACTCGGCTGTGTTCATCGAGAGGAACAGATCCAGCTCCCGGGACAGCTTGCGCTGCATCGCCGCCGCGAAATCCTCGCCGCGGCTTGCCGTCATGACAAAGGAGCCGTCGCCGCCGGTGACCAGATACCGGTAATAACTCACCAGCTCCCGGTCGCCGTCCGGGATGACCAGCCCGTTGATGGTAATGCCCAGCGAAACCGCCTTGTCCCGGAAATGGGCGGGCGATGGCCCCGAGTTGTTCCTTGCGTCTCCGGAGATGTCAATTTTGCGCGCCGTGCCGTCAAAGCCGTTGGTTTCAATGAGCCGGGTTGCATAGTCGATGGCATAGGCGATCGAGGTGCCGCGGCCCGCGCTGGAGCGGGGCGCCTGATCCACCAGCCGGGAAAACGCCAGAATGCTTTCGGGGCCGTGCAAATGCCGCCAGCCCACGGCCTGGCGGTTGAGGCTTCCGACGCTCCAGTGAACCAGCGTCACGGCGACTCCGTTGGGCTGCCTCTGGATGATGCCGGCAATTTCGGGCGTTCTGAAAGCCTCGGCAATACCCGACATCTGAAAGCGGTACTCCTCAGCGCTCACGCTGACGGAGGTGTCAACCGCGAGCACAAGCTCGACCGCAACCCGCTCCCGCGCCTGAGCGGTTGTGCAGGCCGCGATTGCGGCCGCCGCAACGGCACATCTGAAAATCACCTTTCCGCGCCTCCTCCACTCCCCCGCAAAGGCTGGGGCAAAACCTGTGCGTTTTCAACAGCCGCGGCTGCGGGCCGGGCCAGGCGGCCATTCTTTTCAAGAATCGCTTGATTTTCTGCAGTTGCAAAGTAATAAAGTTGCGCAAGCGGCCACACTGGCGCGCAAAAGTTACAACGCCGAACGGTCAAGCAACACGATCAGGACCGGGCGAACGGAGGATGAAATGTTGGACAACATGCCGCGCGGAACCATCTGCATCGAAGACATCGAGATGGGCATGGTGCGTTACCTGCGCAAAGTCATCACCGATGAGGATATCGAGAAGTTCGCCCAGGTGTCGACCGACCGCAATCCGGTGCATCTGGATGACGATTACGCCCAGGACACGATTTTCGAGGGCCGCATCGCACATGGGATGCTGACCGCCGGGCTGATCTCAGCCGTCATTGGCGAGCAGCTGCCGGGCCATGGCACTATCTACATGAGCCAGTCGCTGAAGTTCCTGGCCCCGGTGCGCCCGGGCGACCTAGTGCTGGCGGAGGTCGAAGTGACCGACATCATTATCGACAAGCGCCGGGTCAAGCTGGACTGCCGCTGCATCGTGGACGGCAAGAAGGTGCTGGTCGGCGAAGCCATGGTGATGGCGCCGTCGCGCAAGTTCGACTGAGTTATCCGCACGCAGCCGTTTCAGCCGCCGGGGGCCTTTGCCCTTGGCGGTTTTTTCTTGCCGTGCCTGTTGTTCCGGTCTTTCCGTTCGGTTCTGCGCAGAAGCCCAATTAAGGGGGCGGCGCCGCCGGATGGAGGTGGACAGACCCCGCAGGGGGCCTGCTCGGACAGGATATCCTGGACGACCCCCTTTTTATCAGGGCCGGTCTCCGGGGTGTCGCGCAGGCAGCCTCACAGATGCCTGCGCCTCGTATCATGGCCCATGCGCGGAGCCATGGCGGGGGATCGCGATCTTTTGGGAGTATGGCAGAGCCAGGTGAGGATTGCGTGAAGGGGGCGTACGGTGGGTACGCAACACACTGCAGGTTCTTCTCCGCTTCACTGTTATGCCCCCGCATTTGTCTCCCAGTCTTTGCGAATTCGCTCAAACTCAGGCTCAATCACCCCATCGACATCATCGCAAGAAAAGTAAGCGATATTGAGCGCGCCATATAGGCCCTCGAACCCGGCAACTCGTTCCAATAGAGCCAGTGACTTCTCGACGGGCCATGTTGCGCCCGAAGCTACCGCCTTCGCCGCCGAAACTGTTTGATCAGCCAGCGGATGGTCACACAGTAAACTCCACTTGTCTATCAGGCCGAAAATCTGGTCCCTGGAAGCATCCGTGCCAATTGGCGGCCTGCAAATCTCTTCGAGTGCCATAAACATGGCCGCAGAAGAGATCGAACGGGCTTGGGCAATCAACGCCGCTGCCTGCTCAGTATCATGATACGGGAATTTGCAATCTATCTGCTCGGCGAACTCAATTTCGTTCATGTGCCATCCCGTTATGCTCAGCGGGAGCATTGTGACAGCCCACAAGCGGCGCGCAACCACCAAGATGCCGAAAAATTGCTGAGGGCGGGCGCCTGCCCGCGGGGTGGCGCTGCGACGCCTGTTCGGGGCAGTTTATCCCAGCAACGTCCGTACGAGTTAACGAGGGAGCACTGCCCTCTCGAAAGCGCCAGCCCGTGCGGGCGGGCTGGCGCTCGCCCGGCGCCTGCGGCTTGTTTCCGGGCGGCGATGCGTGTGCTCCTTCCCTCCCCCGCCACTGGCCGCTTGAACCGCCGCGAAGGTGCAGGTACGGATGCGCCATGCGTATCGTCAGAGATTTTCAATTCGTCGAACACCAGGACCGGGGCGCCACTGTTGCCATCGGCAATTTCGACGGCGTGCATCTGGGCCATCAGTCGGTGATCGAGCTGGCCCGCACGGCGGCGCCGGACGCGCCGCTGGGAGTGATGACGTTTGAGCCGCATCCGCGCGAGTATTTTGCACCCGATGCGCCGCCCTTCCGCCTGATGCGGGCCGAGACCCGCGCCCACCGGCTGGAGAAGCTGGGGGTGGAGCGGCTGTATGAGCTGAACTTCAACACCGCGCTGTCGAGCCTGACGCCCGAAGAATTCGCCCGCGACGTGATCTCTGAAGGGCTGGGGCTGGCGCATGTCGTCGTCGGCGCCGATTTCTGCTTCGGCAAGGGCCGCGCGGGCAATGCCGAAGACCTGCAGCGGTTCGGCGCGCAGTACGGCTTTGGCGTCACCATTGCGCCCTTGATGGAATACTCCGAGCACGCGGTCTCCTCCACCGCGATCCGCAATGCGCTGAGCGAGGGCCGGCCTGCGGATGCCAAGGAAATGCTGGGCCACTGGCACCGGATCGAGGGCACCGTGATCGGCGGCGAGCAGCGCGGGCGGGAGCTGGGCTTTCCCACTGCCAACATGTCGATCGACGGGCTGCATCAGCCGTGCTTTGGCGTTTACGCGGTGCTGGTCGATGTTTTGGACGGGCCGCATAAGGGCAGCTATCACGGCGCGGCCTCTGTCGGGGTGCGGCCGATGTTCGGGGGCGTGGTCCCGAATATCGAGACCTTTGTGTTTGATTTCTCCGGCGATCTGTATGGCGCAACGCTGTCGGTCGGGCTGGTGGCCTTCTTGCGGCCGGAGATGAAGTTTGACGGGCTGGATGCGCTGATCGCGCAGATGGACGCGGATTGCGCCGAGGCGCGTGATATACTGGCGGCGCTATGAAACCTGCAAAAGACGTGATCGACCGCTCCGGCCTGGGCGCGCGCTTCTGGGAGAAGAAGCCGCTGCAGAAACTGAGCCAGAAGGAATGGGAAGCGCTGTGCGACGGCTGCGGCAAATGCTGCCTGAACAAGCTGGAGGATGAGGAGACCGGCGAGGTCGCGCTGACCCGGGTCGCCTGCCGCCTGCTGGATGACAGCACCTGCCGCTGTGCCCAGTACCCGATCCGCCATCAGTTCATCCCCGAGTGCATCGTGCTGATGCCGGACAACCTGGACACCCACGCCTATTGGATGCCGGAAACCTGCGCCTACCGCCTCTTGTGGCAGGGCAAGCCGCTGCCGGAGTGGCACCCGCTGCTGACCGGCACCCCCGAAAGCGTGCATGAGGCGGGTGTTTCGGTGCGCGGCTGGACGGTGTCGGAGTTCGAGATTTCCGAGGAGGAGTGGGAAGACCACATCATCGAGGAACCGACCGGCTGAGCCTGCTGTCCGCGGGACTGTTAAACAGAAATACAATTTAAGGTTGCAAGACATGCACCCCCGCCGCCATGATGAGGAAATCCCAAAAGGTTTCCCATGAGGAGGGCGGCAGATGCCATTCGAGCACGGCACCTATTTCAGCGAAAGAGAGACCTACAAAGCGCGGGAGTTCCTTTCGACCCTGGGCCTGAGCAGCAAGCAGGCCAGTGAAATCAGGGCCTGGCACCAGTACCACCTTGGCAAGCAGCTGATGATTTGGGCCACGGCGGGGACGTTTGCCGGCATCGGGCTGGGGCTGCTGTTTGCGCAGATGTTCTGAGAGCGCCGTCCCGGGCCGGCTTGGCATCAGCGGCGGAAGTGCCTACTGCTAGGCGGATATTCTGGCTGACCAAGGGACTTCGCTGATGCATTTCGCCTCCGACAACTCCGGCCCGGTGCCGCAGCAGATCCTCGACGCGCTGGCGCGGGCCAACCAGGGCTATGCCATGGGCTATGGTGCCGATGCGGAAATGGCGGAGGTGACAGCGCGCATCCGGGAGATCTTCGAGGCGCCGGAGGCGGCGGTTTATCTGGTGGCCACCGGCACCGCCGCCAATGTGCTGGCGCTGTCGACGCTGGCGCAGCCCTGGCAGACGGTGTTCTGCACCAGGCCTGCGCATATCAACATGGATGAATGCAACGCGCCGGAGTTCTATACCGGCGGCGCCAAGCTGACGCTTGTGACGGAGGCGGACAAGATGACCTCCGAAGGCTTGCGCGCCGCCATCGAGGGCGAGGAGACCCGCGGCGTGCACGGGCCGCAGCGGGGGCCGGTGTCGCTGACGCAGGTGACGGAGTTCGGCACCGTCTACAGCCAGGCGGAGCTGAACGCGGTCTGCGGCGTGGCCCGCGAATACGGGCTGCCGGTGCATATGGACGGCGCGCGGTTTACCAATGCGCTGGTGTCGCTGGGCTGCACGCCGGCCGAGATGACCTGGAAGGCGGGGGTTGATGCGGTCTCGTTCGGCGGCACCAAGAACGGCTGCCTGGGGGTGGAGGCAGTGATCTTCTTTGATCCCAAACACGCGCAGGAGTTCGAGTACCGGCGCAAGCGCGGCGCGCATCTGTTTTCCAAGCACCGCTATCTGTCGGCGCAAATGCTGGCCTATCTGAGTGACGATCTGTGGCTGGAGAACGCCCGCGCCGCCAATGCCAAGACCGCGCTGCTGGCCGAAGGGCTGAAGGCGGCAGGCGCCCATTTCACCCATCCGGCGCAGGCCAACATGATCTTTGCCGCCCTGCCCCGCCGCAAGCATCAGGAGCTGTTCGCCGCGGGCGCCATTTACCACCTGTGGGACGGGCTGCTGCAGGGGCCGGAGCATGAGATGGTCACCGCCCGGTTCGTCTGCGACTGGTCCCTGCCCGAAGACCGGATCAGCGCTTTTCTCAGCCAGCTTTAGCGGCCTGCCCCTATCGGCCGGTCTGGCAGGCGCTGCAGACCGACTTGGCGATCCCGGCAGCGAACTGCGTTTTGCGGTGTGCCACGCCCACCTGGCGCTGAACCGGATTGTCCCCGCACAGCGGCAGCACCGTGACGCCGTCCTGCGCGCCGGCATGGCCGAGCGGCACCAGCGCAACCCCCAGCCCGGCGGCCACCAGATCCAGAAGCTGGGCATCATGCACCGCTTCGGCCACGATGCCGACAACGATGCCGGACGGGGCCTCTCCCTGTCCCTGCATCAGCAGCTGGTCCGCCCCCGGGCAGTAGGGCCGTGCGATCAAGGGCTCGCCTTCAAGATCCGCCAAGCCAATTTCAGCACGCGCGGCCAGAGGATGACTGCGCGGCAGTGCTGCGCCGTAGCTTTCCTGCCACAACGGCTGAAAGGCGTAACCCCGCGGCACGCAGCCGTCGGAACAGAACAGAATGTCCGCGTCGTCCCGGCTGCCCGTGAACTGGAATTTCAGCGCGGCATTTTCCCGGCGCAAACCGGATAAGGCGGCACGGAACGACGCCACCAGGACATCCGGCTGGCAATGCACCCGGACCACCTGCGGCGCACGCCCTGACAGCCGCTGTTCCAGCAGGCTGAGCTGGGCCAGAACCGCGCCGGACTGGCGGTAGAGTTCATGCCCCAGCGCGGTGGGAGTCAGCCCGTCCCGGCTGCGCTGGAACAAGGCGCCGCCAAAATGCTCCTCAAGCTTTGAAACGGCCGCTGAGACCGAAGGCTGGCTGACGCCGTTCACCCGCGCCGAGGCGCTGAAAGTGCCAGTATCATAGGCGGATTGGAAATATCGGAGCGGGGCCAGGTCGATCATAGGATATGCCTATATCAAGGATAACCCGCAAAGCAATTAACTTTACCTGAGCGACGTGGCCAGATGTCAGTAATTGCAGCAGCGAAACAGGGGATCCCATGAAAGACACAGCAACAGCGGCCCAAAGGCCCGTCATTGATCAGGTTTTGAAGCAGTTTGAGGCGGGAGATCCGGCCATTCTGGGCCTGATTGCGCCCGATATCGATTTCCGCATTGATCACTACAAGGACGACGCGGATATATCCTGGCAGGCAGCCACCGGCATCGAAGACTTTGCCAAAGTGCTGGCCCGGCTTGGCCAGGAGATCTTTCCGCAAGGCACGCTGATCCTGGAAAGCACATCTCAGGATCTGGGAGGCGGCTGGTTTCTGACCCGGTTCCGCCAGCGGTTCTACTATGCCCTGGCCGGAGCGATGGTCGAAAGCGGCACCTTGATCACCACCCATCAGGAAGACGGCAAAATCGATTTTTTCCGCGAGGTGGTCACATCGGTGACGGAGATCTGACACACCGGAGCGGCCTCATGCGACAGCCGGGTCCGGGCTGCCCTGCCCCCAGAACCGGCGCAGCAGCGCGGCGGTTTCCGCCGGGTGGGTGATTGGCAGCATGTGGCCCGCGCCTGGTACCGCGGTGTGTGCGGCTGCGGGCAGACGGCGGCAGAGGCTGCGGGCGATGGCGGGGATCACGGGCGGGCTGGCGGCACCTGTCAGGATCTGCACCGGCATCGTCACGGGCTCCAGCGCGCCCGGGGCCAAGGTGCCGTTGGCATCCGAATGCAGCACCGCGCGGCTGGCCATCACCACCGGCATGGCGCGGACCATGGCGGCACGGGCGGGGGCTGGCAGGTCGGGCCATTTGGGCTCGCCTGCCCCCCACATGCGGTTGAACAGCCGGGTAGTAAGTTCACGGTCCCCCGCTTCCCAGGCGGCTTCGGCCGGAAGGCTGGCCGCCTCCAAAGCGGCAAAGGCGGCGGGGTCTTCCTGTTGCGCGGCGGCAAACAGCACCGGTTCGATCAGGGTGAGGCTGCGCACCAGGTCCGGGCGGGCCATCGCCATGCGCAGCGCCACCGTGGCGCCGAAGGAATGGCCCAGAAGGTCCACGGGAGCCGTCAGCAGCGAAAGCCCTGCCTGCATGTTCAGCAGCTGGTAGTTACCCTGCCCGTCCCAGTCCGGGCTGCGGCCATGGCTGAGCATGTCGAAGGCGGTGAGGGTGATTTCCTCCGCCAGCACCTCTGCCACCCCGCGCCAGGCGCCGGAATGGGCCAGCGAGCAATGCACCGCCAGCACCGCGCGCGGGCCGTGGCCGAAGCTGCGGCGGAACACCTGCGGCGCGCTGCTCATGCGGGGCCTGCCAGCCGGGCATATCCGCGAGGGGTTGAGAGGGGGTGCCGTGATGCCACCAAAAGCTGTTTCTCCCGCTTAGAACTATGCGCGAGGGTAAGTGCATGATAAGCGGGGTTCAATATCACGAATCTGACACATTGCCATTGCTGCCTGGGGATAACAGCCAATGCCGACCTTGAACGAACCCAAGCTGATTGCTGGGAACGCCAACCTTCCTCTTGCCCAAGCCATTACCCGCCGCATGAGCATGCACCGCGGTGTCGACCAGGGGCTGGTGGATGCCCGCGTCGAGCGGTTCAATGACGGCGAGATCTTCGTCGAAGTCTATGAGAACGTCCGCGGCGAGGACATGTTCATCATCCAGCCGACCTCCAACCCGGCCAATGACAACCTGATGGAACTGCTGATCATCGCTGACGCGCTGCGCCGTTCCTCGGCCCAGCGCATCACCGCGGTGATCCCCTACTTCGGCTATGCCCGCCAGGACCGCCGCACCAAGGCGCGCACGCCGATCTCGGCCAAGCTGGTCGCCAACATGCTGACCGGTGCGGGCATCGAGCGGGTGCTGACCATGGACCTGCACGCGGCGCAGATCCAGGGCTTCTTCGACATTCCGGTGGACAACCTCTATGCCAGCCCGATCTTTGCGCTGGACGTGAAGGACCAGTTCAAGGACCGGATGGACGAGCTGATGGTGGTGTCGCCGGACGTTGGCGGCGTGGCCCGTGCCCGCGAGCTGGCCAAGCGCATTAACGCGCCGCTGTCGATCGTTGACAAGCGCCGCGAGAAGCCCGGTGAAGTGGCAGAGATGACCGTGATCGGTGACGTGAAGGACAAGATCTGCCTGATCGTCGACGACATGTGCGACACCGCCGGCACCCTGTGCAAGGCGGCGCAGGTGCTGCTGGACAACGGTGCCAAGGAAGTGCACGCCTATATCACCCACGGCGTGATGAGCGGCCCGGCGGTGGAGCGGGTCAGCAACTCGGTGATGAAATCGCTGGTGCTGACCGACTCGATCCAGCCGACCGAAGCGGTGAAGAACGCGCCCAACATCCGCATCGTGCCGACCGCGCCGCTGTTCACCCAGGCGATCCTGAACATCTGGCACGGCACATCGGTGTCCTCGCTGTTCGAGGACAAGACCCTGGTGCCGATCTACGAGAGCCTGTATTCCAACGGCGGCTGAGGCGGCTGTTTGACTGAATTGGAAAGCCCCGCGATTGCGGGGCTTTTTGCTTTTCAGGCGCTGGCGCGGCGGCGTCCTGCGTGCAGGGCGGCGGCAAGGGCGGCTGCGGCCATCAGCGCAATACCTGCCGCAGCACTGCCGAATGTGCCGCCGTAGCCCCACTTTGCAATGGCCGGTGTGGTGAAGAACGGCGACAGGAACTGGCCGCAGAACACCGAGGCCGTGAGGATGGCGCCGGCAGTGCCGCGGCGTGCGGACGGAGCCAGGGCCAGGGCCATCGCGACAAATCCAGGCGAGACCGTGGCATAGCCGATGCCGACAGCCATCGCGCCTGCGAGGGACAGGGCGGCGCTGCCCTGCTGAGCCAGTACCGTGAACCCCAGCGCAAGCGCGCCATAGCCGAGGGCAAATACAGCGCTGTGCGGCAGCCTGGACTTGAGCCGGCCGTAAAAGAGCGCGGCGATACCGCCGCAGAGCGACAACAGGCCCAGCCCGGCGCCGGTCATCAGCGCGCTGTTGAGGCCCTGGGACGCAAAGAAGAACGGCAGCTGGGTCGGCATCATGAAGAACAGCCCGTTGGTCAGCATCTGCAGCGCAGAGACGGCAATGACCAGCAGCAGCCAGGCCGGGTGGCCCGGCGCCTCTGCCTGCCCTGCCCCGCCGGTGCTGTGCCGGGGTTCGGGGGCGTGGCGCCAGACGGTGTAAAGGCACACGACAGCCAGCCCGTAGATCAGGAACGGCAGCCGCGGCGACAGGGTGGCGGCCAGCCCGGCGGTGCCGATGAAAACCAGCCCGCCGAAATTGCGGGCGGAGATCTGCAGCCCGGTCAGGGCCTGGCGGCTGGCACCGGTAAAATAATCGCCGATCAGCGCGGTCTGCGCAGTCATGATCAGGCCGACCGCAATGCCAAGGCCAAAGCGGCTGATGAGCATCAGGTGCAGGCCCGGCAGGTAAAAGCCCGCTGTGCCGCACAGAAGGAACAGCCAGATCCCTGCCAGCAGCACCCGCCGCCGCCCGCTGCGGTCGGTGAGCCAGCCTGCCAGCGGCGCGGTAAGCATCACCCCGAGCGAGGGCGCGGTGACCAGCAGCCGCACCAGAAAGCCCGCATCAGGCGTATCTGAAAACTCTTGCTCCAGCCCTGCCAGCGCCGGGCTGATGGTGGCGTTGGCCATGACCGTAAGGCTGGCGGCCATCAGCAGCGCAATGGCCTGGGGATGCCGCCAGAGGTTTTGGGTGTTGCTCGTCATCGGGGATTTTCCTTGTCCTGTCCGTTCAAGGCTGGCAGCCTGCCAATTGAAGCCGGCTTGAGGTCAAGGATGAAACTTCTGGATATCGGCGAGGTCGCGGACCGCTCCGGCGTGGCGCCCTCTGCCTTGCGGTATTACGAGGATCTGGGGCTGATCACCTCGGCGGCGCGCAAGGGGCTCAGGCGGCAGTTCGGGCCGGAGGTCCTGCTGCAGCTGTCGCTGATCACGCTGGGCAAGGCGGCGGGGTTTTCACTGCAGGAGATTGCGGGCATGTTCGGCAAGGACGGCCAGCCCGATCTGCCGCGGGAGCAGCTGCACGCGCGCGCCGATGCGCTGGAGGTGCAGATCCGCGAGCTGACGCTGCTGAAGGAGGCGCTGCGCCATGTGGCGGACTGCCCGGCGCCCAGCCATCTGGAGTGCCCGAAGTTTCAAAAGCTGCTGCGGGCCGGGTCGATCACGGCGGAGGTTTAATCGACGTCCCAATCGTCGGCGTGCGGCAGTTCACCTATTGCCAGCCAGGACGCGCGCAGGCGGGCGGCGCGGCTGTCGGCCCAGGTGCGGAAGACGATCTCGAACCCTTCGCAGGTGATATTTTCCGCCACCAGCTCCGCGCGGATCGGGGCGGTGGTGGCCATATCCCAGAGAGACACCGAGACATGCACCGCCGGCGGGCTGGCATAGGCGGTGCTGAAAGCAACCGGCTGGCGCCGCACCCGCGGCCCGGTGCCGGTCCACATCTCGCCGCCCTCCTCGAAATCAGAGAAGACGGTGACATCGCCCTGTTCGACCCCGGTCCGGGGATTGCGCAGCCTTTTCATTCCGGTTCCCAAGCAGTTAGCCCGCTTCTCAGAGTAAGTCATACAGCGGGATAATCCAGAAATCAGCCGAAATGCGGCCGAATATGTGGCCTTTCGCGCACGGCGGGGGACGGCGGTGCTGCGGCTGCATCCCCCTGGGCGCAGGGGCAAGACCGGCCCGGACGAGGGAAATTTCCCCTCAACCGGCCAAACATCCCCGAAACGGGCCGTTCTCCCCGGATGTCGCAATATCTGTGGATTCCGGCGCGCTGGCATCGAGTCCGCGGCGGCGATCTCTGGTGTGTATCTGCATCCGCCAAAGCCAGGCGTTTTTGACCCAAGGGAGGAGAAACCCCGTGTCACCATCTGATCCGAATACCGCAAAACCCGGTCTGGGACTGGCGCTGCTGCCAATCCTGCTGACCCTCTTGGTGCTGGGCATCCAGCTGTTCTACTTCGGCGACTTCACCCCGCATATCCCGCTGGCGATCGGCATTGCCATCACCGCGCTGGCCGGCCTGAAGCTGGGCCACAAGTGGGACAACATCGAAGAAGGCGTGTTCCACGTCATCAACATCTCGCTGCCGTCGGTGTCGATCCTGATCACCGTCGGCATGATCGTCGGGATCTGGATTGCCAGCGGCACCGTGCCGACGCTGATCTATTACGGCCTGAAAATCCTGTCGCCGGAGCTGTTTCTGGCTGCGGGCATGGTGCTGTGCTCCATCGTGTCGGTGTCGCTGGGCACCTCCTGGGGCACCGTGGGCACGGTCGGCCTGGCGCTGATGGGCATCGGCGCGGGCTTTGGCATTCCGATGTACTGGACCGCAGGCGCGGTGGTTTCGGGCGCCTTCTTCGGCGACAAGATCTCGCCGCTGTCGGACACCACCAACCTGGCCCCGGCCGTCACCGGCACCAACCTGTTCGACCACATCCGCAACATGCTGCCGACCACCGTGCCGTCGATGCTGATTGCGCTGGGGATCTATCTGGTGGTGGGCTTCACGCTGATCGACACCTCGCAAGTGTCGTTTGAGCGGATCGACGCGATCACTGCGGCGCTGGACGAGGCGTTCTGGATTTCGCCGCTGATGCTGCTGCCCGCCCTGCTGGTGATCGTGCTGGCGGTGAAGAAACAGCCCCCCATCCCGTCGCTGTTTGCCGGTGCGGTTGTCGGCGGCATCATGGCGATGGCGTGCCAGGGCGCGGGTCTGCACGAGACCTTCACATTCGCCAACAGCGGCTATTCCATCGACACTGGCGTGGCGGAAATCGACCCGTTGCTGAACCGCGGCGGCATCCAGTCGATGATGTGGACGATCTCGCTGGTGCTGCTGGCGCTGGGGTTCGGCGGCGCGCTGGAGCGCACCGGCTGTTTGCAGGCGATCATCGAGGTGATCATCGCCCGGGTGAAGAGCTTTGCCGGCATCCAGACCTCGGCCATTCTGACCTCGGTTGCGACCAACACCGTGGCCGGTGACCCCTATCTGTCGATTGCCCTGCCGGGGCGGATGTATGCGCCGGTTTACCGCGGCATGAAGTATTCGCCGCTGAACCTGTCGCGCGCCATCGAGGAAGGCGGCACGCTGGTGTCGCCGCTGATCCCCTGGAACGCGGGCGGCGCCTTTGTGATCTCGGCGCTGGCGCTGGGGATTGGTGATGGCAACTTCGAGAACCTGCTGTACATCCCGCTGGCCTTTGCCTGCTGGCTGTCGCCGCTCATCGGCATCTTCTATGCGATGACCGGGCTGTTCTCGCCCAAGGCCAGCGACGATGAGATCGCGTCCTGGGAGGATAGCGGCGAGCCGGTGCAGGAACTTACCGCCTGATCCTTCCCCGCGCGCGCCGGAGCCTCCCCTCCGGCGCGCGTTTCACTGTGAACGCCCCATCTGTTAGGTTAGCGATATGACATTCCGCAGCTTTGTCCCGAAGGGTGCGGCCAGTTTCCGGGTCGATTACGACGGGCCGCCCAAAGACATCTATTTTGTGCTTCTGCCGAAGCTGACCATGCTGGCCTTCAGCGCTGCGGTGGAGCCGCTGAGGATTGCCAACCAGGTGACCGGCAAGGAGCTGTACCGCTGGTTTCTGCTGAGCGAGGACGCAGCGCCAGTGCCCTGCTCCAACGGCATCGAAATCAACACCGGCATGGGGCTGGAGGACCTGCCGCGGGGCAGCTTTGGCTTTGTCTGCGCCGGCATTGAACCCTCTGACAGCGCCAGCCCCAAGGTGCTGGCCTGGATGCGGCGGCAGAATGCCCACGGCAGCCGCTTTGGCGGTATCTGCACCGGGGCTTTTGCGCTGGCGCAGGCGGGGCTCCTGCAGGGCCAGCGGTTTACCCTGCACTGGGAGAACCAGCCGTCGTTCTCGGAGTTTTTTCCCGGTCTGGAGCCGACTGCGAACCTCTATGAAATCGACAAGGGGCTGATGACCTGCGGCGGCGGCAATGCGGCCACCGACATGATGCTGGAGATGATCGAGACCGACCACGGCAAGGACCTGGCGGTGATTGTGTCGGACATGTGCATCCACTTTCGCTCCAACAACCGCGAGGCGCTGCAGAAGTCGGCCTATTCGGTGGCGCTGAGCAGCCGCAACCAGCATCTGATCAACGCCATGCAGTTCATGCATGAAACCATCGAGGAGCCGGTGGAGGTTGGCGTGGTGGCAGAGCACGCGCAGATTTCGCGGCGCCAGCTGGAACGGCTGTTCCAGCGCTATGTGGGCACCTCGCCGGTGCAGTTCTACATCGACCTTCGGGTGGGCCGGGCGCTGGCGCTGCTGAACGAGACCAACATGACGGTGGCAGAGATATCCGCCGCCACCGGTTTCAGCAGCGCGACCCAGCTGTCGATCCGCTTCAAGAAACGCTACGGGCAGTCGCCTGCCTCCTTCCGCAAGAGCTGGGCGGAAAAGGAGGCTTAAGCTCAGGCTGACTCAGGCCTCGTCGCTGGCGAGGGCGGTGCTGAGGTCTGAAATGCGTTCGAGCCGGGTGGAGATCCTGTCCTGGAACACGCCAAGCTCATCAATGATGGAGTTCAGCGATTCCCCGACGTTGCCCAGCCGGGCGCATTCGATCTTGCACAGCACCCGGGTGGTGGTCAGCGCCATGAAATGCCGGTGCAGGGTCAGGCAGGCCTTCTGGATGCGGTCGGCCTCAAACCGGACCGCCTGCAGGCTGGCGCGCGCCTTGCTGAACTGGATTTCCGTAAGGTCGCTCAGAATTCCCTGCTCGCGGGAGATGTCGACGGCCGCGGTACCGCCTTCCTGCTCCAGCTGATGGCCGCATTCGGTCAGGATCCGGGCCAGGCCCTCGACGAAGATGGCGGCGGTCACCGTGCCCTTGATGGCGCGAAAGTTGCTGTCCTTGCCCCAGACGTGGGCCTCGAACCAGTTCGACATCTCGCGCGACATGGCGCTGTAGTTCTGGGACAGCACCGTCACCGGCCCGCCGGCCGGTTCGATGCGCGAGGCGATGACCCGCAAGTTATGGGGGATGGTGCGCATCGATTCAAAATCCTGCACCAGCGCCTCGGTCTCCTCAAACAGCTGACCGGCGGTGGCGTGCATCGCGCGGCGTTCCGCCAGCCGGGCGCAAGGCGGGCGTTTCAGGCCCGCGTCACGGGCCAGCAGTTCCTCTGCCAGGGCGTGGCCTGCAAAGTCGCTGTAGGCCGCAAAGCCCAGTTCCTTGAGGCGGGCCAGCAGACGGGCGGCGCTGTCCTCCGGGCTCAGCCCGTCTTGCTGCTCGGCCTTGCGCAGGCTGCTGTATTCCTGCTGCACTGTCTTGAGCAGCGGGCTGGTCGGCTTGATCCGGGCCGAGAGATAGCCGCCGTCGCAGGGCGTGACCACGGCAAACACCCAGTAATAGCTGCCGTCCTTGGCGCGGTTCTTGACATAGGCGCCGACGGTTTCGCCCGCCTTGATGGTGTCCCACAACAGCTGAAAGACGGCACGCGGCATGTCCGGGTGGCGGATCACCTTATGCGGCGCGCCCAGCAGGTCCTCCAGCGGGTATTTGGCGACCCGGCTGAACACTGCATTGCCGGCCTGGATCACACCGCGGGGATCGGTGCGGGAAAAGAACACTTCATCAAGGGCAAAAGCCGATTCCCGGCCAGTGGATTGGGCGGCCAGCGCGCGGTCTTCAAAGGACACGTTTCAGTTCCTGTCAGTGGTTGTCTCGTGCCGGTTCTGTTTACCGGCCAGTGCTTGCCGAAATGCTAATGCGGGGCGGGTTGCTGGTGTTTTCCCGCCCCGTTTTCCGCCCCGTCATCTTGCGGCTCAGGCTGCGGCGTCCTGCAGCTGCGCTGCCGGCTGGCTGCTGTCCTCCAGCGTCACCCCGAGGCTTTCGCAGAGCGGCAGGCGGCGGGCCGCGAAATTGCCCGCGCGGGCGCGCAGCAGCGCCAGGTTTTCCTCCTCCGTCTCCAGCACCCTTCCGTCATGCTGCAGGCGCTGGCCCTGCGGCGCCAGGATGCGCCAGGCCAGATCCGCCCACTCCGCGGGCGTTTCCAGCCCCTCGCTGCGGGCAAGCAGGAACAGCTGCTCAAACCGGTCCAGCCCGACCCCGCCGCCGGTGACCGGCGACGCCAGATGGCACAGGGCATCGCTTTCCTCCGCGCGTTTGCAGACCGCGCGGTTGAAGGCGCGGCAGGCGGCGGTGCGGCTCTCCAGCCCCTCCAGCGGCAGCGCGGGGGCGATCTGGCCGGCGCCGGCCAGCACTGTCAGCATGCGGGTGATGGCGCCCCATTCCATGGTTCCGAACGCGCCCTGATCCAGCAGGCCGCGCACCGTGGCCGGGCCACGTCCAAGCGCCTGCAGGACCGGCGCGTAGTCCGCCTGCTCCAGCGGCACATCCTGGCCGCGGTGGTGGAATTTGAGCATCCCGCCGTGGTAGGGCCGGATCAGCGCCAGCGGGGTGGCAAACCAGGCGCCAATGCCGCCGCGCGGGGTATGGGCCCGCCTGCCCTTCACAAAGACATCGGTGCGGAAATGCTCGTTCAGCAGCACGTCGCGCAGGCCTTCGCGGCGGAGCGGATCGCTTTCGCTGTCCAGCAGGGCGCGCTGCTGCGGGGCGAAGCGGACACAGTCGAGGTTGTCCATCAGGCTGACGGAGCCTGCAAAGCTGAGCTTGGCACGGCCCAGCTCGGCGGCCAGATCCTCGAAAAAGAAAGGGGTCCAGTCCTGGTTGAAATACTCATGCGCCACGTAATTTTCCGGCATCGACGCCATGTGATCGAGGCGGGCGGCAACCGCGGGGTTGCGTTCGAAGTACCCGCCGCCGGCGGCGGCCAGCTGGCGCGCGTAGGACAGGGCTTCGCCGATCCGTTCCGGCAGGGTGCCCCTGCCCTGTTCTGCCCGGGCCATCAGGATCCGGCGCAGCGGCATGGCGGCCGCCCAGCCGGGCTGGGTGTTGCAGCTGGCATAGACCAGGCCGCCCGGTTTCAGCCGATCTGCGATAAAGCGCAGGATGTGCTGGCGGTTCTCCTGCGACACCCAGCTGTAGACACCGTGCAGCGCGATGATGTCGAAGGACGCAGGCAGGCCGGAGGTCTCGCCGAAATCCTCAAAACTGCGCTCGTGGAAGCGGATGTTCTCCAGCGCAGCCTCCTGCGCCAGATCGCGGGCGCCGGCAATATGCGAAGGGCTGAAATCCATCGCGTGAAATTCGATATGCGGGTTGGCGGCTGCCAGCAGGTTGGCCGAGAACCCCTGGCCGCAGCCCAGCTCGCAATAGGTGAGGTTTTCGCCGTCCAGCCCGTGCCGGAGCCCCTGCGCGGTAGCCGTAAAGCCCAGCAAGGCCGGGGTCAGCTGGCGGTGGAAGTCGAAAGTGTAGTCGATGCCGGCGACATAGCCGGAGGTCCAATCTGTCACGGAGAATCCTGCTGTTTGGGTAAACGTCCTGCAGGGCAATTTCGGAAAATTTGGTGAGAATTGGGTTAAGGGCGGAGGGCTTGGTTCGGCGAAGGCGTATATAAAGGCGGCAAAGCCTGGCTGCACTGCCGTTGTGCCGCGCACTTCTAGACCTGCAAAGGTCAGGTTCGAGCCCAAAGCGACTACGGCCAGGGAAAACAACTTCGCGAGTGCAGCAGGACACGCATCACCTCGACTGGCCCAAAGCAGGCACTCTTAGCGACCCTTAGGCGCTGCGGTGCGACGCCCGCTAGTGGACGTTGATCGATGTCGCAGAACCATGAAACATGAGCGGCTGGTTGGCGAACAAAGCCGAAAATCGGGCCCTCCAAGAAACGGCAAACCACCCTTATTTGAACTAGCGCTTCAATCGTCAGCCTCGTCACTGAAATTTTCATTTCGACGTTTCTCGAAATATCGCGCTGCAGAACACATGCTGAAAACCGACAACCTAATAGTCAGCCACATCACGCTAACGGCGGCAAAAATGAACATATAGGTGCGCCAGTTGTAACGGCCGTATTCTGTCTCTGAGCCGATATTGAGTACCCTAGGTTGGTCTGCGCCGAAGCTTTGGCAGTCTAATTTCCGGATACCCTCATCGCATTTATAACCCAGAACGACTCTGTTGCGCAAATCGGTTGAGGGCCAAGGTTCCCCTTTCCCCAGACGGACTTATCCCACTGCCTCTGTGACGGGTATGCCAAGCGCGGTGAATCCGTTCATGACCGCAACACGGAGCTGAAGCTCGGCAACCTGACGTCCAGGATCCCGTGCCATCAGTCTTTGTCCCAGCAGTTTCATGCAGTGCATCTTGGTTTCGGCACGACTTCGGCGGTGGTATCCACTCCATTTCCGCCAAAGCGCTCGGCCAAGGTATTTCGACGCCCGCAGCGCTTCGTTGCGCGCAATCGCGCCTGCGGTGTCGGGTTTCCAGGGCTTGGCGTTCTTGCGGGGCGGGACGACGGCATTGGCACCTCGGTTGGCGATGGCATCGTGGCACTTGCGCGTATCGTAGGCGCCATCTGCCGTGACACTGCCGATCTCCTGCTCGGGCGGGATCTGATTAAGCAGTTCCGGCAGCATGGGCGCATCACCAATGTTGCTACTGGTGAACTCGACTGCCCGGATTTCCAGTGTCTTTTCGTCGATACCGAGGTGAACCTTGCGCCACACGCGGCGTTTCGAGCCACCGTGCTTGCGCGCATTCCACTCGCCTTCGCCCTCTACCTTTATCCCAGTGCTGTCGATCAGCAGGTGTAGCGGCCCCTCAGAACCACGATACGGGATGTTCACGGCGAGAGACTTCTGGCGGCGTGAAAGCGTGCTAAAATCCGGTACCGACCAGTCCAATCCACTCAATCGCAGGAGACTTTCCACGAAGCCGGTCGTCTGCCTGAGCGCCATACGGAACAGCACCTTCATCGTCAGGCAGGTCTTGATCGCGGCGTCGCTATAGATGGGCTGTCGGCCTCTCTTGCCGGTCGGCCGGGCCTCCCACGTCATCTCGGGATCGAACCAGATCGTCAGAGAGCCACGACGCTTCAGCGCTTCGTTATAGGCCCGCCAGTTCTTGATCTTGTAGGTCGGGGGTGTTGGTCTGCTCATGCCCTCCAGCTATCACGCTGGATTCATGAGATGAATCCCTCACCCGATTTGCGCAACAGAGCCACCCAGAACCTCCGTCAGATCCGCCTCAACAATGTACCTCGTGCCGTCGCCGAGCGAAATCTCTAACCCAAATCCGTCGACATCTACGAAACCATAGGAATACCCACGGTAGATCTGTTCCTTCACGGTGTTCGAGTATGCGCCAAGATCATTAGACTGTGCCGTCTCATCAGACTGTGCCGTCTCATCAGACTGTGCCGTCTCATCGCTACCTTGTTCTTCTCCGTGCGATATTTTTTGCTTTTCGTGATCGTCTAAGCAGAGCTGAACCGAGGAAAGCCGCTCGAAATTTAAGCTATTAGAACACTGCGTATCCTCGCTCCGCATACGACGCATTTTCCCAACCGACGTGAAGAATACGACATCGATTGAGAAAGATTCCCTGCCCTTTAAGTAAAAGGGGAATTGGCTTGCCATCTGAGAATAGAGAGCACCGAGATCAGAAACGTAAGGGTTTGTTAGGGTTGGGTACATCGAGCGGCGACCAATTAAGGGATACGGGTAGTCGCCTGACAACATAACTGGCGTAATCTCAGCAAGAGACACTGGCTCTCGGGACTGATTGGAAATCAGGCACTTCGAAACATAAAATAAGAAACCATCTTCATGCTCGAATTCAGAATCTGATGGTGTTTCGCAGCGAATACTTAGGCTCGCTCCATTAAAAATATGGTTCTTTGACACGTCATAAATGAAGGGGACTAGTGATACAACAATCGCAAGAGCCCCTAACGGCTCTTTGTGGACAGCGTTTTTAAGGAAATCTTTCAAGGAAGAGCTCGCTCAGTATAGTTGAAAGCGCTAGATATTTGCAGTCTTGCCTTTCATCACAAAACATCCAAATTCGAGGAGGTCGGAGTGACGGGTTTCTCCTTCATCTCCCAAGTAGATTCTATGCGGCATCGCGATCAAGCGCGCTAGTGACTTTAGTCCGAAAAACTATCCGCGCGAAAGTCTGCTTTGGCAAGGCGCCTAGAGCGGTTCGCACCGGCAGCGAACGGCAACTCCCCGCCCGTCCTCCAGGAACCCGAGCAGCCGCAGCGGAGACCAAGCAGGTGCAGCGAACGGCAGCAAGGTCCCGCCTTTTGCCACACGTGAGCAGCTCTCTGTATTGAAACGGTAGAAAGCCTCTGCTGAGTGAGGCCCGCCGTCCGACCTGCCCCATTGTCAATCTTCCTAACCAAAAGAAAACCGGCCCCCAATCGGGAGCCGGTTTCTAAATCGTCCAATCCGCGGTTGGATCAGAGGGACATATGGGTGCCCAGGGCTTCCATGTCGGCGAGCAGCTTGGCTGCGTCCTCGACAAGGCCGTGGGGCTGGTCTTCCTCTTTCGCGGTCTTGTACATCTCGCGGGCTTCCTCGATCAGCGCGTTCATCTGATCGCGGGTCATTTCGGCCATCGGGATCGCGCGTTCGGCCAGAACCGACAGGCTGTCGCCTGCGATTTCAGCAAAACCGCCGGTCACCAGATACTCCGAATTGCCTTCGGGGCTTTCGACCTTCAGCACGCCGGGGCGCAGGGTGGTGATGGTCGGCGCATGCTGAGGCATCGCCGTCATGTCGCCCTCGGCGCCGGGGATCTGAACCGCGCTGGCCTGCAGCGACGCCAGGGCGCGCTCGGGGCTCACGAGGTCGAATTGCATCGTTTGTGCCATTGGGGCCTCCTTTCAGGGTCCCCCCGCACCGCGGGGTGCGGGGGAAAATCCGTTCTTAGGCGGCTTCCGCAGCCATCTTCTCGGCTTTGGCGAGCACTTCGTCGATGCCGCCAACCATGTAGAAGGCGCCTTCGGGCAGGTGGTCGTATTCGCCGGCCACAACCGCCTTGAACGACGAGATGGTGTCTTCCAGCGGAACCTGCACACCGTCAGAGCCGGTGAACACCTTCGCAACGTCGAACGGCTGGGACAGGAAACGCTGGATCTTACGCGCACGCGCAACGGTCAGCTTGTCCTCTTCCGACAGTTCGTCCATGCCGAGGATGGCGATGATGTCCTGCAGCGACTTGTAGCGCTGGAGGATCTGCTGAACGTCGGACGCCACTTTGTAGTGCTCTTCGCCAACGATCTGCGGGTCCATCAGGCGCGACGAGGAGTCGAGCGGGTCCACAGCGGGGTAGATGCCGAGCTCGGAGATCGCGCGGTTAAGAACGGTGGTCGCGTCCAGGTGGGCAAAGGTGGTTGCCGGTGCCGGGTCGGTAAGGTCGTCCGCGGGAACGTAGACGGCCTGGATCGAGGTGATCGAACCGTTCTTGGTGGAGGTGATGCGTTCCTGCATCGCGCCCATGTCGGTGGCCAGGGTCGGCTGGTAGCCCACAGCCGAAGGAATACGGCCGAGCAGAGCGGACACCTCGGAACCCGCCTGGGTAAAGCGGAAGATGTTGTCCACGAAGAACAGAACGTCGGTGCCGGACTGGTCGCGGAACTGTTCGGCCAGGGTCAGGCCGGTCAGTGCAACACGGGCACGGGCTCCCGGAGGTTCGTTCATCTGACCGTAAACCAGGGCCACCTGGGATTCTTCCAGGTTGTCCGGCTTGATCACGTTGGATTCGATCATTTCCCAGTACAGGTCGTTGCCTTCACGGGTCCGCTCGCCAACACCCGCGAACACGGAGAAGCCCGAGTGCACTTTTGCGATGTTGTTGATCAGTTCCATGATGAGAACGGTTTTGCCCACGCCGGCGCCGCCGAACAGGCCGATCTTGCCGCCTTTGGAGTAAGGTGCCAGCAGGTCGATCACCTTGATGCCGGTCACCAGAACCTCGGATTCGGTGGACTGGTCGTTGAACTCAGGCGCGGGCTGGTGGATCGCGCGGGTCTCGGTCGCGTTCACCGGGCCCTTTTCGTCCACGGGCTCACCCACGACGTTCAGGATGCGGCCCAGGGTGGCGTTGCCGACCGGGATCGAGATCGGTGCGCCGGTGTCGGTCACTTCCTGACCGCGGACCAGGCCCTCGGTTGCGTCCATAGCGATGGTGCGGACGGTGTTTTCGCCGAGGTGCTGAGCCACTTCGAGAACCAGGGTCTTGCCGTCGTTCTCGGTGTTCAGTGCGTTCAGAATTGCGGGCAGGTGGTCGTCGAACTGGACGTCCACAACGGCGCCGATGATCTGAGTCACCTTGCCTTTTGCTTGTGCCATTTGTTGGTCTCCGGTTGTCTCTTAGAGCGCCTCAGCGCCCGAAATGATTTCAATCAGCTCGTTGGTGATCACGGCCTGACGGGAACGGTTGAACTGGATGGTCAGCTTGTCGATCATGTCGCCCGCGTTGCGGGTCGCGTTGTCCATCGCGCTCATCCGGGCACCCTGTTCGGATGCGCCGTTTTCCAGCAGGCCCGAGAAGATCTGGGTCGCCACGCCGCGCGGCAGCAGGTCCGCCAGGATCTGCTCTTCGCCGGGCTCGTAGTCGTAGACGGCGCCAGAGCTTTCACCTTCCTCGGCCTCAAAGGATGCCGGGATGATCTGCTGCGCGGTCGGGATCTGGGTCACGACGTTGACGAACTCCGAGTAGAAGATCGTGGCAACGTCGAATTCACCAGCGTCGAACCGGGTCAGGATGTCCTTGGCGATCGTCTGCGCGTTGACATAGCCGATACGCTTGACTTCGCTGAGGTCCACATGGCCGACGAAATCACTGCCGAGGTCGCGTTTCAGGGCGTCACGGCCCTTCTTGCCGACGGTCAGAACCTTGACCGTCTTGCCCGCGCCTTTCAGCTCAGCCGCCTTTTGGCGGGCGAGCTTGGCAATGTTCGAGTTGAAGCCGCCGCAGAGGCCGCGTTCGGCGGTCATGACCACCAGGAGGTGAACCTGGTCCGAGCCGGTGCCGCGAAGCAGCTTGGGCGCGGAGTCGCTGCCGCCGACCGAGGCCGCCAGCCCTGCCATCACGGCGTTGAACCGCTTGGCGTAGGGCCGGGAATCCTCGGCAGCTTCCTGGGCGCGGCGAAGTTTCGCCGCGGCCACCATTTGCATGGCTTTGGTGATCTTGCGGGTCGATTTGACCGACTCGATCCTGTTTTTAAGGTCCTTGAGAGAAGGCATGTCCCGACTCTCTCCTTATGCGAAGGTGGCGGCGTATTCGTCGATCGCAGCCTTGAGTTTGTCAGCGGCGTCGCCCTTGATCTTGGGATCTTCGTTGGTGATCCAATCCAGGACGTCCTTGCCTTTGCTGCGCATGTGGGCCAGCAGGCCTGCCTCGTAGCGGCCCACGTCCTTGACGTCGACCTTGTCGAGGTAGCCATTAGTGCCGGCGAAGATCACGCAGACGATTTCGGCGTTGGTCAGCGGCGAGTACTGCGCCTGCTTCATCAGCTCGGTCAGACGGGCGCCACGGGCCAGCAGCTGCTGGGTGGCGGCGTCCAGATCGGAGCCGAACTGGGCAAAGGCAGCCATTTCGCGGTACTGGGCCAGCGACAGTTTAACCGGGCCTGCAACCGAGGACATCGCCTTGGTCTGGGCCGAGGAGCCAACGCGCGACACCGACAGACCGGTATTCACGGCGGGGCGGATGCCCTGGTAGAACAGTTCGGTTTCCAGGAAGATCTGGCCGTCGGTGATCGAGATCACGTTGGTCGGAATAAACGCGGACACGTCGCCGCCCTGGGTTTCGATGATCGGCAGCGCGGTCAGCGAGCCGGCACCGAAGTCCTCGTTCAGCTTGGCCGAACGCTCCAGCAGGCGGGAGTGCAGGTAGAAAACGTCGCCCGGGTAAGCTTCACGTCCCGGCGGACGGCGCAGCAGCAGCGACATCTGACGGTAGGCAACCGCCTGTTTGGACAGGTCATCATAGATGATCAGCGCGTGGCGGCCGTTGTCGCGGAAGAATTCCGCCATTGCGGTTGCGGCATAGGGTGCCAGGAACTGCAGCGGAGCCGGGTCGGACGCGGTTGCGGCCACAACGATGGAGTATTCCATCGCGCCGGCCTCTTCCAGTTTCTTCACCAGCTGAGCCACGGTGGAGCGCTTCTGGCCAACCGCGACGTAAACGCAGTACAACTTCTTGCTCTCGTCGTCGCCAGCGGCGTCGTTGTAGGATTTCTGGTTCAGCATCGCGTCCAGAGCAACGGCGGTCTTGCCGGTCTGACGGTCGCCGATGATCAGCTCGCGCTGGCCGCGGCCGATCGGGATCATTGCGTCAACGGACTTGAGGCCGGTTGCCATCGGCTCGTGCACCGATTTACGCGGGATGATGCCCGGTGCTTTCACGTCGGCGACGCCGCGGGTGACGTCGGTGATCGGGCCCTTGCCGTCCAGCGGGTTGCCCAGGCCGTCAACAACGCGGCCCAGCAGGCCGTTGCCGACCGGAACGTCCACAATCGCGTTGGTGCGCTTGACGGTGTCGCCTTCTTTAATGTCGCGGTCGGAGCCGAAGATCACGATACCGACGTTGTCGGCTTCGAGGTTCAGCGCCATGCCCATGATGCCGCCCGGGAATTCGACCATTTCGCCGGCCTGAACATTGTCGAGGCCGTAAACGCGGGCAATACCGTCACCGACGGACAGCACGCGGCCGATTTCTGCCACTTCGGCTTCTTGACCAAAATTCTTGATCTGGTCTTTCAGGATCGCAGAAATCTCTGCTGCTTGGATACCCATTTATCCGACCTCTTTCATTGCATTCTGTAGGGAGTTGAGCTTGGAGCGGATCGAGCTGTCGATCATCTTCGAGCCCACTTTAACGACAAGACCGCCGATGATGGAGGCATCGACGGAAGCATTGATGGTAACTTTCTTGCCCACGCGCTCGGCCAGGGTCTTGGCCAGCTTTTCGCTCTGGGTCTTGGTCAGCGCCTTGGCAGAGATCACCTCGGCGGTCACTTCGCCGCGGGCCTCGGCCAGACGGGCGCGCAGCGCCTCGATCAGCGCGGGCAGCACGAACAGGCGGCGCTTGTCGGCCATCAGGGCCAGGGTGTTGCGCAGCACGGGGTCCAAGCCCATCTTGTCTGCCACCGCGGTGATTGCGGCACCCTGCTCTTCGCGCGACACCAGCGGCGACTGGATCAGGCTGTTGAGATCTTGGCTGTCAGCCAGGGCGGCTGCCAGGTCATTGATGCTGGTTTCAAGGCTGTCGAGCGCCTTATTCTCTTCCGCGATGTCGAACACCGCCGTGGCATAGCGCGCGGCAATGCCTGCAGAAATCGAAGCTGGTTCGGACACGTCCACCCTTCCGATATGTTTTTGGCCCCGGTTGGCGGACCTGGCGATCAGGAGGCGTCCGGGGGCGTGAGTCAGCCCACATGGCAGCGGGGCGTTGAAATCAGCGTGGGTCTAGCAGAGCGGATGCGACCTATCAACTGCCTATAACGGTAACAGGGAAAAGCATGTTTCCATTGTTTTCAACGACTTGCACCAAGTGCGGCCCTTTGACCACAGATGATTTTTAAAAAAGTGCGGCTTAACTGCAGGATTTGGCGATTCCGGAAAGCGGCATTTGCGGCAAAAATCGTCACATATGCCCCCCGCACCGCCTGTCCGGGCGGTTCAGAGCGCCGGAGGACAGTTTCAGGGAATCGAAATCCGCCGCCCTGCGGGTCAGGCCGGTTCCGGCATCGGGTTCGACAAGCCTTCCAGCACCCGGATGCGGCTCGGGGCCTTGGTTCGGGTCATGTGGCCCTTCTGCGGATAGGTCTGCTTGCTGACCTCAACCATGAACACGCCCCCGGCCAGCATCGCGGGCAGCTTGCGGCCCATCTTTTCCAGCATGGCGCCCGATTTCAGCCAGAACCGCTTGTGGCTGGGCAGCCGGTAGAGCGCGGCGGTGTGCTGCTCGATGGCGAACTGATGCTGCCGCAGCTGCCCCTCCAGCTGGCGCAGCGTGTAGGGGCGGCCATAGCCGAAGGGGGTCAGATCGGAGCGCGCCCAAAGACCCGCCCGGTTTGGCACGATGAAAATCGCGCGGCCGCCCGGACCCAGCGCCCGCCAGCATTCCTCCAGCAGCTTGCTGGGCCGTTCCGAGGTTTCCAGCCCGTGCATCACCACCAGCCGGTCGGCGCGGCCGGTGTCGATCGGCCAGCTGGTTTCCTCGCACAGGACGGAGACATTGGGCAGGCCTGCAGGCCATTGCATCACCCCCTGCGGCCCCGGCATCAGCGCCATCACCCGGCGCGCTTCCGGCAGGTACGGCCGCAAGAGCGGCGCGGCAAAGCCGAAGCCCGCCACCGTCAGCCCCTCCGCCTCCGGCCACAGCTCCAGCAGGCGGCCGCGGATCGAGGCCTGCGCCGCACGCCCCAGGGTGCTGCGGTAGTAGAAGTTCCTGAGATCCTGAACATCAAGATGCATTGCGGGCGCCTGCTGCTTCGGCCAATCTGGGCGCAGTTTAGCAATGTAAAGGCGAATGACCATGCCTCTTGAGATCATCACCCTGCCCTGCCTGTCGGATAACTATGCTTTTTTGATCCATAATCCGGCCTCGGGCGGGACCGCGCTGGTGGATGCCCCGGAGGCCGGCGCCATCAGGTCCGCCCTGTCGGAACGCGGCTGGGGACTGGACTGGATCCTGCTGACCCATCACCACTGGGACCATGTGGACGGGGTGGCAGAGCTGCGCGATGCCTTTGGCGCCAAGGTGATTGGTGCGGAGGCAGACGCGCAGCGGCTGCCGGAACTGGATATGGCAGTCCCGGACGGCGGCACTTTCAGCTTGCTGGGCGAACAGGTGCAGGTGATGGATGTGTCCGGCCACACGGTTGGTCATATCGCCTTTTACATGCCCGGCGCCGCGGCGGTTTTCACCGCCGACAGCCTGATGGCGCTGGGATGCGGGCGGCTGTTTGAGGGCACGCCGCAGCAGATGTGGGCCAGCCTGTCGAAACTTGCCGCGCTGCCGCCGCAAACTATGGTTTATTCAGGACATGAATACACGCAGGCTAACGGTGCCTTTGCGATCACCGTGGACCCCGGCAACCCGGCGTTGCAGGCGCGGGTGAGTGATATCGCAAAGGCCAGGGACAATGGCGCCCCCACGGTGCCCTCTTCGCTGCAGCTGGAACTTGACACCAACCCCTTCCTGCGCGCCGGTGACAGTGCCGTGAGAGCCAATCTGGGCATGCAAGATGCTGAAGACACGGAAGTTTTTGCCGAAATCCGCAGGCGGAAGGACAATTTCTAAGGCAATCAAGGATATCGGGGCGCAACAGGGAGAAAATAATTGTGACCCCAAAATGAAGAAAAGACCTTGAAGCCGGCGCTCTATCAACCAAACTCTAACCTTATAAGCACATGGTTGAACTGAGGGGTTGGTTAATACCGCCCCACCGGCCAACCCAAGATCAGAGGAGCACGCCCGTGCCTTCATTCTCGAGCACCCTGGAACAGGCCATTCACGCAGCGCTGGCGCTGGCGAATGAACGCCGTCATGAATTCGCAACCCTGGAACATCTGCTTCTGGCCCTGATTGATGAGCCCGACGCGGCCCGCGTGATGCGCGCCTGCAGCGTCGACCTGAGTGAATTGCGATCGTCGCTGGTCGAGTTCGTGGATGAGGATCTTGCCAACCTTGTGACCGACATCGACGGATCGGAGGCGGTGCCGACCGCTGCCTTCCAGCGCGTCATCCAGCGCGCCGCGATCCACGTGCAAAGCTCTGGCCGCACTGAGGTAACGGGGGCGAATGTGCTGGTCGCCATCTTTGCCGAGCGCGAGAGCGATGCCGCCTATTTCCTGCAGGACCAGGAGATGACCCGCTATGATGCGGTGAACTTCATCGCCCATGGCGTTGCCAAGGACCCGGCTTACGGGGAATCCCGTCCGGTAACCGGCGCGACCGAGCAGGAAGAGGACAACCTGACCACCGCGCCCGAGGGCGAGAAGAAGGAGTCGGCGCTGGCGAAATACTGCGTTGACCTGAACGCCAAATCCCGCGAAGGCGAGATTGATCCGCTGATCGGCCGCGACCACGAGGTGGAGCGCTGCATCCAGGTGCTGTGCCGCCGCCGCAAGAACAACCCGCTGCTGGTGGGCGACCCCGGTGTCGGCAAGACCGCCATCGCCGAGGGCCTGGCGCGACGCATCGTGTCCGGCGAGACCCCGGAAATCCTGTCGGAGACCACCATCTACTCGCTCGACATGGGCGCGCTTCTGGCGGGCACCCGCTACCGCGGTGATTTCGAGGAACGGCTGAAGGCAGTGGTCTCCGAACTGGAGGAGCATCCGGATGCGGTGCTGTTCATCGACGAAATCCACACCGTGATCGGCGCAGGTGCCACTTCGGGCGGTGCCATGGATGCGTCCAACCTGCTGAAACCTGCGCTGCAGGGCGGCAAGCTGCGCACCATGGGCTCCACCACCTACAAGGAGTTCCGCCAGCATTTCGAAAAGGACCGCGCGCTCTCCCGCCGGTTCCAGAAGATCGACGTGAATGAGCCGACGGTGGAGGATTCCATCGAAATCCTGAAGGGGCTGAAACCCTATTTCGAAGAGCATCACGGCATCAAGTTCACCTCGGACGCGATCAAGACCGCGGTGGAGCTGTCGGCGCGCTACATCAACGACCGCAAGCTGCCGGACAAGGCAATCGATGTGATCGATGAGGCCGGTGCCGCACAGCACCTGATCATCGAAAGCAAGCGCCGCAAGACCATCGGCGTCAAGGAGATCGAGGCCGTGGTGGCCAAGATCGCCCGCATCCCGCCCAAGAACGTCTCCAAGGACGATGCCGAGGTGCTGAAGGATCTGGAGAAATCGCTGAAACGCGTGGTCTTCGGCCAGGACGATGCGATCACCGCGCTGTCGAGCGCCATCAAGCTGGCAAGGGCCGGCCTGCGCGAGCCTGAGAAGCCGATTGGCAACTACCTGTTCGCAGGCCCCACCGGCGTCGGCAAGACCGAGGTGGCCAAGCAGCTGGCGGATCAGCTGGGTGTGGAACTGCTGCGGTTCGATATGTCGGAGTATATGGAGAAACATGCGGTCTCCCGACTGATCGGCGCGCCTCCGGGCTATGTCGGGTTCGACCAGGGCGGCCTGCTGACCGATGGTGTTGACCAGCACCCGCATTGCGTGCTGCTGCTGGATGAGATCGAGAAGGCGCACCCGGATGTCTACAACATCCTGTTGCAGGTGATGGACAACGGCCAGCTGACCGACCATAACGGCCGCACCGTGAACTTCCGCAACGTGATCCTGATCATGACCTCCAACGCGGGCGCCTCGGAGCAGGCAAAGGCCGCCATCGGCTTTGGCCGCGACCGCCGCGAGGGCGAGGACACCGCCGCCATCGAGCGCACCTTCACGCCGGAGTTCCGCAACCGCCTGGATGCGGTGATCTCCTTCGCGCCGCTGGGCAAAGAGGTGATCCTGCAAGTGGTCGAGAAGTTCGTGCTGCAGCTGGAAGCCCAGCTGATGGACCGCAATGTGTCGATCGAGCTGACCCGCAAGGCCGCCGAATGGCTGGCCGACAAGGGCTATGACGACCGGATGGGCGCGCGCCCGCTGGGCCGTGTCATTCAGGAGCACATCAAGAAGCCGTTGGCCGAAGAGCTGCTGTTCGGCAAGCTGACCAAGGGCGGCGTGGTCCAGGTCGGCATCAAGGACGGCAAGCTGGATCTGCGTCTGGAAGGCCCCAGCAAGCCGCGGATTTCCGGCGACAAGCCGCCGCTCCTGACTGCGGACTGATGCGCCTCGCAGCGCTGCTGACCTCAATGTCGCTCGCCGCGCCTGCCGCGGCGGGCGATTTCCGTTTGCAGTTTCCGCTGGACTGCACCCTGGGCGAAAGCTGCCACATCCAGCAGTTCGTGGACCGTGATCCCGGGCCGGGTGCCCGTGATTTCACCTGCGGCACGCTCAGCTATGACGGGCACAAGGGCACCGACATCGCCCTGCCCTACCTGACGGACATGCAGGCAGGCGTGCAGGTGCGTGCGGCAGCGGACGGGGTTGTGCTGGGCACCCGCAACACGATGGCGGACGAGTATGCCACGGCGGAGAATGCCGCCGGCATTGAGGGCATGGAATGCGGCAATGGCGTGGTGCTGCGCCATGGCGGCGGCTGGGAGACACAGTACTGCCATATGAAGCGCGGCTCGATCCTGGTGGAAAGCGGCCAGAAGGTGAAGGCCGGCGAAGTGCTGGGCGAGGTTGGCCTCTCGGGCAAGACCCAGTTCCCGCATCTGCATCTGTCGGTGCGCAAGGACGGCGCGGTCGTGGATCCGTTCTCCCCGGAGGCTGCGGACACCTGCGGAACCCAGCCGGAGCAGACGCTGTGGGCCAGCCTGCCGCCTTATCAGGCGGGCGGCGTTCTGGGCGCCGGTTTCAGCACCGCCATCCCGGATTACGGGGCCGTCAAGACCGGAACCGCCGATGAGGCACCTTTGCCGCCGGATGCGCCGGCCTTTGTATTCTGGGCCTATGCCTATGGCGGCCAGGCCGGGGACTTCATGGAGCTGAACGTGACCGGCCCCGGCGGGGAGTTCGTCGCCCACAGCGAAGCGCTGCAAAAGAACCAGGCGCAGTTCTTTCGCGCCGCGGGTCGGCGCCTGCGCGGCGGGCAGTGGCCGGCAGGCAGCTATACCGGCGTGGCCCGTCTGCTGCGGGACGGTCACGAAATCGCCCGCTTCGTGCGCAGCATGACCATCGCGGCCCAGTAACGCATCCCGGGAGACCGTCCTGCAGCCGCAGCGCGGCTGCCCGGCCCAACGGGCGCAGCCGCCCTTGCAGGGCGGATTGGCGCCGGGCGGGAGCCGCCCGCGCCTGCACCAGACGCCTGCGCAGCGGCCGGAATTCCGGTTGCCGGATTTGATTAAGCCCGCATCCGCAATAGTTTATAGCTTGCCCTGCTGCCCGGCGGGGCCGCAACCCGTGTGTAACTAGTAGCTTGTCTCCATTAGTGAAGCGGGTTGCACCCCGCACCACCCGCCGGGAAGGCTGGAGACGGCTGCAAACGGCCTGACATCGGGTTTTCCGGTGTGGCGGGAAATCCGGTGTGGTCATCATCCGGTGCGGCTAGCCCGCTTATTTCTCAGTGAATTTCAGCTCGATCCGGCGGTTCTGCGCGCGCGCCTCCGGCGTGTCCGCCGGGTTCACCGGCTGGTATTCGCCAAAGCCGTTGGCCGCCAGCCGCGAGGGCGGCACCCCAAGCGCCTCCACCATGTAGCGCACCACCGACAGCGCCCGGCCCTGGCTGAGCTCCCAGTTGTCGGCAAATTTCGGATGTACCCCCAGGGGCGTATTGTCGGTGTGCCCGTCCACCCGGATGATCCAGTTGATCTCCGGCGGGATCGCCGCCACCACGCTTTGCAGGATCGACACCACCTTGGCGATCTCCACCCGGCCTGCAGGCGACAGAGTGGCGCTGCCGGGCGGGAACAGCACCTCGGAAGCAAAGACAAAGCGGTCGCCCTGAATGCGGACGCCCTCCTGCGTGCCCAGCAGATCGCGCAGGCGCCCGAAGAACTCTGAGCGGTAGCGCTCCAGGTCCTGTGCCTTGGCGGTGAGCGCCTCCGCTTCGGCCTCCAGCCGCTTGCGCTCCTGCTCTTCCAGCAGCCGCCGCTTGCGTTCCTCGGAAGCCGCCCGGGCCAGGGCCGCGTTCAGGTCCTGGCCGAGGTTCTGCAGCTGCACCTGCTGCGCTGCATCGCGAGCCTGGTAGTCGTCGAGAATGGCCTGCAAGCCGCCCAGCTGTTCGCGCAAGGCTGCGACCTGCTGATTGAGCAGCGCGGTTTCGCGGCGGGCTTCCTCTGACACCGCCTGCTCTTGCGACAGCGCGTCCCGCGCCTGGGCCAGCAGGGCGGCGCGTTCTTCGGCCCGGGTCAGCTGTTCAGCGGCGCTGGCTTCTGCGGTCTCCTGCGCGGCCAGTGCGGCAAGCAGCCGCTGGCGCAGCACATCAAGGTCTTCGGACTGGCTTTCTGCCGCGGTGAGAGCGGCCTTGGCCGCGGCCAGTTCCGCGGCCAGGCGTCCGGCTTCGGCGTCAGAGCCGGCGCGGGCGGTTTCCAGCTCCGAAAGCTGCGCATCCAGCTGTTTCCGGGCCGCCTCTGCCGCGGCCAGCAGGGTCAGGGTGTCCTCCGCCTGCTGCCGCTGCGCCTCCAGGGCCAGGGTCATGGCGGTCAGTTCGGCATCCGCCGACTGCAGTCTTTCGCGCAAGGCTTCGGCGGCTGCGGCCTCCAGCAGCCGGGCAGATTCCTCCGCATTGAGTTGCTCCTGCAGGCCTGCGATTTCTTCGGTCTTCGCCGCCTGCTCCGTCTCAAGGCTGGCGATCAGCGCCTCCATCGCCTCACGCTCGGCCGCCGCCAGCCGGGCGGCTTCTGCCTGGGCGTCGATTTCGCCGCGGGCCTGGGCCAGAGCGAGGTTCAGGGCTTCCTGCTCGCTCAGCAGCGCGGCGCGGGCCGCCTCCAGGGTTTCGCGTGCGGCGTCCAGATCCGCAACCCGCGCCTGAGCAGCGTCGCGGCTGGCGATCAGGGCGGCAACCTGGGCCTCGAAACTGGTGATACGGCTGGCGGCCTCTGCCAGTTCGCCGGCCTGGCGGTCGCGTTCAGCCGTCAGCGAGGTGATCAGGCTGCGGGCCTGCGCCAGATCCTGTTCCGCCGTGTTGAGTGTCGAAGCCAGCGCCCCCAGCCGGGCGTTCAGGCGGCTGTTCTCGCGTTCCTCCAGCCCCAGCGCCGAAGCCAGCGCGCGGACCTCGGCAGAGAGTTCATCAAGCTGGCTTTCCTGTCCGGTGATGGTTTCGCGCAGCACGAATTGCACCACCATGAAGATGGTCAGCACAAACATCAGAACCAGCAGCAGCCCGGTCATCGCATCGACGAAGCCGGGCCAGATCGAGGCCTGAAACCGCTGTCCTGTGCGCCGGGAAAGGGCCATCAGTTATTCCCCCGGGCCGCGGTCCGGCAGACCGCCGCGGGACAGTCCGCGCGGGCGCGCGAAAGCCTTGATCATCAGGTCGATGTCCTTGCGCAGCTCGGCCAGGCTCTCCTGGCGGCCTGCGGAGATTTCTTCGAGGATCCGCAGCATCTGCACGTCGATCGAGCGCAGCCGCATCCGGCTTTCGGCGTCGATGCCGCCGTGCTCTCCCTGCGCGCGCAGGATCTCGGTCAGCGCCTCCTGCCCCACTGCAACCCGGTCCAGTGCCGCGGTGATGGTGCCGGTCTGATCCTGACGGCGGTTCATCTCCTGGATGGTTTCCACCAGCTCTGTCAGCCGCTGGTCCACCGCTGCGCGGCCCTCGGCGGTCTCGACAAACATTTCCTGCAGCATTTCCATTTGCTCCGCCATGGTGTCGAGCACCTGGGAGACCACGCCGCTGTCGCCGCCGCCGTCCTCACCCGAGGAGAAGCTGACGCGGGTGATGGAGGAAAGCCATTCCTCCAGCTCGCGGTAAAAGCGGTTCTGGCCGTGGCCTGCGAAGAGTTCAAGCAGGCCAACGATCAGCGACCCGGCAAGGCCCAGCAGCGAAGAGGCGAAGGCCACGCCCATGCCGCCCAGCTGCGCCTCCAGCCCGGTCATCAGACGGTTGAAGACCGACAGGCCTTCTTCGCCCTCCTGCGGCGCCAGGCTGCGGATGGTGTCGACAACGGCGGGAACGGTTGTGGCCAGGCCGTAGAAGGTGCCGAGAAGGCCCAGAAAAATCAGCAGGTTGACAATGTAGCGGGTGATTTCGCGGTCTTCATCGATGCGGCTGGCCACCGAGTCCAGAATGGAGCGGGTGGAGGCCGAGCCCAGCTGCATCCGCGCGCTGCGCGTCGCCAGGAGCGAGGCCAAGGGTGCCAGTATCGACGGCGGGCGGCGGTGTTCCTGGTTGTCCCCGCCGGCAAAACGCTCGATCCAGCGCACCGAACCGATCAGCTGCACCACCTGCCAGAAACAGGCCAGCACCCCGATCACGAAGACAAAAACGATGAACCCGTTGAGCCAGGGATTGGCCTGGAACACCGGCAGCACCCGCGGCAGCGCCACAAAGGCGCCGAACCCCGATAGCCCCAGTGCGATCAGCATCATGATGATCTGCCGCACCGGCTGGGAGAACTGCGGCCGGGTCTTGCGGTCTGGCTGCGCCATATTGCCTGGCTCCTGACACTTTTGACTGCTCGTATTGCGTTCGCAGCCTATAAGCAAAGTGTCAAAAGCGCCAAGGCTTTATGCGGTGATTTCCCGCACCCGGCCCGCCAGCCAGTCGAGATCGCTGTCATGCAGGCCGATCTCGGCCAGATGCTCTGCCGTGTTATAGAGGTATTCGGTATTGGGTCCGCGGCCGCCCACCGCATGGGCGATGATCTGGGCCTGCTCCTCGAGGCTGAGGCCGCCGCAATACTGCACATGATGCGGGTCGATCACATAGGTGACGGCGGTGACCAAGGAGCCATCCGCCAGTTCAACTGCCAGGTCGCGTTCCAGATAGGCCGAGGAGATCAGCTCGCGCTCGCGCAGCTCCGCCAGGGTCTGCTCCTCGTGGCCCGCCTCCACCGCCAGGGCAATGCCCTTGCAATGGGCGTCCGCGACCGCATCCAGCGCCAGCACCAGGCCGGGCTTTTCCTCGCTTCCGCGGTGATGGATCGAGGACATGCAGAAGGAGCGGGCATAGCCGTGCAGCACTGCGACCTCGCGCCGGGCCACCGGGAAACCGGGGTTCCAAAGAAGTGATCCGTATCCGAATACCCACATTGTCATGTCGTCTGGCCCTTTCCGTGCCCTCCCTATAAACAGCAATCCTGGTCCGGACAAAAGAGGCTATCCGATGCGCCTGGTGAAACTGCTGATTGCGGCCCTTCTGGTGTGGAGCCTGTACTGGGCGGCTGCGGCCTGGGGGCTGAAGCGCGGCATTGCCGCCTGGTTCGAAGTGCAGGAAAACCGCGGCTGGCAGGCCGAATATGCCGGGCTGGAGACGCGGGGGTATCCGTTCCGCCACCAGACCCGGATCAGCCGCCCGGCGCTGGCGGATCCGCGCAGCGGCACCGCCTGGCGGGCGGACTGGCTGGAGCTGGACAGCCCGGCGGCCTGGCCCGGGCATCTGGAACTGCATTTCCCGGCGGCTGCGCAGCGGCTGTCCTATTACGACCAGACCGCGGTGATCACCGCTGACGGGCTGCAGGCCAGCCTGCATCTGAAGCCCGGGGCGGCGCTGGAGCTGGAGCAGCTGGCGGCTGTTGCGGACAGCTGGCAGATTGCAACGGATGGCGAGACGGTGCTGAGCGGGGCGGCGCTGGAGCTGCGGGCAGTTCAGTCGGAGACCCCGGAAGCATACCGGATCACTGCAGACATCCGGGATTTTGCCCCGCGGGCGGCCTGGCGGCGGCTCTTGGCGGCCAGCGCGCCGCTGCCGGAGCGGTTCGACACGCTGGCGCTGGAGATGACGGTTGCCTTTGACGCGCCCTGGGACCGGACAGCGCTGGAGCAGCGGCGGCCGCAGCCGCGCCGGATCAATCTGAAGCTGGCAGATGCCTGCTGGGGCGGTCTGCGGCTCAAGGCCACCGGCGCGCTGACGGTCGATGAACAAGGGCTGCCGGAGGGCGAGATTGCGCTGCAGGCGGAAAACTGGCGCGGGCTGGTGCTGATGGCCGAACGCAGCGGTGCCCTGGCCCCGGCGCTGCGCGGCACGGTGGAGCGGGTGCTGGGCCTGCTGGCAGAGGCCAGCGGCAACCCGCGCGATCTGGATATCACGCTGGGATTTGCGGACGGCTATGTCACGCTTGGCCCGCTGCCGCTGGGCCATGCGCCGCGGCTGATCATCCGCTGACACCGCCGCCGCCGGCCAAGGGCCGCGCAGCATTGGCGCAGCGCGCCCGGCCCAAGGCTGTACTGTGCCCCTTGGGCACTTTCAGCCGCGAGCGCTCGCCCTCATGCTGCGGATTGCGCTCGGCTGATCTGTCTGCTTTGCGGGGTTCTGCCTCGCGCTCCGGGATACTTGGAGCCAGATGAACAGGGGATCCTGAATTGAATACTGCACCGTCAGCGGCAGTAGGATCCGCCGCGATGGCGGGCCACGTCCAGGTGGAAGTGGTCCCTGTGATAACGGTCGGCCTCTGGCCCCAGCACGGTGCCGAAGGGGCCGCAGGCAGCACGCCAGATCTTCTTCAGCTTCTTGCGGGTCTTGCGGTTCTGCCAGCCGTGCAGAACGGTGACGGTTTCACCGCTGGCAAGCGTGAAACCGGAGATGTCGATGGCCCTGCCCTTGCCGTGTTCCGAGATCTTGGCGCCTGGGCGGTTGTTGCGGGTGCGGCAGGCGTAATGGGCGGCAACGCGCAAGGAGACCACCTTGTTGCCGCGGCCAAAGGCGGTTTCAACCTCACGGTTGATCCAGGTCTTCAGGGCGCGGGCGGTGTTGCAGGTCATTAGTGAGGCCTGGCTGAGGCGGACCCCGGCGATCTCGCGCACCCGCACCGCGTCCTTGGCACCGCAGCCGGGCTGCGTGCCGGAGACATGGCCCACGTCGTCCCCCTGGATATCAATGTCGCCGCAAACCGAGCCCTTGCGGCGCTGGCGGCGCTTGAACAGCACTTGCTCTGGCAGCCTGTCCGGTCGTGCAAAGGGCTGCAAGGAGGCACCGGGGGCCAGCAGCGGCAGATCCGCAGGCCGGGAGGCTGCCGCCAGCCGCTGCTGTGATTGCGGACGGGAGACCGGGCGCATGCCGGGCAACGGCTCACCGAGGGCTGCAAGGCCTGCGTCCGCCGCGGAACTGCCGGGCGGCTCCAGCAGGGCATCCGGCGTGGCGGCCAGCGCAGCCCCGCCGCACACAACTGCCAGAACCATCAGCCCCGCGCGGATCATTTCTTCTGCCCCCGGCCGAAGTCCGGCGCGTCGGTGTCCTGGCCTGCTTCGATAATGCCGCGGCGGATGGCGCGGGTGCGGGTGAAATAGTCGTGCAGGTGCTGCCCGTCGCCGGTGCGGATGGCGCGCTGCAAGGCAAAGAGCTCCTCGGTGAAGCGGCCCAGGATTTCCAGCGTGGCATCCTTGTTGGTCAGGAACACGTCGCGCCACATTGTCGGGTCGGAGGCCGCAATCCGGGTAAAGTCGCGGAAACCGGCAGCGGAATACTTGATCACCTCGCTGTCAGTGACCCGGCGCAGGTCGTCCGCCACGCCCACCATCGTATAGGCGATCAGGTGCGGCGTGTGCGAGGTGACAGCCAGCACAAGGTCGTGGTGGTCGGCGTCCATCTCATCGACATGCGCACCCATGCCCTCCCAAAGCGCACGCAGGCGGGCGGTGGCCTCGGGGTCAGTGCCCTCGACCGGGACCAGCAGCGACCAGCGGTTGTCGAACAGTTCGGCAAAACCGGATTCAGGGCCGGAATGCTCCGTCCCTGCCAGCGGGTGGGCGGGCACGAAATGCACGCCCTCGGGGATATGCGGCTGCACTGCCTCGATCACATGGCGTTTGACCGAGCCGACGTCGGACACGGTCGCGCCGGGCTTCAGCACCGGCGCGATGTCTTCCATCACCGGCCCCATGGCGCCGACCGGCACGCAGAGCACAATCAGGTCAGCGTCCTGCACCGCCTCCTGCGCGCTGTCGCAAACGCGGTCGCAGAGGCCGATGCGGCGGGCGGTTTCACGGGTTTCCGCACTGCGGGCATAGCCGGTGACCTCGCCTGCAAGGCCTGCGCGTTTCATCGCCCAGAACATCGAGGATGCAATCAGGCCAAGGCCGATCAGCGCGACGCGGCCGTAAACATGTCCGCTCATGCTTGAACCTCTTTGGCCTGGCCCTCTTTGAAAGCCTTCACCCCTTGCGCGATGCGGCGGCAGGAGTCTTCGTCGCCGATGGTGATGCGCAACGCGGTGGGCAGGTTGTAGCCCGCCACCCGGCGCACGATCAGGCCCTGCGCCTGCAGGTACAGGTCGCAGGCCTCCGCCTCTGCCTGGCTGGAGAACCGGGCCAGGATGAAGTTGGTGCTGGAAACGTCCGACGGCACACCCAGTTCCGCCAGCGCATTGGCCAGCCATGAGCGCCACTTGGCGTTCTCGGACCGGCACTGATCCACGTAGTCTGTGTCACGCACCGAGGCTTCGGCCCCAGCCAGCGCGGTGCTGGAGACGTTGAAGGGGCCGCGCACACGGTTCAGAACGCCGATGATCTCCCTGGGGCCGTAGCCCCAGCCGATCCGGGCGCCGCCCAGGCCGTAGATCTTTGAGAAGGTGCGGGTCATGAAGACGTTGCTGCGGGTGCCGATCAGCGCGGCGCCGGCGTCAAAGCCTTCGACATATTCGGCATAGGCACCGTCCAGCACCAGCAGCGCGCCCGCGGGCAGGCCATCGGCCAGCCGGGCCACCTCAGCCTCGCTGATCATGGTGCCGGTGGGGTTATTCGGGTTGGCGATGAACACCAGCTTGGTCCTGGCGGTGCAGCCAGCCAGCAGCGCGTCAACATCGGTGACGCGCTCGCGCTCCTTCACCTCCACCGGGGTGGCGCCGGCGGCCAGCGCGCTGATCCGGTACATCGCAAAGCCGTGTTCGGTATAGAGCACTTCATCCCCCGGGCCGGCATAGGCCTGGCAGAGGAAGGCGATGATCTCGTCGCTGCCGGCGCCGCAGATGATCTGCTCCGGATCCAGCCCGTGAACCTCGCCGATCGCCTGCCGCAGCGCCGCGTGGTCCGAGCTGGGATAGCGGTGCATGTTGGCCGCCGCATCCTGCATCGCCTGGACGGCGCGCGGGCTGGGGCCAAAGGGGTTCTCGTTCGAGGAGAGCTTCACAACATTGCTCACCCCGTTCACATGGGCAGCCCCGCCCTGATACAGAGCGATGTCCATGATACCGGGCTGCGGTGTGACTTGGGTCATAATACGGGCTCCTTAATTCCAACCCGTCATAACGGCCCAAACGCTGGCGGGGAAGCACCAAGATGACGCTTCCCCCATGCTGCCGCCCCCCAGCGGCAGCCTGCCCCGGCCATGCGCCTGCGTTAATGCGCAGATGCGGACTTGGGCATCTTGCGTTTGGCCTCAGCCATGATGATCTTCTGGATCTGCTTGCGCAGTTCCATGTCCTTGCGCATCGCCTCATTCGCCTGTTTCTGCATGGTCGAGGCCGATTGCGAGCCATCCGCGCCGTTCAGCGCCTCGCCTGCATATTTGCTGAGCGACTTGCCGGAAATCTGCTTGGCGATCTCGCCATAAACCGCGTCACCATGCAGCTTGATGAAATCGTCGGTGGCCTTAGCGCCGTATTTGGCAATGAGATCCTTCTTGACTGCGCCCTCCATTGCGGCGGGGGCCAGTTTGGTCTTGAGGAACGTCTCGGCCGCCCCGGTGAAGCCGGAGGAAAACTTCTCCAGCGCCTTGCCGGCGCTTGCGGACATGATGCCCGCGGTCAGGATCTTGGCGATGCTCTCCTTGATCTCCTTGGTGTTCGGCGGGCGGCCCTTTTCGATCATCGGCTTGGCGAGGCCGATGGTTTCCTTCAGCGCTTCTGTCACCATGGCCTCGCCGGCCTTGGACTTCAGGAACTTCTCAAAGAAGGCCTTGACCGCCTTCTTGGGCATCTCGCGCGACAGCCTGGAGGCCGCGGCCTTGGCCAGATCGTCAGCGAGGCCCGCTGAAAGCTTGGCAGTCAGCTTGCCGCCGGCCGCCCCTGCGAGGCCTGCTATGAAGCTGTCGATGAACACTTTCTTGGCGGCCCCGTCCCATGTCACCTTGTTGCCCGCCAGATGCTCACCCAGCTGGCCTGCACTGGATTTCAGCGCCTCGGTGCTGGCGGCAGCAATGGCGTGGGCCTTGGCGGGCGACATGCCCTTGGTCGCCACCAAACGCGCGGTCATGTAGGTCTCGACCACGGCAAAGGAGACCTCGCGCACCACTTCCAGCTTCCAGACGATGCCGCCGGCGGTGGCGATCCGCTGGTCGATGAATTTCTTGAAAGCCTTGCCGCCGGTGTTATAGGCCTTGGAGGCCTTTACATCCTGCTTGTAGACCTTCTTCCAGTCCGGTTTTTTCTTGCTGGTCAGTGTCTTGAGGAAGCTTGCCTCTGACCGGGCATTCAGGATCGGGGTCCAGGGCGGGTTGGTCTTGTCGTTGACCATGCTGACGGCAAATTCGGTCAGCGCATTCAAGAAGGTCTCGTTACCCTGGCGGGTGTTTTCCACATCGTTGCAGAAATCGACCCAGGATTCCGCCTGGCCGTACATGATTTCGGCCTTGGCCAGAAGCTTGCGGCGCAATTCTTCCTGCCCGGCCTCAAACTCGGCGACCGTGATCAGCTTGGTCTTGCCGTTCTCGACGACCTCAACCCGTTCGACCTTGGTGTCGGCGGCATGCATCGCCGCCAGTTTGGGCAGGCCTGCGTTCCAGGTGCGCATGCCGGGATCAACGATGCCGTCAGGCTTTTTGAAGCCCAGCTTCTTTTTTTGAAAATCCTTGATGGTGCTGATCAAACCGGCGTCGCATTTGGTGCTGACCTCGATCGAATAGCCGTTCGCCTTGAGCATCAGGCGGACCAGTTCGACATCCGCGGGGGCGTTCTTGACCGGTTTGAATTTGCTTTCGCCAGTTTTCGGGTCCGGCTTGGTAATCCGTTTCTTGTCGCCCACAGGGGCGGAAAGCTTGAGAGCCATGACGTTGCTCCAACAAAATAACTACTGCTGGAAGCCTGCCATGCCGGCGGCGGGACGTCGCGGGGGATTTCAAATCGACTTTCCCCCTTTAAACGCGGGGGACAGCTGCCTACATATCACAAGCATGTGAGGTGCTTCCCGAAACCGTAAAGCACCCCATTTGATTGGGCCTAAGCCGCCTGCGCCTTGAATCGTGCGGTGTGCGGATCGGCGTTGTAACGGGCGGCAACCTCCCCTGCCTTCATCGACAGCTCATTGACGCAATCAATGATGTACTGCGCCTTCTCCTCCGTCATCAGGTAGGAAAAGTTGAGGCGCACCCAGCCGGGTTTCTTCATCTCTTCGCCTGCCTGCAGGTCGGCAAACAGAGTTTCGGATTCCGGCTGGCTGATACCCAGCAGACGGTGCGCATAGGGGCCTGCACAGGCGCAGCCGCCGCGGGCCTGGATGCCGTAGACGTCGCTCAGCATGCGGGTGAACAGTTGCTGGTGCACCGGGTTTCCCTCGCCGTCGGAGACCAGGAAAGAGAAGATCGGCAGCCGGTGCGCATCCCGGTGGCCGAGGATGCGCAGGCGCGGATTGGCTGACCAGCCCTGCAAGGCCATCTGCGCGAATTTCTCCTCGCGGGCTTCGATCTGCTGCTGGCCCACGGCCTCCTTGACCAGAAACGCCAGCGCAGCGCGGATGTCGCCGATCACGTTGGGGGTGCCGGCCTCTTCGCGGGCGGCCAGGTCCTGGCTGTATTCATGCCGCCAGGGCGAGACAAAGCTGACGGTACCGCCGCCGGGCCAGGACGGGCAGCGGCGGCGCACTGCGGTCTGGTTGACGATCAGCACGCCGGAGGCGCCGGGGCCGCCCGGGAACTTGTGCGGCGAGACCACAATTGCATCTTTGCGCGCGGCGCCGCCCTGCCCCATGTCGATGGGCAGGTAAGGGCCGCCGCCGGCATAGTCCCAGACCGCCAGCGCGCCATGTGCGTGCAGCAGGCGGCTGATGGGGCCGGGATCGGTGACGATGCCGGTCACGTTGGAAGCGGCAGAGAAGCTGCCGATTTTCAAGTCGCTGTCCGCGTGCTGCTTGAGCGCCCGCTCCAGCACTTCCAGGTCGGGGCCACCCTCTGCCACTTCGGGGATTTCCACCACCTCCGCGTTGCTTTCGCGCCAGGGCAGGATGTTGGAGTGATGCTCATACGGGCCAATGAAGACGACCGGGCGGGCGGCCTCATTGACGCCGAACAGGCTGACCAGACGGTTCAGGCCTGCGGTTGCGCCCGAGCCGGTGAAGATCACCGCGTCCTCTGCGGTGGCGCCGGTGATGCGGGCAATCTCAGCGCGCGCCTCGCGGCGCAGGCGGGTCATCTGGGTGCCGCAGTATGATGCCTCAGTGTGGGAGTTGGCGTAGAAGGGCAGCACCTGTTCCGCCACAAAATCCTCCACCTGGCGCAGGGCGCGGCCAGAGGCGACGTAGTCGGCGTAGACCAGCGGCACCTCGCCATCGAGACCGGGGATCATCACGCCGTCGCCGATAACGCTTCGGCCAAGGGTTCCGTCCTGTTCCGCTTGCCGGATTGTCTGTTTGAATGCTGCCAGTGTCATGTCGCGCCTCCGAAATCTGTAAAGGCATCATGAACGGTTTGAAGTGCAAAAACTTTATCATTTACTGAGTAGATTGCTGAAACTTTGTGTCATATGATCGAACCATGAGCAAAAATGCAGACAATATTGACCGCGCTATTCTGCGTGCCCTGCAGCAGGACGCCAGCCTGTCGCAGCGGGAACTGGCGGATCAGGTGGGGCTGTCGCAGAACGCCTGCTGGCGGCGGCTGAAGGCGCTGAATGAACGCGGGCTGCTGAAAGGCTCTACCGCGCGGCTGGACCGCAAGCAGCTGGGGCTGGACCTGGTGGTGTTTGTGCTGCTGCGCACCCGGCATCATTCAGCGGACTGGCTGCAAAAATTCCGCCGCCATGTGCTGACCATTCCCGAAGTGGTGGATTTCCACCGCATCGGCGGCGACTACGACTATCAGCTGAAAGTGGTGACAGAAGACATGGCCAGCTATGACAAGGTTTATCAGCGGCTGATTTCTGGTGTGGAACTGGACAGCGTGACCTCCTATTTCGCAATGGAGGCCATCGCCGAGGGGCGTCCGCTGCCCTTGTGAAAACGCTGGAAGGGCGTCCCCCCTGCCCTGCGGGCAAGACTGTCAGTGCCCGAAGGCGCTGTCTTTCATCCATTTCGGCCGCTTGCCGTCCGGCCCCATGCGCATATGCAGGCAGGCGGTGCCAAGACGCTGGAAATAGAGGATATCGACCGGGTACCAGCCGGCCGAGGGCACCTCAACCTGGGTCACGATGGTGCTGTCGCAAGACTGGCGGCCGTCGTATTCACCCACGACTTGACCACCGATCCTGGCCAGCAGCCCGTCGTTGGTCAGAAAGTCGATATTGTGGACGCCCGGCGTGTCGAGTTTGACATAGCCGGTGATGCGGGCCGCCACATGCATCGGCCGTTTGGCGGTCAGCGTGTTCTGCCCCTCCTCTGTATCACGGTTGTCCAGCCCGGCAATGGGGCGTCCAGGTTCACTGCTGATTTTCAGCGCGGAGGAGGCTTCGGCCAGTGTCTTCACATCCTGCGGATAGGCATAAACCACCGCCAGTCCAGGCTTGACGCCGGAAGGCTGCGGATTCGCCGGTGTGAGCTTCAGCGGTGCGGCGCTTGCTGCTGCAGCCGCGATGGTGAGCGCAGCTGCGGCTGCGGCCTTCATCAAGATCTTCATTGGTCACTCCCTGATGTTTTGGATCAGGATAGTGCCAATGGCCCAAACGGGCCACTGCTTTTGAACCCGCTTGCCGCGAACGCCCTGCACAGCCGGCGCGCCAAAGAAAAAGGGCTGCCCGCGAGGACAGCCCTTCCGCCAGATGCCCCAGGGGCAGCAGGCTTAGTTCTTGGCGTAGAATTCGACGACCAGGTTCGGTTCCATCATCACCGGGTACGGCACATCGCCCAGGCCGGGGGTGCGCACGAAGGTTGCGGTCATCTTGGAGTGGTCGGCTTCGATGTAATCGGGCACATCGCGCTCAGCCAGCTGGACGGCTTCCAGAACGGCAACCATCTGCTTGGATTTGTCACGAACCTCGATCACGTCGCCCTCTTTCACGCGGTAGGAGGGGATGTTCACGCGCTTGCCGTTCACGGTCACGTGGCCGTGGTTGACGAACTGGCGGGCCGCAAAAACGGTTGCCACGAACTTGGCGCGGTAGACGACAGCGTCCAGGCGGCGCTCCAGCAGGCCGATCAGGTTTTCACCGGTGTCGCCGGAAACACGCACGGCTTCGCCGTAGATGCGGCGGAACTGCTTCTCGGTCAGGTCGCCATAGTAGCCCTTGAGCTTCTGCTTGGCGCGCAGCTGGATGCCGAAGTCGGACAGTTTGCCCTTGCGGCGCTGGCCGTGCTGGCCCGGGCCGTAGTCGCGGCGGTTGACCGGGGACTTCGGGCGGCCCCAGATGTTTTCGCCCATGCGGCGGTCGATTTTGTACTTGGCAGACGTGCGTTTGGTCACGGCTGATCTCCTTCTTAAGTTTCGAAGGGCGTTGTCCTCTTGCCTTGCGGCATGACAGGGATCCCCTTGCGGGGGCCACCAACACCAATGAAGCCGCGCTTATATAGGGGGATGGGGCAGAGTCAACACGGTGAATGCGTGTCCGGCAGGAAATTCGCGCCGCCGCCCGCCTCTGGCCGTGAAATAGCACCCTGGTCTTGCCGGTTGAAGGCTTCAGGCTGCGTCATGCCCCAGAATCGCGGCCTCGGTGGCGCTGAGGTTGCGGCGCGCATGGGCGCCATAGGCCAGCGGATCGTGCTCCAGCTCCGGCTGCAGGCGGAACAGGCGTTCCCGGTCAGGCTGGCTGAGCGCAGTCAGCGATGCGTTGGAGGGATGGAAGCTCTCTGTTTCCACCCCGTTGGCCCAGAGCACCTGGTGATTGGCCAGCATCAGATGAATATAGGTGACTTCACGCACGGAAGTGTCGGGCTGGATGGTGGAGCCATTGACCAGGTCACCGGCCGCCACCAGCACCTCGGGCGTGTTGAACAGAGCCCGCACACGGGCACCGCGCAGCAGCATCCGGTGATCGGGGGAGACCAGCAGTTCCCGCTCCGGCCGGTCGATGCCCAAGGCCCCTGCCTGAATGCGGACCGGCCGCAGCTGCGGCATGACATAAAGCCGGGCGCCGCTGATCCGGCGGGAGCCGATCCAGAGGATTTCCTGGACGCCATTATCCCGGGTCTGAACCTTTCCGCCCTCGCGCAGCTGCTCTACCGGTTGCGGACCATCGGGGGTTGCGATCCGCGTGCCCGGCGTAAAGCAGATGACCCCGGCTTCGCCATCAGGCCGGGCTGTGCCGGCAGCGCCAAGCACGCAGTGCACGACCCATAGATCGGTGCCGCGCGGCGGCAGCTGGTCGACAAACATCAACAGCGGGTTCTGACCCGGCCCGGCCTCAATCAGTGTTGCAGTGAAGCTTTGCACCCCATTGGTGACAACAAACCAGCTGTCCATCAGCGGCTCGTCAATTTCGACCGCATCGACATCGGTCCGGTTCTGCACCGCAGCCCCCACCAGCCTGCGCACGGACCGTGCCGCGCGGCGGCGCAATTCTGCCTCGCCGTTTGCCCCATCAAGCCGCAACAGCCCTGCAGGCCCATCCACCTGCACGGCATCTCCGTGCCAGGACCACGCTGCCCCCGCATCAAGTGCGTCCTTGGGCGCCGCCGGGAGGCCGTCGATCTCTGTTTGCGACCAGGAAATAACAAACGTGCCACGAAAGCCCGTCTTCATCTGCCTGTATGCCTGCTTCGTCTTTTAATTATTAACGAAACATTAACAATGCGGCGCGCGGCTGGAAACAGCGGGAAGCTAAAATGCATGTGAGCGTGCCCAATGCGCACCATTTCCAAGGAGTTTGGCCCCGCTCAGCAGGCGGGCCGCTTAAAGGTCAGCCCGGGCGCGGCGCCGCGACCCTGCGTCACCCCATCGGCGCATAACTGGACCGCAGGCCGTCCGCTGCCTGACGGACCACCTCAGCCACCTGCATCAGCTGCCGGGCCAGCGGGTTGCTGCGGCGCCAGATCATGCCGATGGTGCGCGAAGGTTGCGGGTCGCGGAAACGGGCAACCGACACCTCCGCCGAGCGGGTTTCCACCGGCACCGCCATTTCCGGGATCAGCGTCACACCTATTCCGGCGCTGACCATCTGCACCAGCGTCGACAAGGAGCTGCCGTCCAGCAGTTCCCGCGGGGCCGCGGACTGCATATTGCAGAACGACAGCGCCTGGTCGCGGAAGCAATGCCCCTCCTCCAGCAGCAGGAGGCGCATCTCGCGCAGGCCCTCGGGACCCGGAACCGGCGTGCCGGCATCCTCCCCTGGGCGCACCAGGACAAAGTGCTCAGCAAACAGCGGCACCTCTTCATATGAAGGCTCAGACACCGGCAGTGCGACGATGGCCGTGTCCAGCCGCCCCTCTCCCAGTTCCTCCAGCAGCTTGGGCGTCACCGTTTCGCGGACCCGGATATCAGCCTCGGGGTACTGGCTGGTGAGTGTGCCCACGATGGAGGGCAGCAGATAGGGTGCAATGGTGGGAATCACCCCGATGCGCAGGCGTCCGGCGAGCCCCTCGCGCGAGGCCCGTGCCAGCTCTCCCAGTTCATCCACCGAGCGCAGGATGCCGCGCACGCGGGCAGCCAGATCCTCACCCAGGCTGGTGAGCCGTACCTGACGGGCGCCGCGCTCCACCAGCTGCACCCCCAGCGCCTCCTCCAACTCTTTGATCTGAACAGACAAAGCCGGCTGAGACACCGCGCAGGCATCCGCCGCGCGGCCAAAATGGCGGTGCAGGGCCAGCGCCTCGAAATAGCGCATCTGGCGAAGGGTCACGTTTGTCATAGGATTTCATTATCAGAGCGATGAATAAATGCAACTTATCCCAATGATATTTCCCTGCTAGCCTCAGTGTCAGAAAGACAGGGAGACCCGGCACAGCCAGCCTGCGCCCCGCTTGCATTTCCAGGCGGCGTTCAGGCTTGCGGATTGGTTCCGGGAGGCTTCCCCACATCGCAGTTCAAACAATTGAAGCCACGATCGGAGATGGAAATGGACGGAAATACCCCCGCAGGAAAATGCCCGGTGATGCACGGCGCGGCGCTGAACACCGATGCCGGCGGCACCTCGAACCAGGATTGGTGGCCGAACCAGCTGAACCTGAAGATCCTGCACCAGCATTCGCCCAAGTCGAACCCGATGGAGGCGGATTTCAACTATGCCGAGGAATTCAAGACGCTGGACCTGGAAGCGGTCAAGAAGGACCTGTTTGCGCTGATGACCGACAGCCAGGACTGGTGGCCGGCCGACTATGGCCATTACGGCGGCCTGTTCATCCGCATGGCCTGGCACAGTGCCGGCACCTACCGCACCGCCGACGGGCGCGGCGGCGGCGGCACCGGCAACCAGCGGTTCGCGCCGGTGAACTCCTGGCCGGACAACGGCAACCTGGACAAGGCGCGCCGCCTGCTGTGGCCGGTCAAGCAGAAATACGGCAACAAGATCTCCTGGGCGGACCTGATGATCCTGGCGGGCAACTGCGCCATTGAGTCGATGGGCGGGCCGGTGTTCGGCTTTGGCGGCGGGCGCGAGGATATCTGGGCGCCGGAGGAAGACATCTATTGGGGCACCGAGACCGAGTGGCTGGGCGACAAGCGTTATTCCGGCGACCGTGATCTGGAGAACCCGCTGGCTGCGGTGCAGATGGGCCTGATCTATGTGAACCCGGAAGGGCCGAACGGCAATCCGGACCCGGTGGCCTCCGGCTTTGACGTGCGCGATACCTTTGCGCGGATGGGCATGAACGACGAGGAAACCGTGGCGCTGGTGGCAGGCGGCCATACCTTTGGCAAGGCGCATGGCGCAGGCGATCCGGAGCTGGTGGGCGCCGAGCCGGAAGCCGGCGCAATGGAGCAGATGGGCTTTGGCTGGGCCAATGCGCATGGCACCGGCAAGGGGGGCGACGCCACCACTTCGGGTATCGAAGGCGCGTGGAAGCCGAACCCGACCACCTGGGACATGGGTTATTTCGACGTGCTGTTCGGCTATGAGTGGAAGCTGGTCAAGAGCCCGGCGGGTGCTCAGCAGTGGGAAGCCCAGGACGTGAAGCCCGAACACATGGTGGTGGATGCCCACGACCCGAGCAAGAAACATGCGCCGATGATGACCACCGCCGACATGTCGCTGCGGATGGACCCGGAATACGAGAAGATCTCGCGCGAGTTCCACGCCAACCCGGAGAAATTCGCCGATGCCTTTGCCCGCGCCTGGTTCAAGCTGTGCCACCGCGACATGGGGCCGAAGTCGCGCTATCTGGGGGCTGATGTGCCCGCGGAAGACCTGATCTGGCAGGATCCCCTGCCAGCGGTGGATCACGCGCTGGTGGATGCGCAGGACGCCGCGCAGCTGAAAAAGGCAGTCCTTGATTCCGGGCTTTCGGTTTCAGAGCTGGTGTCAACGGCCTGGGCCTCGGCCTCGACCTTCCGCGGCTCCGACATGCGCGGCGGTGCCAATGGCGGCCGCATCCGGCTGGCGCCGCAGAAGGACTGGGAAGTGAACGAGCCCGTCAAGCTGGCCAAAGTGCTGAAGGCGCTGGAGCAAGTGCAGAGCGAGTTCAACGCCAATGCGTCCGGAGGCAAGAAAATCTCCATGGCGGATTTGATCGTGCTGGGGGGATGTGCTGGTGTTGAGGAAGCCGCCAAGGCCGCTGGTCACCCCGTCGATGTGCCCTTCACCCCGGGCCGCACCGATGCCACGCAAGAGCAGACAGATGTCGAAGGCTTTGCGGTGCTGGAGCCGGAGGCCGATGGGTTCCGCAATTACCAGAAGGCCGAGTACAGCGTCCCGGCTGAGAAGATGCTGGTGGACCGGGCGCAGCTGCTGACCTTGGGCGCGCCGGAGATGACCGCGCTCATTGGCGGGCTGCGGGTGCTGGGTGCCAACCACGGCGGCTCCAAACATGGCGTGTTCACCGACCGGGCTGGCGTGCTGAGCACAGATTTCTTCACCGGCATCACCGACATGGGGGTGGAGTGGAAACCGGTCGGCGACGGCACCTATGAGGGCCGCGACCGGGCCAGCGGAGCCGTCAAATGGACCGGCACCCGCGCGGATCTGGTGTTCGGCTCCAACTCGCAGTTGCGGGCACTGGCGGAGGTCTATGCCCAGGATGACGGCGCCGCGGCCTTTGTCCGCGATTTCGTGGCAGCCTGGGTCAAGGTGATGAACGCCGACCGGTTCGACCTGGCGGGCTGAACTCCCGGCACGGAAGACAAAGAGCGCCCCGGATATCCGGGGCGTTTTTTATGGGCGGGTTTTGCGCCTGCCGCCGCGCGGCGGCAAAAAGAAGCCGGAGGATTACTCCCCCGGCTTCTCCGCCCCATCCGGGGCTTTCCTGTAACAGCCGGGCAAACGCGGCAGCGCTGCCCGGTGTCTGCTTCTTTACTCGGCCGGAGCCGCAGCCTTTTCACGCTGACCATCACGGAACAGCGCCTTGGCCAGGGACACGCACATCAGGCCCATGACCATGGTGAAGGGCAGCGCGCCGATGATCATCGCGCTTTTCAGCGCTTCCATCGGGTCGGCCCCGCCATTCTGCTTGCCCGCAAACAGCAGGGTGCCGATGACCGCGGTCAGGATCAGGCCCCAGACGATCTTGTGCTTGTTGCCGATGTTCTGGTCGCCGCCGGACATGATGGTGTTCATCACCAGGATGCCGGAGTCTGCCGAGGTGACCAGGAAGGTCATGATCAGCACCACGCACATGATGGTGATGCCGGACAGCAGGCCGCCGTCGATCATGCTTTGCAGGGTCACGAACAGCTTTGCGGTGTTCGATGCGCCGATGATCGCGCCGTCTGCGCCGCCGGTCAGTTCCAGGTCGATGGCGGTGCCGCCCAGGATGGCCATCCAGGCAAAGCAGACCAGTGCAGGAGCAATCACACAGCCGAGGATAAACTCACGCACCGACCGGCCGCGTGAAATCCGCGCCAGGAACAGGCCAACGAAGGGCGAGAACGCGATCCACCAGGCCCAGTAGAAGGTGGTCCAGCCCGCCTGCCAGCCAAACTGGCGCTGCGGCTCACCCGCAGCGTAAGCTGCTGCCAGAACCTCGTCGGACAGGGCAGCGGCTTCGCCTTCCAGGCCGGTCTTGAAGCCCTCAAAGGAGCCCCAGGCATTGGTTGCACCTCCGCGCAGCGCATCGGCGTAAGGTGCAGCATCTGCTGGCAGCGCTGCCGCAAAGTCCGCGGCCGACTGCGGCATGTAGGGGCCAAAGCTCAGCGCGGTGAAATGCAGGACGTAGTCCACAAAGGCCGAAGCATACGTGGTCATAGCGAACATGAAAGAGCCGAAAACCACGAACACCAGCAGCAGGATCAGGGACAGAACCAAGTTCAGGTTCGACAGATACTTCACGCCGCGGCCCACACCCGAGACAGCTGAGATGATCGACAGGCCCATGATGGCAAAGAGACCGGCCAGCAGGCCAACGGTTCCCGGAGCAGGCGCATCACCGCTCATGTCCATCATCCATTCCATGCCGGTGACCGCGTAAACGCCGTCCACGAACTGAGAAACGCCAAAGCCAATGGTGACGGAGACGCCCAGGATGGTGGCAACAACACCCAGAACGTCAACGACATGGCCCAGGAAGCCGTTCATCAGCTTGCCGAACAGCGGTGTCAGCGCGGTGCGGATGGTCAGCGGCATGTCGCGGGTATAGGCATAGTAGGCCAGCGACAGGCCGGTCACCACATAGATCGCCCAGGCGTGGAAACCGTAGTGCAGGAACGTGTAACGGAAGCCGGATTGAACGGCCTCTTCGGTGTTGGGTGTCACTTCCTGCGCCAGAACGACAGGGTTGGAGCCCCAGAGACCCATCGGCTCGGCGGTTGCAAAAACCATGAGGCCAACGCCGAGGCCGGCGCCGAACATCATCGAGAACCATGAGAAGTCCGAGAACTCTTTGCCCTGGCCCGGTCCCCCCATGATCCGCTTACCGGTTTGCGGCAATGCGGCGACCACAAACAGGAAAAAGGCGAAGAAACCGACGATAACGATGTAGAAGGCGTTGAAATCCTCAAGGATACGCCAGTTGAGGCTGCCCAGAACGCCCGTGGCGTTTGCCGGCCAGACCAGTGCCCAGAGAACCAGAGCGACCATGATCCCCTTGCTGAGCAAGGCGATCTCGACACTGTGCCCCTTGTAGAAGCCCTGGTCGGAGGTCTTGATCTCCAGATCCGTAAAAGGTTGCTTTATAGACATGCGTTTCCTCCCGTTTCGCACGTGCCGCACCAAGGTGCGGATGGTCCGGCGGTTCGTGCAACCGCCGGTATTTGGCGTCAGCCCAGCTGAGCTTCGATCCTGGCCAGTGTTGCGGTACTGACCGCGACGCCGTCTGTACGGGCCTGCAAGCGCTTGGCCCGACGCCCGTCTCCGGGCAGATGTGCGCCGGCTTGCCCGCGCACCGCTTCTACGATCCCGGCCATTCCAGCACCAAAAGCGTCATTTGCTGTCGCAGCCGGGTCGATTGCGATGAACATTTGGCCGGTTTTCGGCGGACCGTCCGAGTTCGCGGAAAACCGGCGTTTCTTAGTCCAGGGGGGCAGAACATTCGGAATAGCGGTCAAAGTCTCTCCCCTCGCGCGGTTATGCGATTGCTCGCACACGCTCCAGCAGAGCAGCATTCACAGCGACCCCCTCTTCGCGGGCTCGCAAGCGCTTAACGCGGCGGTCGTCACCGGAAACAAAAGCACCTTCCTGTTCCCGGAAGGACTCGGTCAGGGCCTTCAAACGTTCTCCGAACATCTGGCCGGAGGTTGCATCAGGATCGATGGCAATAAAGAACTGACCTGTCTTCGGCGGGCCACCTGCTGTGCCCGAGAATGGGCTGGCTACCGCACCCAATGTGGCACCGGTCATAGCTGCTGCCATAATCTCAACCATCAACGCTTGGTTCACGCCCTTGTAGCCGCCCGACGGCACCATTGATCCCTTGAGACCTGCTTCTGGATCAGTAGTTGGCTTGCCGTCTGCATCCAACACCCAGCCTTCGGGAACCGGTTTGCCTTCGCGTGCGTGTTTCATAACTTCGCTTTTTGCGATCGTGCTTGCGGACTGATCGATCAGAACTTCTGCATCGCCTTTGCCATCCGGGGCAGCAACCGAAATCGGGTTGGTGCCAACAACCGGTTTGGAACCGCCCCAAGGGGCGACGGACGCGGGAGCATTGGTGAAGCCAAAGCTCAGCAAACCGGCCTGGGCCAGACGCAGAGTGTGGATGCCCAGCACGCCGCAGTTGTAGGAGTTGTTCACAGCCAGAACGGCAACACCCTGTTCACGGGCTAGCGGCACCAGCTTTTCAAAACCCATATCGATTGCAGTATGCGCGAATCCGGTGGCTGCGTCAGCGACAAGCACAGCTGGGCGAGGCTGTGTCAGGACAGGCCGGGCCTGTCCATCCACCTTGCCGCACTGAACATGCTCTGCGTAGATCGGGATATAGGCGAGACCATGCGAGGCAACGCCGTCCGCTTCGGTCATGGCTGTTGCCACAGCCAGCGGACGTGCGTTTGCTTCCGTGGTGCCAGCCTTGACAAGCGCCCGGAAAGCCAGGTCTTCAATTTCTGCAAGTGTAAGTGTCTGGGTCTCGATCATTTAGGTACCTTTGTCAGTCATTGTCGGATAGCCCGGCACCGGCGCCGCGCAGTCGCGAAGCTTCGGTGGCGGGCGCATAGGTGCGGTGGGCAAGAACGCCAAGGCGGTCCCATGCCTCTGCCGGGGCGCTGCCGCGCAGCACCGGCTCGCGGCGTTCTGTCATGCTGGCAGGGGCAGTAAAGGTGACCTTGTCCGCCAGCCTGGCAGTATAGGCATCCGGCGCGCCCTGGGCGCACAGCTGGCGTCCGTCGGTTGCCAGGCGGGCGCCGGCCCATTCCACGGAAACCGCCGTTTCCAGCCGCAGCGCCGCGCCGGCGGCGAAGGGCACCAGCAGCAACGGAACGCAAACGCGTTCCATCACGATCTGCCCTTCGTCCATCAGCTGCACCGCGCAATCGCTCAGAGCAGCCCCCGCAATCAGCGGGCTCATCCGGCCCGACGGCGCACGCCAAACGCCCTCCAGCGCGGACGGCGTAAAATCGGCAGGCGGCAGGCGGTCGTTCATTTCCAGGAGCTCGGCCAGAAGTTCAGCCCCCGGAAAGCCGAAGGAGGAGATCCAGCGGGTGCCCTTTGCGGCTTCCTCGGCCAGTCCCCAGCTCAACCCGGCACCGCGGGCCGCGCGTTTGCACATAGCCTCGATTTCATTCAGCGAATGGGTCATGCCGGTGCCCCCTCTTCAAGCGTCGGATAGACCCAGAAATCAGCATTTTCCGCTGACAGGTCCTGAGGATACGGGGCATTGCCGTACATGCAGATCCGGACCCACCGGTCGGACCGGGGATCGAACTGGGTAGCGCCGAAAAAGGCGAGCTTGCAGCGGAGCATGTCAATCGGCAGGACATCATGTGAAATCGTGTTGTCCCGGATTTCCGCATATGGCGCACGTCCGGCAATCTGCACCCTGCGCACCGTATGGCGGTGCTCAGGGTGGCGCAGCAGGAACTCGGCAACGCGGGTATCGCCCTGCCAATGAGCCAGCGCCTTGAACAAGGCAGCAGCGTCCCGCCCAGGCGCCAGCGGCTGTTCATACTCTTCGACTGGCTCTTCGAAACGCTCGCCCAGACGGGGTTCAAGCTTCTCCTCGGAGACATACCAGGCGCGGGCACGGTTTTCCGGCTGTTGCCAATCGGTGCCGATGGCCCATTCATAGACCCGCTCCAGCAGACCGCGCAGTTCCTCGATGGTCATTGCACCGGCGATGCGGAACGTCGGCGTATTGTCTGCGGCCATGCCGTTGCTCAGATCGTCCACCAGGCCGCCATAGGGCTCCAGCATCAGCGATGCGAGCCATTCCTGCCCTTCCAGCGTCAGCGTCTCTTCCGCCCAGCGGTACATCCGGTCCCAGGGATGGCTGCCGCTCAAAGCTTCAGGACTGGCCAGGTAGCCATCAATTTTCTCCAGATCGCTGCGCAGCTCACTTAGCTTGCGGACCTGAATTTCATGTTCCGAGTGCCACAGCGCCACGTTCTTCTTGCTGCGCTGCAACAGCTCCAGGAACAAACCCGTGTCTTCATCAGACGCACTGTCCAGGCTGCGGACGGTCCGGATCGCTTCCTCGCGGGAGGCAATCCAGTTGTTGAACAGAACCGGGTGGTTCAACAGGAATGGCGCCATGCCCAGTCCGGTTGAATTGCCGATCCCGAGCGAACGCGCCAGTTCCGGGGCCAGCCGGGCTGCAGTGTTCCCCGCAGCTTTGGCGCGCATGTCGGCCATATGCTGCACAAGATCGCGCACGTACCAGCGGGTCAGGAAAACCGACAGCATTTCTGCCTGAAACGGAACTTCGAACTCGGGGCGTGCGGCGATCATCTCGCGGTCGGCAGCACCCAGCTTGCCAGAGCCGTAAACAGCGGTGGTCCGCATCAGGTATCCGACCGCCTGCAGCTGCTCTGGATCCGGCTGCTTCCCCTCTGCCAGGGAGGACACCACATGTTCCCACAGCCGCACAGACCGGTTCGCACGGGACACCGAAATCTCGCGCTCGCTGACCCGGCCCGCCTCCTGATAGGGGACGTTTTTCGAAAGCCGTTCGATATCTTCGTCGGTGGGGATGCCGTCAAACAGGGCAAAGGTGGAATCCCAAGCGGTTGCAATCACCCGGTCCGACCGCATTTCGGGCGGCAGATCGTGGGCAAAGGCAACCAGGGAGTAAGTCCGCGCAGGGGTGGTAGCGGAATAGACCGCCACACCAACGCCCTTGGCATCGATATCGAACTTGGGGCGTGCAAAGCTCCAGTTTTCCCGGGCCATGCGGCGTGTCAGCACCCGCATGAAGCTGAGGCGGCACTGATGCAAGGAACCGAGCCGGCTGAGGCGCATGACCTGTGCCGGATCCCGTCGTGATATCGTTGTCTGCGCGGTTGTTTCCATGACCTATCCCTTTGGGCCAAAGTTTTCGGCGAAGAACCGGTACCAGTTCCCGCCCATGATGCCGCTGACCTCGTCATCGTTCATGCCCGTCGCGCGAAGGCCTTCTTCGATGTTTCCAAAGTCGCGGTTGTCCTTGAACCAGCTAGGCATTGCCGGGAAGCCCGGCGCGGCGGCTGATCCTTCGCCGTAGTCGATCTCTTTCGTCCAGCGGCCGACGCGCATCCATTCAACGATGCTGTCGGGCTGATCCTGGCAGAGATCGGTGCCGATCCCGAGATGCTCCACCCCGTATTTCTCGGCAGTGCGTGCGATCATCTCGCAGAAGCTTTGCAGGGTACAGTCGGACTTGCCCTTCAAGTGGTGCGGATAGACCGAGAACCCCAGCATGCCGCCGTGGCCGGTCACTGCGCGGATGACATCATCCTTCTTGTTGCGCAGGGCCGGCGACCATTCATGCGGGTTGGCATGAGTAATGGCGATCGGGCGGCTGGAAATTTCCGCTGCTTCGATGGTGGAGCGGTCGGCGGAATGGCTCATATCCACGACCAGGCCGACCCGGTTCATCTCCTTGATCACCTGCTTGCCCATGCGGGTGATCCCCATGTCCTCAGCCTCGTAGCAGCCGGTCGCCAGCAGCGACTGGTTGTTGTAGGTGAGCTGCATGAATCGGGCGCCGAGCGTGTGCAGGATCTCCACTAGGCCGATGTCGTCCTCCATCGGCGAGGGGTTCTGGAAGCCGAAGAACACAGCGGTGCGGCCGGTTTCGCGGGCCTTGTCGATGTCAGAGGCCCACTGCCCCTTCATGATCAGATCCGGGTACTGCTCGAACCAGCGGTTCCATTTCTCGAAGTTCAGGACCGTCTCGCGGAAGGTCTCGTGATAGGCAATGGTGACATGGATCGCGTCCACGCCGCCTTCGCGCAGCTGGCGGAAGATCTTCTCGGACCAGTTGGCATATTGCAGGCAGTCGATACGGTATCCGGTCATTCAAGCACCTCGGTTATCTAAATCGCGCACCCGGCCCTAGGCGGCGGGCAGGATGCGCCCGCCACAGGGGAAACATGGAGGGCGGGCGCTTCCGCAAACTGGCAGGCCGGTCTTCGGCGCGGCCAGGATTTCAGTCTCAGACCGGCTTGCCGGCGCTGATGTAGGCGGTCTTGACGGTGGTGTAGAACTCCGCCGCCGCCTTGCCCTGCTCGCGCGGGCCATAGGAGCTGTCGCCGCGGCCGCCGAAGGGCACGTGGTAGTCGGTGCCTGCGGTTGGCAGGTTGACAGTGACCACACCGGTGCGCGCGTTGCGGCGGAAGTGGGTGGCGCGGGCCAGCGACTGGGTGACGATGCCCGAGGTCAGGCCGAAGTTGGTGTCGTTCACCACCGACAGCGCCTCGTCATAGCTGCCGACCTTGATCACGCTGGTCAGCGGTGCGAACATTTCCTCGCGGTTGATGCGCATGTTGTTGGTGGTGTTCAGGAACACGCCGGGGGACATGTAGAAACCCTCGTGCGGCATCTCCAGGCGCTGGCCGCCGCAGGCCAGTTCAGCGCCTTCAGAAGTGCCAATGTCCACATAGGCCAGGTTCTCGTTCAGCTGCTGCTCGCTGACCACCGGCCCCATCTGCACGCCCGCTTCCAGCGCGTGGCCCACTTTCATGGCCTGTGCCCCGGCGACAAGCTTGTCGACAAAGGCATCATGAATGGCCGCGTGGACCACGAGCCGGGAGGAGGCGGTGCATTTCTGTCCAGTGCCGCCAAAGGCGCCGCCCAGCGCCAGGGTGACGGCCAGATCCAGATCGGCGTCATCCATCACCGCCAGCGCGTTCTTGGAGCCCATCTCCATCTGCACCTTGGTCAGGTTCTGGATGGCGGCAGACGCGATGCCCTTGCCCACAGGCACCGAACCGGTGAAGGAAATCGCGTTCACCTTGGGGCTTTCGACCAGGCGCTGGCCGATAGAACGGCCCGACCCCATGACCAGCGAGAACAGGCCCTTGGGGATGTCTTGACGTTCGATGATCTCAGTCAGGGCAACAGCGGAGGCCGGGGTGATATTGGCCGGCTTCCACACCACTGCGTTGCCGTAGCAGAGCGCCGGAGCGATCTTCCAGGAGGCGGTCGCAGTCGGGAAGTTCCAGGGCGAGATGATTGCCACCACGCCAACTGCCTCACGGCGCACGTCCACTTCGATATCCGGGCGCACGGAGTCGGCGTTTTCTCCGATCTGGCGCAGGCATTCGGCGGCGTAATAGGTGAAGAACTGGCCGGCGCGGTAAACCTCGCCCTTGCCTTCGGCCAGCGGCTTGCCTTCCTCGCGGCTCAGCAGTGTGCCCAGCTCCTCGGCGCGGGCCATCAGCTCATTGCCGATGTTCATCAGTACCGCCTGCTTGCGCTCCAGCCCGTAGGCCGCCCATTCGGCTTGGGCGATCTGCGCCTGATCCAGGGTTGCCTCCAGCTGATCGGAGCTGGCCTGGGCAAACATGCCAACCAGATCGTTCAGATCCGACGGGTTGCGGTTTTCGATTTCGCTTTCGCCAGCCAGCCATTCGCCGGCAATCAGGTTCAGTTTGGTCACGGAAAAGCCCCAGATGCTGAATTTCAGGTTTCGTGCAGGATGGACTCCGGACGCCGCATCAGTCAAACTCAATAAACTGTAAAGAACTTCAGGATTCTTGAAGTATGGCGTTGAAAATCGAAATGCTGCGCGCTTTCTGCACTGTGGCCCAGACCGGCAATCTGTCTGAGGCCGCAAACAGGCTGGGCCGGACCCAATCCGCTGTTTCCATGACACTGAAGCAGATGGAGGAGCATCTGGGCAAGAAGCTGTTTGAAGGCGAGCGCAAAAATCAGCTATCGCCTTTGGGCGCGCAGGTTTTTGAACTGGCTCAGCAGCAGGTGCGGCGCTTCGACCAGACCGTGCAAAGCATCGAATTGGCTGCAGAGGCGGCCCACGGTCTGCTGCAGATTGTCTCGGTTCCCTCCGTCGCCGCGCTGGTTTTTCCGGCGGTGCTGGAGCATATGACGGCACGCCACCCCGGGCTCAAGGTGGAGTTGCGCGACACAGACACCCAGGAGGTGCTTGATGCGCTGGCGGAGGGCAAGGCGGATATTGGCATCGCCTCCGGCTATCATCCCCTGAACGGCGTAAGGGCGGTTCCCTTGTTCGAGGACCGGTTTGGCCTGGTCTGCTCCACGGAGCATCCGCTGTACCGGCAGGAGGCCGTGCCGGAAATTGCTGATGTGACCGCTGCGGGTTTTGTCCGCAATGCCCTGTGCGATCTGATCCGTAACGAGCGCTTTGTCGAGGCCAGCAGCAAGGCCGATGTGACGATCCACAACACCCATTCTCTGATCACCATGGTGCGGACCGGCAAATGGGTCACCGTGCTGCCGCAGACGGTCGCCCGCTTCATGCCGGAAGCCACCGCCTTTCGCCCTATTGCCGATCTGCCCGACAAGCGGGCGGTCTACCTGTACCAGCGCGAACGGTCCCGCTTTGCCGCACTGACAGAGGAATGCTGCACCTTCATCCAGTCCTGCGGCCTGTTCGGCGCGCCGGGCTGACAACACCCGGAACCCGCCGGGGCCGGCGACCGCCTGTACTTCAAGCCAATTGAAAAGACAGGAAGGGGTCCGCCCCATCGGCCTCGCGGACCCACCGCGCCTTGATCCCGAAAATCTCGGAAATCGTATCTGGGGCCAGTGCTAGTTCAGGTGCGCCACAGGCGACCAGCCGCCCATGCGACAGCACCGCCACCTTATCGCAGGTCAACGCCTGGTTGAGGTCATGCAGGGCCACCACGGTGGTCACCTTCAGGTTCCGGATGCAGTGCAGGATCGACAGCTGGTGATGGATATCCAGATGGTTCGTCGGCTCATCCAGCAGCAGGAGCCCCGGCCGCTGCGCCAAGGCGCGGGCAATGTGCAGCCTCTGCCGTTCACCACCTGACAGGGTGGCCCATTCGCGGCTTGCGAAGCCTTCCATCTCAACAGTGGCCAGTGCCTTATCCACCAGCGCGGTGTCCTCAAAGTTCCAGGGTTTCAGCACCGACAGCCAAGGGGTACGGCCCAGCTCCACAACGGAGCGGGCGGTAATCCGTTCGCCGGTGTCGGCCTGCTGCTCGACAATGGCAATCCGCTGGGCAATCTGGCGGCGTGTCAGCTGGGCCAGCGGCATGTCCGCCAGAAGCACCTGCCCTTGCGTTGGTTTTGCGAGACCGGACAGCAGCCGCATCAAGGTCGACTTGCCGGAGCCGTTCGGCCCGACCAGAGCCAGCGTTTCGCCTGGCTGAACCGACACAGACACATCTTGCACCAGGGTTCTGCCGCGCACGGCAAACGACAGGTTGCGGGCTTCGATCTTCATCGTGCAGCCCTTTGCCCGCGCACCAGGATCACAGCAAAAGACGGCGCCCCGATCAAGGCGGTGACAACCCCGATAGGCAGCACCTGGCCGGGGATGATGATGCGGGACACGATGTCGGCAGCGATCAGGAACACCGCACCGGTCAGCGCCGCGGCCGGCATCAGCCTGCGGTGGCCGGGGCCGACCAGGAAGCGTGCGGCATGGGGGATCACCAGGCCGACAAAGCCGATGGAGCCGACGATCGACACCATTACCGCGGTCATCAGCGCAGTGGCAAAGATCAGCACCACCTGAACCCGCCGGACCGGGATGCCAAGTGAAGCAGCGGAGTCGCTGCCGAATGTGAACGCATCCAGCGCGCGGGCATGGAACCGGCAGATCATCCAGCCCGCCAGCGCCAGCGGCACCGCCAGCCACACATCCGGCCAGCGCACGCCGCTGAGGTTGCCCATCAACCAGAACATGATGCCGCGGGCCTGATCGGCATTGGCGGACTTGGCGATGATAAAGGCGGTCAGCGCGTTGAACAGCTGCGAACCGGCGATACCCGCCAGAACGATCTGAGCCGCCGCGGCGCGGCTGCCCCCTGCCCCGGCCGCGCGGGCCAGGATGGCGACAAAGCCAAAGGCCAGCAGCGCCCCGTTGAAGGCGCCGAAGGACAACGACAGGGCGCCGCCGCCAAGCCCGGCGATAGTCACCGCAACCGCGCCGGTCGAGGCGCCGGCCGAAATACCCAGAATATAAGGGTCCGCCAGCGCGTTGCGCAGCAGCGCCTGCAGCACCACGCCAGCCACCGCCAGCGCCGCTCCGCAGGCCGCAGCCACCAGCGCCCGCGGCAGCCGGTAGCTCCAGATGATGCCCTGGTCCACCGGGTCCACCGGCAGGCCCGCCCCGGCCAGCTTGTTGGCCAGAACGGACAGAACTAGGTCAGGCGCAAGCGGGGTTTCCCCGATCATTGCACCAGCCAGAACCGCCGCGGCCAGCACTGGCAGGGCCAGGCATGCGCCCCGGATGCCCTGCCAGGCCAATGCGGCGGCTGCGCTCATTCGCCGTTGCCGATCGCGCTGAGTTCAGCAGCCAGATCCTCCAGCGCCGGGATGGCGCGGATGGTGGCATCCATGGCCTGGGCGTCCATCACCACGATACGATCATTTTTGACCGCGTCCATCTGGCTGGCGACCGGATCATTGCGCAGGAACTCCAGCTTTTTCTCATAGTCATCCGCGGCAAAGCGGCGGCGGTCCATACGGGCAATCACGATCACGGTCGGGTTGGCCTTGGCGATGGTCTCCCAGCCCACGGTCGGCCATTCCTCGTCGGTTTTGATGACATTGCGGAGGCCCAGCTGCTGCATCATGTAGCCCGGTGCGCCCTTCTGGCCGGCCACGAACGGGTCGCTTTCCATCTCGGGCGAAGAGAACCAGAACACGGCGGAGGCGTCGTCCAGCGCAACCTCCTGCGCCTTGGCCACAGCCGCGGCCTCGCGCGCCTTGTAGTCTGCGACCAGTTCCGCGCCCTTCCCGGCCTCGCCGAAGATCGCCGCCAGTTCCTCGATGCCCTGATAGAGGCTGTCGGTGGTGAACATTTCGGTGCGGGTGCCGTCACCGCCGGTGGTGTTGTCCTTGCCAACGCAATCTGCGGGCATCACATAGGTCGGGATGCCGAGGTCATGGAACTGCTCGCGCTTGGCGACCACGCCTTCGGGGCCGACATGCCACTCATACTGGGCCGCCACCAGACCGGGGCGTTTGGCCACCACGCTTTCAAAGCTCGGATCGTTGTCCGCGAGGCGTTCGACCTTGCCGTTCAGCTCGGCAAATTCGGGCAGCACATCGTTGAACCAGACCGAGGTGCCCAGCACCTTGCCGCCCAGGCCCAGCGCATAGAGCACCTCTGTTGCAGCCTGGCCAACGGTCACGGAGGACGCAACGGGCGCCTCAAAGGTGACGGTCTCGCCGCAGTTTTGAAGGGTCAGCGGAAAGGTCTCGCTGGCGGCGGCTGCCTGAGCGGCCGCAACGAAAGAAAGGCCCATCAGGCCGGAACGCAGAAACATGATTTCGATCTCCATGTGTCAATGACCGGAGAACGGGTGAAAGGGCATTGACCGGTCAGGCGAAGGGATCCGGCCCTTCTTGCAGCCTCCAGCGCTGGCGGCGCATGTTACCGGCAACCTCCCCGGACAACCCCGTCCGGTGTGCTTCAGTTTTCACCGGCAGGTCTCCTGACTGGCGGGTCATTGCCTGCGCCGTCTTCCCGGACCGGATGGTCCAGTGACATCATGGCACAGCACTCGCCGCCTACAGTTGCGGGGGCAGTTCCGGTTGGCGCCTGACAGCGCCGCGGATTCCCTCTTAGCCCTTGCGGGACCGGTAAGGCGCGGGTAGCGCATCACCTCTCTTGCGGCAAGAAAAACTTCGCCGGGCAGCCAATTTCTTCAGGCAGGCCAGCGCGCCGTTCAGGACGGGCGATGACACAACATCCCGGAGGCATCCGCCCAAGCAACGCGCATTCGCGACTATCTGGCGGCCCGCGCTTGAGCGGCTGCAATTGATTGAACGGAGCCGCCGCTGTCTGACTGCGCCAGCACAACAAAGCTCCGCTAGGCGGCGTGGAAACAGCGGTCCACCAGAGCGGTTGTGTCCAGGATCAGGATCGACTCGTAGCGCCCGTCCTGCGTCTTATGCTGCAGGCAGCCGGTGACATCCTCGGCGATGCTTTTGGACGCATGCTGCTGATCCAGGGATTTCAGCTCAGCCACCCGGTTTTCAGTTGTGATGATGATTTCATCAACTGAATCCACCAGAATCCCGAATTTCTGCTCGCCATGGCGGAAAATCAGAACCTTCTGATCCTGACTGGACGCCGGCGGCAGCCCGTATAGCATCCGCGGGTTGAACAGCGTGATCAATTCCCCCCTCAAATTGAGGATTCCTTCGACGAATTCCAACGAAAACGGCGGTTCCAGAAGATCCTTGGGCCGGTTGATCACCTCGCTGACCTGCGCAGTGTCCAGCGCGAACCTTTTCTCGAAAGTGAATTTGATGAATGTGCGCCGCACTGCCCGGGCTTCCTGTTCCTCAGCCTCGGCCTCTGCCGTCTCGGGTGGGAAAACTTCCTGACAGGCCTTCGCCGCCGCCAGAAAGCTCGGCTCCCTCAGCAGCTTTCCAGGGTCCAGCATCATGACGATCTGATTGTTCTTATCCAGCAGACACCCATTCACCAGATCGCCGCGCGGCAGGGCCAGCTTGGCAAAGGGCAGCACCTCATCCTCGAAATACGGCAGGATGCTGTCGATCGAGAAAACCATGAGCCCGACCGGCCCCTCAAGGGTATCGATCACCAGCATGCGGCGTTCCTTGGGGATGGTTGCCCCAAGCTTGAAAGTTGCGTCGTCGCCCATAAAGCCGCGAAAATCTATCACTGGCAGTATGACACCGCGCATGTTCGCGGTGCCGATCACATTGCCGCCGGTCAGCAGGGACTGTTCCAGCTTGGGAACGGTTCTGACCTCTTTCACATGCCGAAGGTCAATGGCGCATGTCGTGTGGCCGGTTTGAAAGGACACGCAGGCGAGCTTCTTTCCCCTGTTGAGCTTGACGGTTTCCTTACTGGCCTCATTGTCCGCCCGGGGCAGTTTTTCCAGATTCAGCAATTCATGCGGGTCCAGAACCTGAACCAGCCTTTTGCCGTCCTCGAATTTGAGGACCCCATCGACGACGACATCCTTGATGCCCTCGCCATTGGGGCGGAAATCCACCCGCGCCACGCCTTTTCCGTTCAAGACCTCGCCGGTCCTGTCAAAGAGCAGGCCAATGCAGTGTTCCCCGTGTTCTATGATAGCAACCTTGCGCGCCTGGATGCTGTCAGCCGCCGGGAACTCCAGCAGGCTGCGCAGGTCGATGACCGGGACAATCATGCCCCGCAGGTTAAACAGACCCAGCATGAAAGGCGGCGCGAGCGGCACCGGCGAAATATCCTCCGGTTCGTTCACGATCTCCTGGAGCGAGGAGACCGGTATTGCAAATTCGCTGTCGTCAATCAGGAAAGACCCGTATTTGTTTGTGTGGCTGCGCTGCGCCCTGGCTGCGGGCGGCGGCGCAGCTTGCCCGGCCGCTGCGCCGCCCTCCGCCCCGTCCGCAGAGCATCCCGCATGCCCCTGGGCGGCGCTGTGCGCGCCAAGGATCAGCGGGGCCGAGGTTTCCGGTTTCATGACTGCACCCCCAAGCGCGGAATGGATTTGACAGTGAACTCGCCGCTGGAGCAGTCGATGGTCACCTGCCGTCCCTGCATACCGCCGACATCTTCGTGGATGTTGCGGACGCCGGCGTCCCGCAGCGCCCGGTAGGCGGCACGCGCATTGATGCTGCCGACAAGACGCTCGGGATCCGTGTCTTCGGGCATCGTCATGTTGGCACCGCCGACAACAATCGCCTGGAGCTTGCGCAGATCCTTGCCGGACACCTCCATCAGCGACTGCAAGGACCTGAGCGCCTGATCGACATGCCTGCCGCTGATCGCATCGGAGGTGTCCGGCGCCTTGGACAGCAGGCAATGCGCCAGCCCGTAGATCCCCTTGGCCGGATGCAGCAGCCCGAGGCCGATGCAGGAGCCGAGTATCGCGTTCAGCGACTGTCCCGTCCGGCCGGTTTTCACCTGGCCGATCTGCACATGGATTTTCTGAACATCATTCACGCACATGGGCTGCTTACTCTGGCGGACGGACGGTAGATAATCGGTGCCAGCTGTTCGAACCCGGTACGAAGGTTGTTCAGTGTCTCGCTTTCACCGATGAACAGAACCCCATCTGGTTTGATCAGCTCCCTGACATGCTGGAGGATCTTCTCCTGGTCTTCATCGGTGAAGTAAATCAGCACATTGCGCAGGAAAACAACATCGAACGGGCTGGTGCCGCCGAGCCTTTCCAGCAGGTTATGCAGCTTGAACTTCAGCCGGGCCCGGACTTGCGGCACCGCCTTGTAGCCGTCCGCATCGCTGCCTTTCATGTGGCTGGCAAACAGGCCGGGCTGTTCTTTGCGGAAACGGGCAATCGAGCGGCCGTTGTAGACCCCCGTTTGCGCCACATCCAGAACCCGCGAAGAAACATCCGTGCCCAGCACGGAATAGTCGAAACCCGGTTTCTCCAGCCGCTGCTGCTCCAGGATGGTGCCGATGGTATGGGCCTCCTCCCCGGTTGAGGCCGCGGCTGACCAGACCCGCATCCGCAGGTTCTCTCCCCGTGCGTGGAATTCCGGCAGGAACACATTCTGGAAATAGTCCCAGACCCGCGGTGTGCGGTAGAAATAGGTCTCATTGGTGGTCACCCGGTTTGTCAGCTCCTGCATCTCCGCAGGGTCGGATGCCAGCCGGGAGATATAGGATGCAAAGCTCGGCTCATCGACCTCCCGCAGCCGCCGCCGCAAGCGGCTGACCAGCATCGTCTTGCGGGTCTCGCCGATGGTTATTCCTGTATTGCGGTGAACGATGGCGCGGAGTTTAGAAAAATCCCCATCGCTCATGGTGATGTCGGTGTCTGGTTTTCTCATCCCCGGTCCTTTCGCCAATGCAATAAATCAGCAGCCGAGCCGGCCGACTTCCGTCTTCAATTCCTGCGCTCCGCTGTTCAGTTCCTCGGTCGCAGCGGCGATGGAATCCGACGCGATGACAGCTTCTTCGGATGCATCCACAATGCTCTGGATGGCCTCGGAAACGTCCCGTGCCGCTGTCTGCTGCTCGTTTGCTGCCACTGAGATCTGAGCGATGGAATCGGTGGTATCCGAGATCCCCGTGAGGATCTTTGTGAAGGCCGCGCCAGCCTCTCTCGAGACCTCGCTGCCTTGGGTGACGCGTTTCACCGTTTCATTGATCAGCTTGCTGATTTCCTTGGCAGATTGCGACGACCGCTCCGCCAGCTTGCGCACCTCGTCAGCCACCACAGAGAAGCCGAGGCCGTGTTCGCCTGCCCGCGCAGCCTCAATCGCGGCGTTGAAGGCCAGCAGGTTGGTCTGTCCGGCAATCTCGCTGATCGTCTTGACGATTTCGCTGATCTCCTCGGAAGAGGCGTTGATCAGGTCCATGGCTTCGATCGACCGTTCAATCGCCTTTGCCCCCAGGTCGGCCTCTTCCTTGGTTTTCTGGGCGATCTCGTCGGAATGATTGCTGTTTTGAGCAATCGAGTCGATGGAGGCACTCAGCTCCTCGACGGAGGCGCTGATCTCCTCGGTGGTGCAGCCCAGGGTCTGGGCGCCGCCGGCAACCGTGTGGGCCTGTTCCGAGATCTTCTTGGACTGCTCAGCAAACTGGGTTGCAATCCGGGACACTTCCTGTGCCACCTGCTTTTCCGCGGTGATGTTGGTGGCAAATTTCACCACCTTGAACGGTTTGCCATCCGCATTGAACACCGGGTTGTAGGAGGCGTTGATCCAGACCTCCTTGCCGCCCTTGCCAAAGCGTTTGTATTCGCCGGCCGAGAACTCGCCAGAAGCCAGATCGGCCCAGAACTTCCGGTATTCAGGCGAACTTGTGTACTCCGGGTCGCAGAACATCCGGTGATGCTGGCCGCGGATCTCGTCAAGCGAATATCCGACGGTTGCCAGGAAGTTCTGGTTGGCGGTCAGAATTGTGCCGTCCAGTTCAAACTCGATCATGGCCTGGGCCCGGCTGATTGCTGCCATCTTACCGTCCTGCTCAGCCGTCCGCTGTTTCTCTTCGGTGATGTTACTGGCGAATTTCACCACCTTGAAGGTCTTGCCGCCTGCGTCCAAAATCGGGTTGTAGGAGGCGTTGATCCAAACTTCCGCACCGCCCTTGCCGAAGCGTTTGAATTCGCCTGCCGCATATTCTCCTGCGGCCAGATCGGCCCAGAACTTGCTGTACTCCGGAGAACCCGCATAGTCCGGATCGCAGAACATCCGGTGATGCTGACCAACGATTTCATCGAGCGCATACCCCACAGTCGCCAGGAAATTCCCGTTGGCGTTGGTGATTTTACCGTCCGGAGTGAATTCGATGATGGCCTGCGCCCGGTCCAGAGCGGCCAGAACGCCGGCGTTCATCCGGGCTTCGGTCACATCGTCCCATTCCAGCATATTGCCGACATATTCGCCGTTTTGATCGAAGATACCGCCTACATTCAGCGCAAACTTGAAATCCCCAATGGTAATGTCGGTCTTGTATGGCAGATTGGCAGGGTCCGACAGCAGCTTGCGCTGGTGGGCCGGGTTCTTGTGGAACTGGTCGATGCAGGTGCCGATGATATGGGCCGGATCGAAGTTCGGCCAGACTTGTGCAAAAGCTTCTGCACTGCGGCTCAACAGCTCTCGGGTCGCGGCATTGACATCGGTGACGATAAAGTCCCGATCAACGGTCATCATCGCGGCAGAGGCGTTCTCATATCCCGTGGTCTTGCGCAGGTTCACCTGTTCCAGTTGTTTCTGCTTGGTGACATCGGTGGCAAACTTGACCACCTTGCAGGGTTTGCCGCTCGCATCGAACACTGGATTGTAGGAGGCGTTGATCCAAACCTCAGCGCCGTTTTTGCCGAGGCGCTTGTATTCGCCGGCCGAAAACTCGCCCATCGCGAGCTGCAGCCAGAAGTCCCGGTACTCATCAGACGCCGCATAGGCCGGATCGCAGAACATACGATGGTGCTTGCCTTGGATCTCCCCCAGCGTGTAACCGACCGTAGCGAGGAAGTTCTCGTTCGCCGTGATGATTGTGCCATCCAGCTCAAACTCAATGACAGCCTGGACACGGTTTATTGCGTCCACGACCCCCTGAAGGTCGTTGCTGGCCTGACCTGTATCCGGCGCTGCTGCCTTTTCGTTCGCACCCATAGTTTCGCCTCACTCATATAAACGTTTCGAGGCCAAATTGGGGGACAGCTGTTAACAACAGGATACCAATGCACCCTGGGCGTGCATTTGCGGCTGTTTTTTATTTTTAAAATACAATCTATGGAATCATGATAGGGTGGCGCGCACCTTATGGCTGCACCACCCCGTTAGCTGTCTGGCGAAACCGATTGTCAGCGGCTGCGCCAGGCCTGGGTCCTTCTCAGGATGCCCCGCGATGCCAGCAGGTGGATGATCCGCGCCAGCGCGTTGGTGTAGAAGATCATCATCCCCATCGCTGCCGCAGGGGCGATGTCGCCGGCATCGTCCATGTTCAGCACCGCAATCGATGCCAGTGTGGTCTTGGGTGAATAGAGGAACACCACCGCCGACACCGTCGTCATCGCGTTCACGAAGAGATAGATCGAGATGTCCAGCACCGCCGGCAGGCAGACCGGTACCGTAACGCGGGCAAACAGCTTCATCGTCGGCTGCTTGAGCGACGCGGCGACGGATTCAAACTCCCGGTCCATCTGCTTCAGCGCCGTGACTGCCGTCAGGTGCGACACCGTGTAGAAGTGGGTGACGGTGCAGACCACCAGGATCGCCATAGTGCCGTAGATCGCATTGAGCGGGTTGGCGGGGTTGTTGAAGAAGAAGATATAGGCCAGCCCCAGCACCATGCCCGGGATTGCCATCGGCAGCATCGCAAACATCTGGAAGATGGCGCGCCCGGTGTGGAAGCCCTTGGACTTCTCCACCAGATAGGCGCCGAAGAACACAACCGCCGTGCCGGCCACTGCCGTCATCAGCGCCAGCTTGATGGAGTTCACATAAGAGCCCCAGCCGCCGCCGTCCATCTTGTCGAACTGGTAGTTGTTGAGGCTGAGGCTGAGGTCGTAGGGCCAGAACTTGATCAGCGCCGCAAACTGGCAGACTGCCAGCAGGCCGGCAATGAACAGGCCAACGAGTGTGCAATAGGCAAAGAAGATACGGTCCATCTTCTTGTTCGGCTGCGGTTCATACGGGACAGAGCGGGCCGACAGAAGCGCCACCTGTTTCGACTGCACCATGCGGTCGATGGCAAAGGCGAGGATTGCCGGGATCACCAGCACCACAGAGACCACCGCCCCCATTTCAAAGTTCTGCTGGCCGATCACCTGCTTGTAGATATCCACCGCCAGCACGTTGAACTGGCCGCCGATCACCTTGGGCAGGCCGAAATCGGTAATCACAAGATTGAACACCACGAAGGCCGCCGAGATCAGGCCATACCGCGCGCCCGGAACCGTGACGGTCCAGAAAGTGCGCCAAGGCGTTGAACGCAGGCTGGCGGCAGCCTCGTAAAGACGGGCGTCCGAAATGGCCAGTGCGGTGGAGATGATGATGAAAGCATGCGGAAAGGTGAAGAAGACTGAGCCGATGACGATGCCTATCGGCCCGTAGATACTGGCACCGAACAGAAGCTCCTTGATCATGCCCTGATTGCCGAACAGGTAGACCAGCGCGATACCTGGCAGCAGCGACGGCACCAGGATCGGCGCCATGGCGATGAGGCGGAACACCCCCTTGTACTTCATGCAGCTGCGGTTCAGCGCGTAGGCGAACCAGAACGCAAGCGAGACGGTGACAACGGTACTGAGCACCGCAATCCACAGCGAGTTCTTGATCGAGTTGAACAGCGCGGGCGTAGAGAAGTAGGAGACGAAATTGTCCAGACCCTGCGCCTTCACGGGGCGCAGCTGCACGCGGCGGAAGGTGTTGGAGTCGAGCGTGACCCATTCGGTGCCGGTTTGCAGGTTGGAGCCGATCAGAAAGCGGCCGGTTTCAGAGGTATTGCGGATCTGATACATCACCGGGCTGCGGAAGCTGAAGTCCGGGAAAAAGCCAGTGACCGGCAGCCGCCCGTCGGCCCCTGTAGACAGATCGGTTTCGGCAAAGGTGGAAGTTCTGGCGTTCAGGTCCGCACCGGTCAGGATGCTGCCGTCAAACGTCCCGGCCTCATCGCTGACTTGGAATTCATACTGCGACAGCTCCACCCGGTAGGTGGAGAAAGATTTCGACAGCATCGCATAAAGCGGAAAGACCAGCGACACGACCAGGTAAAGCGCGATGATGATCATGCTGCCGCGCATAATGATATCGTCGCGGCTGAGCTTGCTCTTGATCACAGGACCAGCGGGCATGACGGATTGCGTGGTATCAGTCATCTGCGTCACGCCCCCTGCCCGTCTTTCGCAAAGGCCATCAGCCGGTTGTCGGGCAGTTCGATTTCCATCTGGCAGCCGGCCTCCAGATCCAGGCGCCGCACGGCGTTGATTGAGAAATCTGCAATCAGCTCCTTGCCGCCGAAACGCTCATTGGTCAGGCGGCAGCGCCAGAATGAGCCGAGGAATTCCATTTCGGCCAGTTGGACGTCGATGCAGTTGCGGTTGCCGCTGCTTTGCAGATACCCGGCCTCATGGGGGATCACATCCTCAGGCCGGATGGCGGCAATGACCGGGGTGCCATCGGAAAATTCATGCGGCAGGCAGGCAAAGGTCTTTTCCCCCACAGCCAGACGCCCGCCCTTGGCAACCGAAGAGCTGATCTGGTTCATCTCGCCGATAAAGTCGGCGACAAACAGATTGGACGGCTCCCGGTAAATTTCGGTCGGGGAGCCGACCTGCTCGATCACCCCGTGGTTCATCACCACGATGCGGTCGGCCATCGCCAGCGCCTCCTCCTGGTCGTGGGTCACCATGATGGTGGTGACACCCAGCTTGCGCTGCAGTTCCTTGATCTCGTGGCGCAGGTGGACGCGCACCTTGGCATCCAGTGCCGACAGCGGTTCATCCAGCAGCAAAAGGCCAGGGTTGGTGGCAATCGCCCGTGCCAGGGCAATCCTCTGCTGCTGGCCGCCGGACAGTTGGGCCGGGTATTTGCGGCCCTGATCCGGCAGGCCGACCAGTTCCAGAAGTTCTTTGACCCGCGCGTTGATTTCCTGCTTGCTGCGGCCTGCGTTTTCCAAACCGAAGGCGATGTTCTTCTCGATGGTAAGGTTCGGAAACAGAGCGTAGGACTGGAATACGATGCCGAAGTCGCGTTCCGACGGCGGCAGGTTGGAGACGTCCTGACTGCCTTGGGTCACCGTGCCCTTGGATTGCAGATCCAGACCCGCAATGGCGCGCAGCAGGGTGGTCTTGCCGCAGCCGGAAGGGCCGAGGAAACAGATGAATTCGCCCTCCGTCACATCCAGGGAGATGTCTTTCAGCGCGATGAAGCTGCCGAAGGCTTTCCAGAGGTCGCGGATACTCAGATAGGTTTCTTTTGGCGGGGTCATTTGAAGCACATCGTTGGTCCTTGCATATGCCAACGCAGCACCCTGTCTTTTGTCAACGGGCGGCTTGGCTCAGGGCATGGGGCAGTGAGATCGGGGAAGACAAAGGGGCAGAAGGCTAACCCTCCGCCCCTGCAGGCTTATTTCGCTTCCGACTTGCCGTCGTAGCGGGCCTGCCATTCCTTGAGAATCGCGGCGCGATTGTTGGCGGCGAACTCGAAGTCATTGTCGATCATCGCATCCAGAAGGCCTTCGGGGAAATGTTCAACCGGCTTGGCGACGCCCGGGTAAGCCACAACCGCATAGCCGGTGTTGTACATTTCGTTGGCTTCCTTGGTGACCGTGAAGTCGACCAGCGTTTGCGCCGCTTCGAGGTTTGCCGTGCCGGCCACGATGGCAGTTGCTTCCATGTCCCAGCCGACGCCCTCCGAAGGCACGATGATTTCCAGCGGTGCGCCCGCGGCCTTGGATTTGGCACCGCGGAAGGCAAAGGAGATCCCGATCGGAATCTCGCCAGCCGCCGCCAGCTTGCAGGGCTTGGAACCAGAATGGGTATAGCGCGCGATGTTTTCATGCAGCGCGTCCATGTACTTCCAGCCCTCCTCCTCTCCGAACATCTGCAGCCAGCTGGACACATCCAGGAAACCGGTGCCGGAGGAGTTGGGGTTCGGCATGATCACATGGCCGGCATACTGCGGATCGGTCAGATCCTTCCAGGACGCGGGCGGTGTCAGGCCCAGTTTCTCTGCCTCAACCGTGTTGTAGCAGACAGAAGCCACCCAGGCGTCCATGCCAACCCAGCTGGGCGGGCTGTCGCCATCAACGAACTTCGGATCCAGCTGATCCACACCGGCAGGCGCATAGGGTTCCAGCATGCCTTCGGATTTGAGCAGCAGCAGCGAGGTTGCCGCCAGCCCCCAAACCACATCCGCCTGCGGATTGTCACGCTCGGCCAGCAGCTTGGCAGTGATGATCCCGGTCGAGTCACGAACCCAGTTGATCTTGATGTCCGGATGGCTCTGATTGAAGGTTTCGGCATAGCGGGCAAGATCTTCGGCCTCAACCGCAGTATAAACGGTCAGCTCCGTCTCGGCGAAGGCCGCGCTGGCCGCCGTCATGGTAAAGGCCAGAGCGGTTAAAAAAGACGCTTTCTGTGTCATGGATTTCCTCTGTTGGTTTGGTGTTGTTATGATTCACCCTCTGACGGGGCTTTTCTGGTCTTAATTTTTTCTTCGACTGGCAGTTTGACAGGTTTGCCCATCAATAAAAATCGGTAATACCCATCACATCATAGGCCAAACTTATACTCATCACCTGTCCGGTGCCGCTGATCCAACCCGGGAGGTGACGTTGCAAATGACGCACGGGTGTCAAACGCAATCCAGCCTGAAGCAGAAACGCTCAAAGGATTTCGGCATAAAAGCCCTTACGCCCGCCACGGCGAGAGCACTTGTGCGCTGAGCAGCCAGCTTGGCGGGCGGGTCTTGCAGGGCACACCCACGGTGGCGCCGCCCGGGCTTACCCCATGAAATTTCAGGATAAACCCGCTGACGCGGAGAAGCCCCTTCAGGCCGCTGACTGGCTTAACTGACAGCCTTTGCCTGGAAAGCCTCCGCATGGCCGGGGAACAGTATCTGAAGGAAATTCAGTGTCTGCTCCAGCGCCTCTTCCCTGGTGTAGATGTGCGGGAACAAATGCAGCTTTTGCCAGTAGCCATCGGTCAGCGAGTCTATCCAGCCGCCAGCCAAGTTCGCCTTTCCGGCGTCTTCTGGCATCAGTTTGCGGCAGATCTCTGCGAGCATCTGAGACCTCTTCTCCTCGAACTCGCCGGTGATCTCGGCATATTGCGGGACAAAGTTCTGCTCACCGAAAAAGGCAAACCAGACGGCGAGCGAACTAGGATTGCAGATCCTTGCGCTGAAATCCGCTTCGATGATCTTGCGCAGCCGGACCGCGGGATCCGCGGGCGCCTTTTCCAAGACCGCCTGCCAATGTGCCTCATAAGTCTGGTACTGGTCCCGCAGCGCTTCGGTCAGGATGCCGGTTTTGGACTTGAAATAGAAGACGGCAACCCCCTGCGAAAGCCCGGCTTCATTGGCCACTGTTGCTAGCGTCGTCTTGGCCAGCCCGTTGGCGACAAGCGATTTCAGTGTTGCATCGAGAATCTGCCGCCGGCGCATGTCGGCGTTTTCCTTGCGTTCCTTTCGCGGCTTCCTGCCACTGCCCTGTGATGCCACCATGAGAAATCCAAACTTCAATTTTCTCCTTGTTCCACAATTCCATGGTGCTGTCAGCTTCATTGTATTTATTTGAGCGCTCAAAAAAACTTTACGCGGAAAATCTTCTCTTCTAGGCTCCTCTCAGCGACAGCCGAACCTGGAGTACACCATGGGGCAGCACGACAGATATGACGCCATCGCGGCCGGCGCCGGGCACAACGGGCTGACCGCGGCAGCAACCTCGGCGCGCAAAGGCAAGCCGGCCTGCGCTACCGCCTGCGCAAGAACGGGATTGGCGGTTTCAAACCGGCGGACGGCGCGCGGATCAATCACAAGAGTAAGAGGAAAGCGGAGCATGCGGCCCCGGGTGTTTGCCCCCGCCGCCAAGCGCAACATCGCGTTGGCCGAGTTCAACGCGCCTTTCGGCGATGGCATCACCGATGATCTCCGGGCCGAAATCCATGTCACCGAGGAAGGCCAATGGAACAAGCGGCCGGGGCCTGCCTCCACTAAAGGCAAGCCTTTCTTCAACAGCAGCCGCGCGCGGGCGACCCCGCCGCAGCCGTGTTAAACCGTATAAGGCATACCAATGACCAAGATGAAACCGAACGCCTTTGCCAACGAACCCAGTCCTGACACCTTGCATGAATGGGACCGCACCCATCAGCTGCACCCCTGGATGGCGATGGACGACTGGCGCGGCTACGACAACATGCTGATGGAGAGCGCTGACGGCATCCATCTGCAGGACGCTGCCGGCAAGCGCTACATCGACGGGCCGGGCGGCATGTGGTGCACCCAGATCGGCTATGGCCGCCGGGAAATGGCCGATGCCATCGCCGCGCAGGTGATGAAGCTGCCCTATACGTCTCCCTTTACCAATACCACCGAGCCCTCGGCAGTGCTGGCCAGGAAGATCGCCGGCATGGCGCCGGGCGACCTGAACAATGTGTTTTTCACCACCGGCGGATCCACAGCGGTGGATACGGCGCTGCGCACCATGCAGTATATGAACAACCGCCGCGGCAAGCCGCAGAAGAAGAAAATCATTGCCCGCGAGAAGGGCTACCACGGCTCCACCTACCTGGCGCATTCGGTGACCGGCAAGGAACGCGACCAGAGCCATTTCGATTTTGAGACCCGGCTGGTGCATTTCCTGCCGGACGTGAACCCCTACCGCCGTCCCGCAGGCATGAGCGTTGCGGACTGGTGCGACGCCAAGGTCGCGGATCTGGAACACGCCATTGCGGAGATCGGCGCGGAGAACATCGGAGCCTTCATCGCTGAGCCGATCCTGTCATCAGGCGGGGTTATCGTGCCGGCGCCCGGATATCACAAGCGCACCTGGGCGCTGTGCCGGGCCAATGACATCCTCTATATCTCCGACGAGGTGGTGACCGGCTTTGGCCGCCTCGGCCACTGGTTCGCCTCCGAGGAGGCTTTTGGCATCCAGCCCGACATGATCACCTGCGCCAAGGGGCTGACCTCCGGCTATCTGCCACTTGGCGCCTGCATCATGTCCGACCGGCTGATGGAGCAGATGAGCCATCTGGGGACGCCCTCCTCCTACACCAACGGCTATACCTATTCAGGCCATCCGGTGTCCTGTGTTGCGGCGCTGAAGAACATCGAGATCATCGAGCGCGAAGGCATTCTGGAGCATGTCCGGGCCGTCACTCCGCATTTTCAGGCGCGCCTGCGTGATCTGATGAGATTCGATATCGTCGGAGACGCCCGCGGTGAAGGGCTGTTGGGCTGCATCGAATGCCAGGCGGGGGATCTGGAGGCCGAGCGCAGGCTCGGTTCGATGATCGATGCCGCCTGCGAGGAGATGGGCCTGATCGTGCGCCCGCTGATCAACATGGCGGTGTTCTCGCCGCCGCTGATCATCACTTTGGACCAGATCGACGAGATGTTCGACATCCTGGAGCGTGCCATCCGGCAGGTCGCGTCGCAACTGGCAGCTTGAGGCAGGGAGCTCCGGGGATCCGGCCACCCTTCCCGAACCGGAGGGTGCGAAAGAAGTTCCCGGCGCTGGCGTTTTTTGATCCCGGCGCCCGGCTTGCCACCGGGCATGCAAGCCGCCGCCCTCCCGCACCGCGGAAAACGGCGCCCTTCCCCCGCTTGTGCGGCAACTTGCATCCGGTTGGGGTCCACTGCATCCTCTGCCTCGATCTGGGCGTCGCCCGACTGGCAGACCTGCCCAGCCCCATTGTCACTGCCATGCAATGTGTCTTCAAAGTGCCCCGGATGCGCCAGGAACAACAACGTAAGCTCATGACAACTAACGAAAACAGGGTTTCAAAGGAAGGTGATGGTGCGAACGAAAAGAGTTTCTACGAACCGCTCTGACAGCCATTCTCAGCCTGATTTCGAAGAGGTGTTTGAGGAACTCGCACGTTGGAACGACATCCTCAAAGATGACAGGAATATTTTGCGGAGGCCGAAGCCATGAGCCGTCCTGCCCCGTTCTCACTCCGCCTTACGCCTGAGGAACGCCAGAAACTTGAAGCCCAAGCCGGGGGTGGATGCCTCTGGCATCCAAAATCAAATCCGTGGTTTTGGCCGACGAAGCTCCCAAGTATCGTAGCCGGCGAAAACCACCTGTTGCGGAGCAACAGGTACTTGCCGAAGTGCTTGCAGGCCTCGGTCAAACTCGTCAGGCCAATAACCTCAACCAAATCGCCAAACACCTCAACCAAGGAACTTTGGTTGTTGATCCTGATTTGGAAGAGGATCTCAAACGTGCCGTGGCCGAAGTCGCATGGATGCGAACAAAGCTGATGGGAGCCTTGGGGGTGTCGAGCTTCACAACGCTCTGGTACCGTAGGCTCAGGACTGATAGCCAGCAAGTGACGATTGCCGCCAGCGCGCTGGCTGACAGGAAGACCTTTGGGCATCTGTCGTGGCGGGTCGCGACCCGCCGCCAATCCTTCAGCCTGCCGAACATGATTTCGATCAGGTTGCGCCGTTTGTAGCGACGCTTGTCGTACTTCACAGGTTTCTTCCGCTGTTTTCGACCGGGTATGCAGGCGCGTATCCCTTTGGCTTTCAACGCTTCTCTGAACCAATCGGCGTCGCACCCACGATCTCCGAGCAGCCAATCTACTTTTGGCAGGCTGCCAACGAGAGCCCGTGCGCCGATGTAATCGCTGACCTGACCAGCTGTCACAAAGAGGTTCGGTGGGCGCCCTTGGCTGTCGCAGATGGCGTACAGCTTTGTGTTCATGCCGCCTTTGGTGCGCCCCCTCTCGGGACATTGCTGCGCAATGCCCTGCCGGGCAAGGGATCAGACGGCCACGACCCCCCTTTTTCACGCCCAGACTGGACGCCGTGCGATGAGCCTTCAGGCAGGTGGCGTCAATCATCACAGTTTTCGTCTAGCCGTGATCAGACGCCAATCCCATCATCATCTCGGCGAAGATGCCCTTGTCGCTCCACCGCTTCCAACGATTGTAGAGCGTCTTGTGCGGCCCCTATGCCGCTGGGGCGTCGCGCACCTTAGGCCATTGCGATTGATGAAGATAATACCGCTCAACACGCGCCGATCATCAACACGAGGTTTGCCGTGCGACTTTGGAAAAAAGGGCTCCAGACGTGCCATTTGCGTGTCCGTTAGCCAGAGAAGATCAGACATGTTCACCAATCGTTTTCCGAACCGTGAATCACGCCGCCAAGCGGAAATCAATGGGGCCTGAGCCTAAGGATTGAAGCCCGGTTCTACAGGGCTGCCAAGTCCCTTAAGAACAGGGCAATCTCCGGCACGTAGATCAGCAGCGCCGTCATCAGAGCCAGGATTAAGAAGAACGGCAGGGTACCTCGGATAACCTGAAGATATGGTTTGTTGAAGATCGCAATTGCAGTGAAGATATCGCAGCCGAATGGCGGAGTGGCCGAACCGATCGCCATCTGCAGTGTGATCATGACGCCCACCAGCACCGGATCTAGGCCGGAGACGTCGATAATGGGCACGAAGATCGGCGTCAGGATCACCAGCACCACCAGTGAGTCAACAAACATGCAGCCTACAAAGAAGCACAGCGCGATGATGAACAGGATGTATTCGTGCGAGGCGCCTTCGAGGTTGAGCGGTTCCAGCAGCCCCTGCGGCACCTGTTCAAAAGAAATGTACCAGGAGAACGCCTGACCGGCCCCCACAAGAATGAAGACAACTGCAGTAATCAGGCCGGTGCTAAGTGCGGAATCCAGCACATCGTCCAGCTTGAGCTCTCTGTAGATCACACATTCCACGATCAGCGCATAAAGCACCGAAAAGGATGCGGCCTCGGTTGGTGTCACCGCGCCGGAATAGATGCCGCCAACGATCAGCACAGGAAAGCCAAGCGGCAGGATCGCCTTCCTGATCGCCGCCCGCCGTTCCGCGCCTGAGGCTTTGGGGACCAATGAGATCAGGTCGCCCTGCCATACGCTGTAGAAGTAGCAGTAGACCGAGAACAACAGCGCCAGAACGATGCCCGGGCCGATGCCTGCGATGAACAGCTCGCCGACGCTGGTGTTGGCCAGCGTGCCGTAAAGGATCATGCCGATGCTGGGCGGGATCAGAAAGGCAATGTCGCTGGCGTTGATGATCAGCGCCATGACAAAGCTGTCCTTGTAGCCGGCCTTCAGCAGCCGCGGCCGCATGATCTGACCGATCGATACCACCGTGGCCTGGGTGGAACCCGAGACCGAGCCGAACAGCGTGCAGGCGATGCAGGCGGTGATCGGCAGGCCGGCACGGCGGTGGCCGACATAGGCCTGGATCAGCCCCAGAAGGTTGTTGGCGGTGTGGCCGCGAGCCATGATGTCGGCGGCCAGAATGAACATCGGCACCGCAATCAGCGCGTTGGGAGAAATACCAGTCACCATCTGCTGGATCACCACGCCGGTGTCGCTTTGCGAGAAATGAACGAGGCCGATCAGCGTCGCCACCACCAGTGGCACCACCATTGGATAGCTGAGGAACAACAGCAGCACCATCGGCACCACCAATGCGGCTGTGATGACATAGGTATCCAGCTCGCCCGCGAAGATATCGTTCAGAAAATCCATCTCAGACCCCGATCTCTTCGGCTTCGCTTTCCTCAACCTCGTAGGACAGCCAGGTTCCTTCGTGGGTGAGGTTCATCATAAAGGCGATCAGATACTGCAGCCCGGCCATAGCCAGGCCGATCGGGATCACGGAATAGATGATGTAGACCGGGAACTGCAGCGCCGGGCTCAACCGGTTCACCGCCTTGATTTCCAGCACATAGAACACCGCCTGATAGGCCAGGAACATCAAGAGCACGCTGGTGGTGCAGGTGATCAGCATCATCAGCATCTTGCGCCCGCGCGGCGGCAGTAAGTCATAGGCTGCTGTCATGCGGATATTGCGCCCTTTGCGGACCGCATAAGCAAACCCGACGAAGGTCACCGCAACAATCAGGAACTGGTTCAGCTCTTCCGAGAAAAACAGGCTCTTGCCAAAGCCATAGCGGCCGATGGCGTTGGCGGTGGAATTCAGCATCATAAGAAGGATCGCCAGGATGATGACGGTCTTTTCGATGAACTCGGTGCTTTTGCTCAGCGCAAGCAGCAGGGTTTTCATGTCTTTCTCCCCCGCGCGCCGCAAGCGCGCGCGCTCCAAGGAAGGGCGCGGTCCTCCCTCTGCGGGAAGCCGCGCCCTCCAGTTTCAGCAAGCCAGATTAGTCGGCTGCCGCTACGTCCGCCAGCACGCCTTCCAGGATCGCCTTGGCGCCATCGCGGGCGCTGGCTTTCTCTGAATCGCCGTAGGCGTTTTCGACAACAGTATAGAAGGTTTCATGCAGGCTGGCGCTCAGTTCTTCGAAGACGGCGCGCTCTTCCTCGGTCAGCACCACGACTTCCAGGTCCGGGCGCTCTGCCTTGATCTTCTCCATATTCTCGGCGTTGATTGAGATCTGGTAGTCATGCGCAGCTTGTTCCGCAGCAGCGATTGCCGTGCGGACCATGTCCTGCTGCTCGACCGGGAGACCGCTGAACCATTCGCTGTTGGTCGATACGGTGCCGACATAGGGCTGCTGGCCCGGGAAGATCAGGTAGTCCTGCACTTCATGCCACTTGGCGTTGTAGATGAAGTAGACCGGGTTCACCATGCCATCGACGGTCTTCAGCTGCAGTGCGCCATAGACCTCGCCCCAGGACAGCGGCGTCGGGTTGGCACCAAAGGCCTTGTAGGTTTCTACCGGAATCGTCGAGGTAAAGGTGCGAACTTTCTGACCATCGAAATCTTCCGGGGAGCGGATCGGTTTGTTTGCGCCCCAGGCCATCTCGCCTTCGGAAATCATGGTCAGCAGCTTGAGGTTCACCTTTTCGAACTTCTCGCTCAGCCCATCATAGATGGTCGGGCTGGTGGTCAGCACCTTGCGGATCACGTCAGTGTCGCCGCCCAGCACATAGGGCAGGTCCAGAACCTGCGCCTCAGGCACATAAGAGCCGAGGTGGCCGGTTCCGACGGACACGAATTGCACGGTGCCCTTGGAGGTCAGCTCGACGATGTCATTTTCTGTGCCCAGCTGGCCATAGTAATAGATGCGCACCTTGATGTCGCCTCCCGACTGCTCTTTGATGCTGTCGGCAAAGGCTTGGGCAAAGATGTCTTGGACGTCGCCTTTATCTTCCTCAGACGCGAATTTCCAGGTGTCCGCGACTGCTGTTGTTGCCAAGCCGACGATCAGCACTGCTGATGACAGCAGCTTGCGGGTGAAGTTAGTCATTTGGATAGTCCTCTCCTGCGCCGCTTATGCGGCGCCTTCCGAAATAATCACAAGGGGGCGGAATGCCTTGCCTTGATCAGGAACTGGTGCCCCTTTGCTCAGCGCGCCGTATCCGGCTGCACCCGAAGGGGTGGTTTCGACGCCAAGGGTAGAGACTGCGCTGGCCGCGGTCTCACCTTCTTCTTCCGATAATGTCACATAGGACACACCAGCCTTTTCCAGCGCGTACCAGGCCACGATCGAGGGCTCTTTGCAGTCGAGCCGCCCCATGCTGGAGTCCGGGCCGTCGGCGCGGGTAGGTGCACCGGCGTTGTGGCTTGCTTGCAGGCAGGCTGCCGCTTCCGGCTCAACAACAATCAGCTCGGGCTGCTCGGCCCAGTTATGGCGGATCATATAGGCCATCGCCGCGGCCAAGCCGCCGACACCTGCCTGCAGGTAGACATGTGTTGGCCAGCTGCCAGAGGTTTCGAATTCGGCCCGCATCTCCTCGGCAATGACGCAGTAGCCTTCCATCACCCATTTTGGGATCTCGGTGTAGCCTTCCCAGGTGCCGTCAGCCAGCAGCACGGCACCGCTCTCGCCTGCGTCAGCAATCGCCGCAGCAACGCTCACATCATAGACATCGCCGGAGCGCACCACCTCGGCACCGAGGCCGCGCAGCCGTTCGGCAAAGCTCTCTGGGACGGTTTTTGCCAGATGGATGCGGGCCTTGGCGCCCATCGCGCGGGCACCAGCAGCAACGCCCATTCCATGGTTGCCTGCACTGGCGCAGACAAAGGTATGGGTGGCGGCAAAGGCACGGATGTCGGCGTCGTTCAGCCGCTCCAGCGTCAGGGTTTCGCCGGTCTTCTGCTCCCAAGCCTGTTGCAGGATCCGGGCCACCGCATAAGGCGCGCCAAGCGCTTTGAAAGCACCCAGGCCCATCCGGCCTGTTTCATCCTTGGCCCGGACGGTCACGCCGTCCGGGCCGCTGAGTTCGCGAAGCGGTGAGGCTTCGTAATTCTCCTGCGCCCGGAAAAATTCCTGGGCACGTTCGAAGTTCGGTGCAAAGTTGAGCGGATCTGGCTGTGTCATAGAGAAAATTTACCACACGTCCACAATTTGAATTTTGCATTGAAGCTGGTACTGTTGAGAATAATTCTCTCATTCAGCAGGTTTCATAATGGCATCTTTCACCGCAGCGGATTTGAATGAAGCAGACCTGACAATTCTGCGCCTGGTTCAGAAAGATTGCCGAATCGGACTGGAAAAGCTGGCGCAGGAATGCGCCCTTTCGGTGCCTTCGGTTCAGCGTCGTCTCAAGAAACTGCGGGAGTCTGATCTGATCCAGCAAGAGGTCGCGATCCTCAACCCGGCCCGATTTGACTATAAGATGACTTTTATCGTGCTGGTGGAACTGGACCGTGAAACGCTGGATCAGCTGGACCACTTCCGCAAACGCGCCAAGGCAGAGCCTCAGGTGCAGCAATGCTACTATGTGACCGGTGATGCCGATTTCATCCTGATCTGCGCTGCCCAGGACATGCAGGACTTTGAGGCCCTGACCCACCGCCTGTTCTTCGAAAATTCCAATGTCCGCCGGTTTCGCACCTCAGTTGCGATGGAGCGCACCAAGGTGGGCATGACGCTTCCGATCTGATTTGTCAGAAGAATTCAGCTCCTTCAGAATTTTCCGTTTCTTCCGAAAGCTGTTAAAATGGGAGTTCAGCGCTGCAAGCGTAGCGAAGGTCTACTTACTCCCGCACTTTGATCCTTCTTTGATCAACCTATGCAGCAACGTCGATCAATGGCCGCTTTGAACGCCGCGGGGCAGCGCGTACTTTTCTGCATCTGCGGTATCCAGCGTGCTGCGAACACACGCAGCGAGAAAACCCAAAGAGCAAGTTGGGCTCATCAGAACCACCGCTGCGCCGCGAACGCGAGTCCGGTCTGGATTGGCGAACGGCACATGCCGTCCGCCAACGTGGCTCAAATGCCGATTTGCTCGGCAATGCTCAGAGCATCTTCCAGCTCAACGCCAAGGTAGCGCACGGTGCTGTCCACTTTGATGTGACCAAGGAGCAGCTGAACTGCGCGAAGATTGCCGGTCTTTCGGTAAACTTCGGCCGCTTTCGTCCTGCGAAGCGAATGGGTGCCGTACCCGCTCGGTTCTAAACCAATCGCCGTCACCCAGTCGCGGACGAGCCGACTGTACTGGCGCGTCGAGATGTGCGGGCGGTCATGGAACCGGCTCGGGAACATGAACTGGCACGCAAACATCTCGGGGGACTTGACCCAAGCCAGGACAGTTTCGCGCGTGTTTTCAGTCAGTTCGAATTGAACGGACCGCTTGGACTTGCTCTGAATCACAGAAACTCGCTCCCGCACGCGGTCATCCTTGACCAGATCAGCAACCGCCAGTTTCACCAGATCGCATCCTCCCAGTTTGCTGTCGATAGCCACATTGAAAAGCGCAAGATCGCGCAGGTTGACCGACAGTTCGAGCCGCGCGTGGATCGCCCAGACCTGTTTCGGCAACAGTGGCCGTTGACGTACTCCCCTTAGAGTCCGCGTTTTTCAGTTAGCTCTGTTCAGGGTTTGGTCCTCTCTTGACCATTGGCGATACTCCCGCAGGGTGAGCCCGTCGAGGCTCGAATGCGGGCTGTGGTGATTGTAGTCGTCGCGCCAGGCGTGGATCAGGTGACGGGCATGGCGCAGGCTCGCAAACAAGTGCTCGTTCATGCACTCATCCCGAAGGCGGCCATTGAAGCTCTCTACGAAGCCGTTCTGCATCGGTTTGCCGGGCGCGATGTAGTGCCATTCGGCCTGCCGGTCCTGCTGCCATTTCAGGATCGCGTTGCTGGTCAGTTCGGTGCCCCTCGCCATTGCCTCTCGGACCAATGGCGTTCCACTCGCTAGATCAGACTGAACCGCACCGGGTTTGCCGGAGGCTGATTTCAGTTAGTTACGCGGCAATATCCTCAGTTTCCAGAGCGGCGTAGAAATTGGCCTCTGCGTCTGCCGGCGGAATGTTCCCGATAGGCTCAAGCAGACCGCGGTTATTAAACCAATCCACCCATTCGAGTGTTGCGTATTCCACTGCCTCGAAGCTGCGCCAAGGGCCGCGGCGATGAATGACCTCGGCTTTGAACAAGCCGTTGATCGTCTCGGCCAGAGCGTTCTGCGCACTCAAATGATCCCCCGGATCATTTGATCCTCTGCGCGGAGCTGCTTGAACTCATAGCTGTCCCCGACGCTGCCGACAGAGGGCTCGATACCAGCTTCGCCCAACCTCTCTGTGTATTTGATCGACAGGTATTGGCTGCCGCGGTCAGAGTGGTGATCCGGCACAGCATAATCCTATGAGCGCCTCTATGAATTTCCCCCGCCCTCTGGAACACGACGCGAGCATTGGAGAACTGCGTGACTATTTCGCTGATCTGATGGAGTGGCTGCCGAAGCAGCACGTAGCTACGCTAATGGAGCATGGCTTTTCGCCAATGGACATTTTCACACTGAAGCGGATTGGCCGTGCTTACAGGTACGGCACAGAAAACGCAGACACCCGCAAAGACCTGGACCGGATAATCGGCAAACTTCAGAATCTGCCGGTGGTGATTTAGGTGAGCGCTTTGTAAGCAACTTGAAAAATCTTGCTTACATAGCGCCTACAGGCTTCCGAGCGCAATAGGAGCGCGCTCGCTCGATCCGCTGTAAGATGTTGTAACTTATGGAAGATTTGGTGCCCCCACACGGACTCGAACCGCGGACCTACTGATTACAAATCAGTTGCTCTACCAGCTGAGCTATAGGGGCGCCGAGCTGTGAAACCGCGCTTACCATCCTTCGGCGGTCCGTCGCAAGAGGTCTTTTGAGCAAAAAAGCGAGCCGGTTGAAAATTGGCCTCGCATCGGCAGAACTCTTGCAGGAAAAGGATTGGAAACGCCCGGAATGCAGCATCTGGCCGCCGCGGCAGCCCTGCCGGATACCGGGCTTGCGCTTCGTTCGCTGCCGACCTCAAGCAGGCAAAGCCGCTTGCGGCTCCTGCTGTTTCTGCAAAATCATGGGGCGCAGTGGCTCTGTCTTAGCTTAAGCCGCCAAATCTCCGGGCCAGGCCAGCCGCACGCCCGCATCCGTGCGGCATCGCCCGCGAATCCGCAAACCACAAGAACCAGAGAACGGCGCTGCTCCATCGCAAGCAAAACCGGAAAACCGGATTTCTAAAGGGAAATTCCAAACTGCTCCAGGCAATGCACCTTTGCGGCTGCCCTTCAGCCATGGTGATTATTGTTTTTTTATATGGATTTAGCCTGCACACCCGGCAGGAGAAAAATCTTCGCATTTCTGCAAAAAGCCCCTTGCGCCCGCGCGGCGCAATCAGTAAACAGCGCCTCACACACAGAGTGGCCCGTTCGTCTATCGGTTAGGACGCCAGGTTTTCAACCTGGAAAGAGGGGTTCGATTCCCCTACGGGCTGCCACTTTCTCCCGTTCTTGCAATGACACTTCCTTCCGGCAGAACAGCGGGAGCAGAATTGGCCAGATTGAGCATCCATGCTCCGGCCCGGGTTTCCAAGCAGACAGCGTCAAAGGTAAGCCGGCAGGCAGGAGCCGGAGGTGCTGCGCCGTTGCACACCTGGCCCGCTCACCAAAAGGGCAGACCTGCCGCGCCGCCTTCTCCCTGAACTCGTGCAGCCTGTGTCACTTAGCAGGGCCGCGGGCAGCAACGGGGCTGGCAGACGCCTCCCCCCCCGAGGCGGTCCCGCCAGTCTTCTCCATCCCCTCGCGGTAGAAGCAATGCTGCGCCCGCCCGGCGCGCTTGGCAGCATAAAGCGCCAGGTCAGCCTGGTTCAGCAACTCCTGCGCATCCGGCGCCTTTTGCCAAGTGGACAGCGTCGTGCCTGCGCTGGCGGAAATCCGGCAGCTTTGGCCGCCGAACGGCACCGGTTCCTCCAGCCGCTGAATCAGCCGCTTGGCAATCGCGGCAAGCCTGCTGGTATCCAGAACCCCCTCAAGGATCATCACAAATTCATCACCGCCGACACGGGCCACCGTGTCTGACTGGCGGGTGCATTCCACCATGATCCGGGCTGCCTGCTGCAGCACCGCATCCCCAGCAGCATGGCCCAGCGTGTCATTGACCTGTTTGAAGAAATCCAGATCCAGATGCATCAGCGCGAACTCGCGGCCGCTGCTGATCAGCCGTGCCAGGATATGGTCCATTGCCCGGCGGTTTTTGAGCCCGGTCAAAGTGTCGGTGAAGGCCTGCTCTTCGGCGGCGATCTTGGCCCCTTGCAGCCGCAGGTTCAGCTGGCGCGACGCTTCCATCGCGGCAGATTTCGCCTCAACCAGATACAGCATCTCGATGGTCAGGTCCGTAGGCGAGAAATCGGCGCTTGTCAGGTCGTAGTCGCGCACGGCCTCCAGCACCGAAATGCCGAAGGACAGGTTCAGGAAAGCGCCCTGGCCGTCCGGCAGCGGTGTGCATACCCCTTTGAGCCCGGTCTGCGGCAAATCCCGGAACTGCAAATGCAGCTTGCTGCCCGCGGAGGCCAGCAGATCTTCCACTGACCGGACCGACCGCGGCCTGGACAGGTCAAACACCCGGAAAAACCGCCGCCCTTCCCAGGTCAGCTGCGGGCGCAGCTTCTTCAGAGTCGGGCCAGCCGAAACGATCCGCCCCTTGTGATCAACGATCACAAACATCGGGCAAATGACATCTGCCATTCCAGTCAGCTGCGGGAGTGTCATCATAACGAATGAGCCCCCAAGTCAAATTCCCGCCCGGCAGCGAATTTGGTTTCAACCAGGGTGATGGAAATCACTTCGGCACCACCGTGGGTGCCGCTGTGATCCAGAAAGACCAGGTCGCCGTAATCATCCGCCATCGCCCTCAGAACCCCCATCAGGACATGTGCATATCCTGGCAGCCCCGGCTGGCAGATCAACTCAAACTGATCCTGCGCTTGTTCCAGCAGCTCCAGCCCTGGCAAATGCAGATCGGACACTGCCAGCCTGGCGCGGTCCGGCAGGTCATCCAGGGAATGCAGGAATTCCACATAGGTCACGCCGCCAAAGCGCAACAGCCGCCGCAGTGCCTCCACCTGCGGGTTCGACACCAGGAAGGTGCCCATATCTTCCAGCATTTCCGGCAGCGGCCGGGCAAGCACTGTCTCCATCGCGGTCAGCATGCTGCCGGATTGTTCCTCGGTGTAATACAGCATTGCTTCGAACTCGGTGAAACCGAGTCCGGCCTGCTCCATGACCTCTTCCCAGCGGTCCGCCCCGTAGGTACTCGTCACAAAAGCCTGAATCGCCCTGTTGATCAGACCGTGCATGCAATGGCCCCTCTTTGCCTATGCCACAGTCTTGACGCGCGCTGGTTAAGAAAGGCACAACAAAGCAGGTCAGTTGAGCTTCCGGCGCCTGAAAATCCTGCTTTTTCTTCCCCTAGCACGAAACCTGCACTCTCAATCTCACCAGCAATTTTGCGCAAAGCCCCGCCATTATAGCCTAACCGGAGCGCCCGCCAACCTCTTGCGCGCGGACGGCCTGGCTGCACTACTGTACCTGCCCGGCGGCAGTGGCAAGCCCGCGGCACCCTCCGCCGCCCTCCCCCGGCGGATTTTCACCACCCGGCCGGAGAATGCAAAAAAGCGGAGGCCCGGCCTCCGCTTTTGCAACCACGGCAGTAAGATTCAGAAATCGGTGGGCGCCCCGCCCTCAGCCTTGCGCCGGGCCACGAAATCCGCCAGCTCGTCCCGGATCGCCGCATCCATTGGCGGCTCCTCGAAGGAACCGATGATCTCTTTAAACATCTTGTGAGCGCGCTCCGCGGTCCAGGTTGCGCCCGCGGCCTCCCAGGCCTCAAAGTTGCGCCAATCGCTCAGAAACGGCTGGTAGAACGCCGTGGTGTAGCGGTCCTGGGTGTGCTGGATTCCAAAGAAATGGCCATCGTTGCCAACCTCCCGGATCGCATCCAGGGCGATTTCGTCCGGACCGGTGGCATTGACCGCCGGGTCCATGTAGCGCTGGATCATTTGCAGCACTTCGCAGTCCATGATGAACTTCTCAGGGCTGGCGATCAGGCCGCCCTCCAGCCAGCCGGCCGCGTGATAGATCATGTTGGCGCCTGACTGCACCGCGGACCAAAGCGAGTTGGAGGTCTCCCACATCGCCTGCCCGTCCGGAACATTGGCCGCACAGACGCCGGAGGCCCGCATCGGCAGGCCATAAAAGCGCGCCATCTGGCCGGTCATCTGGGTTGAGCGCATGTATTCCGGGGTGCCAAAGGCAGGCGCACCGGATTTCATGTCCACATTGGAGGTGAATGTGCCGATCGCCACCGGGCAGCCCGGCACCACGTACTGGAACAGCGCGATCGCGCACAGCGATTCCGCTATGGATTGCGCGACCGCTCCCGCCATCGTCACCGGCGCCATTGCGCCTGCCAGCGTGAAGGGCGTCACCACCACTCCCTGGCCCCGGCGGCACAGCCGCAGTGAACCATCGATCATCGGCTCATCATGCTTCAGCGGCGAGGTGGAATTGATGTTGGTGTACATCTTCGGGCTGGCATCAAACTCCTCATGGCTGTGGCCGCCCGCGATACGGACCATCTCCATCACGTCCTCGACCCGCTCCTTGCCCAGGCTGTAGGCATGCATCGCCTTGTCTGTCAGCGTCAGCTTGTCATAGAGCACATCCAGATGGCGCACCGAGGCGTGGATGTCCACCGGCTCCACCGGGTAGCCGCCGGCAAAGTGGATGCAGTTAAAATACTGGGTCAGTTTCAGCAGGTTGCGGCATTGCTCGCGGGTGCCCGCTGTCTTCTTGTTCTGCTCCAGATCCCAGTAGTTGGGCGGCGAGGACACGTTTCCGAACAGCATCACATCGCCGCCGACAGTGATCTTGCGCTCCGGGTTGCGCGGGGTGAGGGTCCATTCCCGCGGCGCTTTCGCCACCATTTCCATGACAAATTCCCGGTCCATCCGGACCAGGTCGCCCTCAACCTTCACCCCCGCCTGCTTGAAGATTCCAAGCGCTTCCTCGTTGAAAAACTGGATGCCGATCTCTTCGAGGATTCGCATGGCGCCATCGTGGATGGCCTGCACCCCTTCCTCGCTCAGCGGCTCAATGGGGCGGTCGATGTTGCGGGGCGGGTTCCAGGGCATCTGCTCCAGAACTGCACTGCCGCGCCGGGCTGCCGCGCCCGCCCTGCCTCCGCCGCGCCGTTTGTGTGTGCCTGTCTCTGCCATGCCGCCCTCCCCTGGGTCCGAATTGCCACGTGCTGACAGGCAAACACTGCGCCATTCCCGCGTATCTGAACCTGTCCGTTCACGACCCCGCCTGTCGTTTTCTCCGCATCAAGCGCCGGAGCGGAGCATTTCTGTACACTTGTGCCCAGTCTGGCACATAAAAAAGCCGGCGCACAAGGGCAGTGCGCCGGCGGACTGCTCACGCCCCTGTGGAATTGCGGGAATCAGCAGCGGGATACCAGGGCCTCAGCTGTCCAGCCAGCCGGGGATATAGCCGATGTCGGGCAGCACGATATCGGCGTGCGGCAGCAGCTCCTCGCGCAGGGCCATGCCGGTCAGCACAGCTATCCGCTGCATCCCGGCCGCAGCGCCCGCTTCCATGTCATGGCGGCTGTCGCCAACCATGGCGGTCCGGTCCGGAGACACGCCCGCGGCCTTGCAGAACGCCAGCAGCGGGTCCGGGTCCGGCTTGGCGCCGTGGCCGCTGTCGCACCCCGCAACAAAGGCAAAACGGTCCAGCACACCGGCCCGCTGCAGCTGGCTCCTGGCGGAAACCTCGGCATCATTGGTCATCACCCCCAGCACCTTGCCGCGCGCCAGCAGCCCGTCAAGGAACGCCGCCAGCGGCACCGCCGGTGCCAGATCTGCAGCTGATGCGCTCTGGGCAAGATACTCTGTAAGCTCGGCAAGGCTCATGTGCGCGACATAAGGTGCAAGCGCTTCAGCCACCTCGTCGTTGGAGCTGGCAATCACCAGGCTGTCCGGGTTGAACGCCGCACGCTCCAGATCATAGCTGATCGCCTTGGCCATTGCTTTCTTACTGGAAAAGTTCCCTTGCGACAGGGTTTCAAGCAAATCTGCCGCCCAGCTGTCCCAGGTGGCGGCGAAGTCGAACAGGGTTCCGTCCTTGTCGAACAGGAAAGCGTCTACCGGCATGGCGGGTCCTCATCCGCTGAAATTTGAGCCGACCCTAGGGCCGCTCCACGCCATTCTCAAGTCCAGTTCACCTGTTCACCGCCCGGAAGCGACATACGTGCCTGCATCGGCATCTCATAGGCCAGCCCCTCGGCATCGCAGAACTGCATCACCCAAGTGTCGTCCATCGTCAGAAAATCAAGCACCGAGCCAAGGAATGCCGGTTCCGCCGCCTGCGCCCGCAGATCCGCTTCGCTGGCGCCTGTGGCACCCAGAAAAACCGGTAACAGCTCGTCATTTGCAGCCAGCCAGGCCAAAGCCTTCAGCGCCAGTGTCTCTGCTCCATCAGCGGAAATCCGCATGTTCTCCACACTCCTGCCGCATTGCAGCCAATTTAGTAAAAATCTGAAAGGTTTTTTTAACCAGTCTCAGCAAAATTGGAAATCATAGGATTTGCAAGGGGCGAAAGGATACCGCGTGCAAGGCACTATCCTGGTCATCGACGGCGTCTCCACCAACCGCATCATGCTGAAGGTGCAGCTGGCGGCTGCCTACTACGATGCCGTGCAGGCCGGTTGCGTGGCAGAGGTGCTGCAGGCCGCCCGCACCTGCCGCCCTGACCTTGTGCTCACAGCGATGTCGCTGCCCGATGGCACCGCCGCAGATGTCAAACGCACGCTGGCGGCAGATGAAGCGCTGGCCGATCTGCCGGTGATTGCGGTTTCCGACTGGGAAGGCCAGCAGGCGCGGCTGCAGGCGCTGGCCGCTGGCATTGACGATGTGCTGCAGAAGCCGGTGGACGACGTGATCCTGCAGGCCCGCATCCGCAGCCTGCTGCGCGCACGCAGCGCCAGCGAGGAGCTGAACCTGCAGCGCGACGCTTCGCAGGGCTTCATCCTGCCGCTGTGCGACCGCGCCGGCGCCGAGAGCCTGCGCAATGCCGCCGTGGCCCTGGTGGCCGAGGATCCGCGCACCGCCATGGCCTGGCGAGACCGTCTCTCGCCCGCCCTGCCCTATGCGCTTCGCACCCATGCCATCAGCGACATTCAGGGCCTGATGCAGGCGCCTGTGGCGGATGCCATCATCATTGAGCTGAACGAGGCATCGGCCGGCCCCGGCCTGCGCCTTCTGGCCGACCTGCGCGCCCGCGCGGCCACCCGCAAATCGGTGGTGATTGCTGTGCCCAACCCCGCCGATCCGCATATCGCGGCAGAGGCGCTGGACCGCGGCGCCCACGACGTTCTGCAGAGCGGGTTCGATGTTGAGGAGCTTGCCCTGCGCCTGAACACGCAGCTGCAGCACAAAGCCCGCAAAGACCGGCTCCGCGACAGTGTCCGCAATGGCCTGCGCGCTGCAAATCTGGACCCGATGACCGGCCTTTACAACCGTCGATATGCCAAACCCTTCCTGGACCGGGTGGCGCATTCAGCTTCTGAGACCGGCGAGAAATTCGCTGTCATGCTGGCCGATCTCGACCACTTCAAGCGGATCAATGATGTCTATGGCCACCCGGCGGGCGATGCCGTGCTGATCGAGGCCGCCCGCCGCATGCAGGCGGTGCTGGGGCCCGCAGACCTGCTGGCCCGCGTCGGCGGCGAGGAATTCATGGCAGTGCTGCCCGGCGCCACCGAGGCAAAGGCCGGCCTGGCGGCCATTGCCCTGTGCAATGCGATCAACAGCACCCCGTTCCAGCTACCGGGCGCCGCCGGTCCGGTCAGGGTCACGATCAGTGTCGGCGCGGTGATGGGCGGCGCAGGCCATGGCGGCAGCACTGCGGCACTGGTCGAAAAGGCGGACCAGGCGCTTTATGACGCCAAGAACGCGGGCCGCAACCAGGTGACCCTGACGCCGGAGCGCACAGAGGCCGCCTGAGCCGCCCCATCCGCTTGCGTTTCTGCGGAAAAGGCAGCCATCAGGGCTGCCTTTTTATTTACGTCAGGTTTACTTGGGGCAGGACCCGCAGCAGGCAGGTCAGTCCCGCCCTTCCCGCTTGCGGTGCCAGTACTTCCCCGCCTGCTGCATCCGTGTCTCCATACGGTCCGCAAACGCCGCCCGCTCTTCCGGTGCCATCCGCTCCAGCTTTCGCACCCAGGCCTCCTGCACGCTGCTGTGGAAGGCATGACGCGCCTCTGCCTGCCCCTGCAGCATTGCCAGCAATGCGCCAGCATCGAAGTCCTCGCTTCGCAGGGCCGCAATGACCGCCTCACCTTCTGCATGACGGCGCTTGAAATAGCTGCCGTGATCGCCGCCCGCCCGCTGCCGCAGCGCCTTGCGGGTATCCCGGTCCAGCTCGCGGAAAATCATCGCCCCCACAGACGGAGGCCGCTGCCAGTGCCTTTCCTTGCCGCTGAACCGCCAGGCCGCTCCGGCCGCGATACCGATCACCGCGAGGTTCAGCGCCAGCGATCCCGCCAGCAGCAGCTTCAGCCACAGCTTCATCTTGGGTTTTGCCTCCGCAGTCATTGCAAATCCTCGCTCAGCATCAGCGCCATGTCATAACTGCCGTCCGCAAAGGCGGTGCTGCTGTCCTCAAATCCGGCCAGCGCCGCCGGATCCGGCATGAACGAGGGTGGCGCCAAGCCGATCCACAGGCCCGCTGCACTGGCCGCAGCCAGCCCGCCCAGCGCCGGCCAGCCGCCCAGCGCCTCTGCCAATTGGCGCCACAGCGGCTGCCGCGCCGCCCGGGCAGGTTCCGCGGGCTGGCCGCCCGGCTGCACACGCGCCGCATCCGCCAGAATGGCGGCGCTCAGATGATCCGGCAGCGCGGGCGGCTCATTTTGCGCCTCAGCAAACAGGCCGTCCAGCTCCTGCAGTGATTTGTCCGTCTCAGCCATCGCTATACCCCAACTCTTCGCGCCGCCCGGCCAAGGCCGCAGCCAGCGCCCGTTTGCCCCGGGCGGTGAGACTTTCCACCGCCTCGGTGCTGATGTCCATGATCCCGGCAATCTCCGGGTTGGAAAGCTCTTCCAGGTGCCGCAGCACCACCGCCTGACGCTGCCGCTCCGGCAATTGCATCAAGGCTGCCTGCAGCGCATCCCGCCGGGCGCCGTCCTGCAGCTGCTCCGCGGCCGAGCGGCCCGGATCCGGCGGCTCCGGCATCGCGTCAAGATCCACATACCCGCCACGGGTGCGCCGCTTGCGGTCGATGCACAGGTTCATCGCCACCCGGTAAAGCCAGGTCGAGACCTGCGCCTCGCCCGGCCGCCACTCCGGTGCCATCTTCCACAGGCGCAGCATCGCCTCCTGGGTCACGTCCTCGGCCTCGGCGCGGATCCCCATCACCCGCATCGCCACACCAAAGACCCGCGGCCCCAGCCGCGCGGTCAGCTCTGCCGCCGCCCGGCTGTCGCCATTGGCATACAGCACCAGAAGCGCATCATCGGAGGCCTCCCCCGCCGCTGCGTTCATGGCTGCCGCCCCCCCATCAGGTGGCCGGCGCCGCGGTATGTCCGCCTGTTGCAGCACGCCTCAGCGATCAGTTCTGCTCCGTTTCATCCCCGTGGCCATGCCACCGCTTGCCGCCGTGACGCGCCCGGGCCTCTTCAAACTCTTCCTTGGAGATGCCGCCGCTGCCGTCGGCGTCCATCCGGTCGAACATCCTGCCCGCCCGGCGCGGCTGCGGCATCTCGTCCTTACTCAACGCGCCATCGCCATCCTTGTCAAAGCGTTCTAGCATGTGCGCTGCGTGCTCACTTGCCCGTGCCTGCGCATGTGCCTGCATTTCTTCCAGCGTCAGCTTGCCGTCGCCATCGGCATCCGCCTTGGCGAAACGGGCGTCCTTCATGGCCTCGATCTCGGCCTTGCTAACCTCACCGTTGCCATCCGCGTCTATCTCCTCAAAGGACATTCCGGCCCCGTGATGGCCAAAACCCTTGGCCAGAGCCGCGCTGCCAGCGGTCATACCTGCAGCGGCCACGATCAGGGCGATGAATTTGACGTGTTTCATGTCGTCTTTCCTTTGTCCTGCGGCAGCCTCTTGCTGCCCGATGCACAGAAAAAACGCCCCACCCCCGCGCTTCCGTCGCAGAAATGCGAAAAAAGTTTCTGCCGCCGTCCCGTTGCGGCAAACCGGCGCATAAACCGGGCTTTCCCCTTTCGCCCCCGCCTGAAGCGCGCAAAGATGTGCCCAGCACACAGGATATTTCCATGACCGAGTCCCCCGCCGCGACGGCACCCGGCACAGAGCCCGACCGCCCGACCATGCCCGCCCTGGCCAAGGGCTGGCGCTGCCGCTGCCCCGAATGCGGCAAGGGAAAACTCCTGCATTCCTATCTCAAGGTGAACACGCGCTGCAGCACCTGCGGCCTCGACCTCACCCATGCGCGCGCCGATGACGGCCCCGCCTACCTCACCATCCTGATCGTCGGCCACATCATGGCGCCCATGATGCATGTGGTCTATTTCTCCTGGCGGCCGGAGCCGCTGGTGATGTTCACGGTATTCTCGATTGGCTGCCTGGCGTCTTCCCTCTATCTTCTGCCGCGGATGAAGGGGATCGTCATCGCCTACCAATGGGCGCGGCGGATGCACGGCTTTGGCAAGGACACCCCGGCAGGACAAGGGCAGTAACACGATGAGCGTAACGTTTCTGAGCGGCGAAACCACCACTGACAAGACCGCGATCCGCAACGCGGCAACCGTGATTGCCATGCGCGGCCGGATGTCCGATGACCCGCAGGTGCTAATGGGCCAGCGCGGCGCCAAGGCCGCTTTCATGCCAAACAAGTTCGTCTTTCCCGGCGGCGCGGTGGACGTGGCGGATGCGGATGTCCCGCTCGCTTCGCCGATTTCCCCGGTTTGCCAGGACCGCCTTGCCGACAAGGCGCCGGATGGCTTGCACCACGCCCTGAGCGTCGCTGCCGTGCGTGAGTTGTGGGAGGAAACCGGCCTGATCCTGGGCGAGCCAGGCAACTGGAGCGGTGACATACCGGAAGACTGGCAAAGCTTTGCCGCCACCGGCCATGTCCCCTCAGCGCGCGCCATACAGTTCGTGTTCCGCGCTCTGACCCCGCCGGGCCGCCCGCGCCGCTTCGATGCGCGTTTCTTTCTGGTCGATGCGGACCAGATCACCGGCGACCTTGATGACTTTTCCCGCGCCGCGGATGAGCTGTCGCACCTGCAATGGATCCCGCTCAGCCAGGTTCGCAGCTTCGACCTGCCCTTCATCACTGAGGTGGTGCTGGCCGAAGTCACCGCCCGCGTCCGCGACGCTGAGCCGCCGCAGAGCGTGCCCTATTTCCACAACAACGACGAGGCCAGCCTGTTCCTGCGCCTCAAGGGCTACCCGATGCCCGCCGACGGGTAACGTTTCCCGGCGCGGGAAACGTTCCGGAAAACACGTGTTTTCCGAGCCGGAATTCTCGCAGAATTCCGGCTGCCCTGCCGCGGGCCCGGCGCCTCAAAGGGCCAGCACCAGCACCAGGATCGACACCACCAGCAGCCCCATGCCCGTTAGTTCGCGGCCCGTGACCTTTTCCTTGAAGAACAGCACGGATGCCAGCAGCGACAGCAGCAGCTCCACCTGCCCCACCGCCTTTACATAGGCGGCGTTTTGCAGCGTAAAGGCCCAGAACCAGCAGAAAGAGCCCCCCATGCTCGTGAGCCCGACCCAGACCGCCACCTTGCGCGCGGCCCAGACCCGGGCAATTTCGCCCTTCTCGCGCAGGCCCAGCCAAAAAGCCATGAACAGCGTCTGCAGACAGACCACTGCGGCCAGCGTCACGCCCGCGCGGAACATCGGCTCCAGCTCCACCAGCTGCAGCGAGGCACCGCGATAGCTGACCGCGGAAAAGGCAAACAGCACCCCCGACCCCAGCCCCAGCTGCGAGGCACGGTTGGTCAGATGCCGCCACCAGGGGCCTGCTGCATCCGGGGTCTTGGACAGCACCAGAACGGCGGCCAGCCCGATCAGGATCGCCGCCCAGCCGCCAAGGCTGACAGGATCGCCCAGCACCGCCAGCCCGACGATGGCGGTCTGAATGACTTCGGTCTTCTTGAAGGTGATGCCGACCGCAAAGTTGCGCTGCTTGAACAGGGCCACCACGCAGACGGTGGCAAGGATCTGCGCGGTGCCGCCGATTGCGGCAAACATCCAGAATTTCGCGCCCAGTTCCGGCAGGCTCCGTCCCGACACCGCCAGATAGGCGACAAGCCCGGCCAGGATGAAGGGCGCAGAATAGACAAACCGGGCGAAAGTGGCTCCGCCCGGCGACAGGGTCACGCTGCTTAGGACCTTCTGCAGCATAAAGCGCACGGTCTGAAAGCTGGCAGCGGCTATGGAAACGGGGATCCAGGCAAACATGCCTGCGCTTATGCGCCTTTATTCCCCCTGCTGCCAGAGCGGATGCGGCACCGGATCCTTGGCCCGCAGCAGGTAGTTGCGGAAAATCTGCAGGTAGTTGCGGTAGACGTAGCCGTCATTGGCCGCCAGGAACTCCGCCCGGCGCGCCTGGTAGAGCTGCGGCAGCGCATGCCAGGGCACGCCCGGATGCATGTGGTGCACGATATGCAGGTTGTTGTTCAGGAACAGCAAGGCCAGCGGCCCCTTGTCCTCAATCACCACGGTTCGACCGCGGGCGGTTTCATGCGCGCGGTGCTCCAGGAAAGTACGGATCTTCAGCAGGCCGAGACCGATATAGGCTCCGGCAACGGCAGTCCACAAGGGCGCAGGCGACTGCAGCACCACCCAGATCACCGCCGCCAAGCCGACTCCGTGCAGCGCCCAGTCGCGGGCAATCCCCGGCTGCCCATTACGCATCAGACGCCAATCGCCCGCCATGAAGCAGAGCTGCCCGATCAGCGGCCCCAGCACCACCCGGCCCAAGAGCGTGTTGTTCACCCGCAAGAGCATCCTGCGCCAGCCCGGCAACCCCGCCCACACGCCCGGATCCTGGAAATTGCTTTCCGGATCGTCATAGGGGTCGGTCAGCGCCTCATCCTCGTGATGCGCCAGATGAGTGTCGCGGAACCGGCCATAGGGGATCGCCAGGCTGAGCGGAAAGAACATCAGCGCCTCATTCAGCCGGCGGCTGCGGAACGGATGCCCGTGCAGCGCCTCATGGGTCAGCGAGGAATGCAGCGCTGCCATCACCCCCAGCGCCAGCACCGTCAGCCCCAGGCTGACCTCAGGCAGCAGCCACAGCGCCGCCAGCCAGCCGCCGTGGCAGGCAAGGATCAGCCCCAGGGTGCCCCATTCCACGCCCCGCGGCATATATTCGCTGCAGCGCTCAGACATGGCTGCGCCCCCAGTTGATCTTGGCCCAGGCGCGCTCATAGAAAAGGTAGACCGTAAACCCGATGCCGGTATTGACCAGCGCCATCATCCCGCCCGCCTTGACCGACCCGGTGGCAATCAGCCCCACCAGCGTCATCGTGGCCAGCCCGAGGATGTTCCAGATCACGGCCTTAACTATGGAGCGCCTTCGCGTTTCCATCTTGCCTCCTGAAATTCTTTGGTAAGTGCTTGTTTCCAAACTACCGCAGCCGCGGGCTGTGCAGAATTCCGAATGCAGTTAACAAAATGCATCATCTGTGATATTTACGAACACATGATAGAAAATATCGACAAACGGGTGCGCGCAGAGCAGTTCCGGCAAAGGCTGAACCGGGCGCTGCGCGACAGCGGCCTCAGCCAAAGCGCACTCGCCCGCGCCGTCGGCGTCGACCGCTCCACCATTTCGCAGCTCTTGACGGATGAAGGCGCGCGGCTGCCGAACGCCCATGTGGTTGGCGCCTGCGCCGGCGCGCTGGGGGTTTCCGCCGACTGGCTCCTCAGCCTGTCTGACCGGCCCGAAAGCGCCGCCGAACTTCTGGCCTCCAGCCTCACCCTGACCGAGGCCCCCCGCGCGCTGGTGGATGAACGGATCTTCGACTGGCACCAGGAGGCCGAGGGCTACAAAATCCGCCACGTGCCCGCTGCGCTCCCCGACATGCTGAAAACCCGCGCTCTGCTGGAATGGGAATACGCCCCCCACCTGGGCCGCACCGCAGGCCAGGCCATCGGCGCCTCCGAGGACCGGCTCACCTGGATGCGCCAATCGCCCTCTGATTATGAAATCGCTATGCCGCTTTATGAACTCGACAGCTTTGCCCATGCGGTTGGCTATTACGAGGGCCTGCCGCTGGGGGTGCGGCTGGAACAGCTGGACCATTTCGAGCGCCTTTGCGAGCAGCTCTATCCCCGGCTGCGCATCTACCTGTTTGATGCCAAGCGGCTCTATTCCTCACCGATCACCATCTTCGGGCCGCTTCTGTGTGTCTTTTACGCCGGCACCCATTATCTGGCCTTCCGCGACAAGGAGCGGATCGCCACCTTCACCAGCCATTTCGACAATCTGGTGCGCGAGGCCGATATCACCGCCCGGCAATTGCCCGGCCGCCTCCGCGCGCTCAGGGCAGCGATTTCCTGAACGTGCCGGCAGGGCCGCCGGAATTCGGTGCGAATTCCGGCTCGGAAAACACGTGTTTTCCGGGACGTTTCCCGCGCCGGGAAACGTGACCCGCCCGTTCAGCCCGGCTCACACCTTCGGGTCCGGGTTCTCGGTATGGCCATCCACGGCGATCACCTGCCCCGACACCAGCCGCGCCGCATCCGAGCCGAGGAACACCGCCATATTGGCAATGTCGCTGGCCTCGACAAAACGGCCCATCGAGGTGCCGGACGCATAGCCCGCATAAACCTCATCCCGGGTCATCCCCTTAGCCGCCGCCTCGCGCTCCAGCACCCCTTCCATCCGCGGCCCTTCCACCGCGCCGGGACAGATCGCATTGGCGCGGATGCCAAAGGGGCCAAGCTCCATCGCCAGTGTCTTCATCAGGCCGATAACCGCCCATTTGGCCGAAGCATAAGGCGCCCGGTTCGGGTAGCCGTACTGCCCGGCGGTGGAGGATGTCACGATGACCGAGCCGGCCCTGGCCGCCTTCATCAAAGGTGCTGCGTATTTGGCGGCCAGAAAGCAGCCCTCCAGATTGACGCTCACGCATTTGCGCCAGTCCTCCAGCGCAATGTCTTCGATCAGCGCGGTCGGCCCGGCGATCCCTGCATTGGCACAGAGCACATCGAGCCCGCCCCAAGCTTCAGCGATCTCCACGAACAGCGCCCTGACGCCCGCCTCATCGGTGGCATCCACGGCCGTTGCCCGCCAGCCTTCCGGCACGTCCGCCAGCGCTATGGCGCTCACATCCGTGACCCAGACCTGATGGCCGGCGGCGGCAAAGCCCTCGGCCATCGCCCGGCCGATACCGGACCCGCCGGCGGTGATCAGAACCCGGCTCATCCCTTCAGAACTCACCGGGGAGCACCGATGGCACGGCCCAGTCCGTCCGGAACCGGCAGCGCGGAATGCGCCTCCGCCAGCTTCACCAGATTGGCCTCGATATGCGGCGCAGGCGGCGCCGAGCGGCGGGTCTTCAGGTCCACATGCAGCAGCATATGCTCGCCCGTCGCCAGCAGCCGCTCACCCGAATACATCTCATGCCACAGGTGCATCTTCTTGCCCGCGCCCATGATCACCCGGGTGCGCACCTGGATCGGATCACCCGCGTGCACCTCGTCGATGTGGCGGATATGGGTCTCGGCGGTGAAGTAGCTGCCGCCATTGGCGATATACTCCGCGTCGCAGCCGATGATCATCATTAGCCGGTCGGTGGATTGCGCGAAGGCATCCAGATAGCGGCTCTCGGTCATATGGCCGTTGTAATCGGTCCAATCCAGCGGCACCACGCGGCTCTGGGTCAGAACCGGCTGGCTCAGGTCTTCCAAGTCCCCGATCACGCGCACCAGACCGGCCTCGCCTTCGCGGTTCAGGTCATGACTGTTCTGCAGCGCGCCCGCACCCCAGTTGTTTGCGCCCAGCGCCCGCATCATACCGACCAGGTTGTCGTCCCGGTGCCGCTCCAGCTCGCGGATCGAATACTGGCCGGACTGTTCGTCCGACTGGCCCGCGATCAGGTCCACCAGCTCATCGGTGAATTCCGGCACATCCATCAGCTTGGTCCAGGGCCAGCTGAGGCAGGGGCCGAACTGCGCCATGAAATGCTTCATGCCCGCTTCGCCGCCGGCCACCCGGTAGGTCTCGAACAGACCCATCTGCGCCCAGCGGATGCCAAAGCCGTAGCGGATCGCGTTGTCGATCTCCTCGGTGGTGGCAATGCCATCCTTCACCAGCCACAGCGCCTCGCGCCAGACCGCCTCCAGGAACCGGTCGGCCACATGGGCGTCGATCTCTTTCCTCAGATGCAGGGGATACATGCCGATGGCTGTAATGATCTCCTTGGCCCGGTCGACAACGCCCGCCGGGTTCGCCTCTGTCGTCACCAGCTCCGCCAGCGGCAGCAGGTAGACCGGGTTGAACGGATGCGCGACCACGATCTGGCCGGGATTCTCGCGCCCGTCCTGCAGCTGCGACGGCTTGAAGCCGGAAGTTGAGGAGCCGATCACTGCATCCGGCGCGCAATGGGCCTGCAGCTCTGCATAGACCTTCTGTTTCAGGTCCAGCCGCTCCGGCACGCTTTCTTGGATCCACTCGGCCCCCTCAACGGCCTGCGCGATGGTTTCATGGAAGGTCAGGCTGCCCTCCGCAGGCAATGCCACATTGCCAAGGCCGGGCAAGCTCCGGCGGGCATTCCCCAGCACTTCGCCGATCTTGCGTTCTGCTTCCGGGTCCGGGTCGAACACCCGCACGTTCCAGCCGTTAAGCAGGAACCGAGCGGCCCAGCCGCCACCAATAACCCCGCCGCCGATGATTGCTGCTGTTTTCATTTCAGAATACTCATCCAAGTCCAGGTCCATAGCGTGGCAACACCGACAAGAAATGCCACGCCTCCTACTTTTCCCGCTGTACTGAATCGCTTGCCGATCAAACCGATCACTGCGCCCGCCAACACCAATGCACCTGCGTTGAAGCCGCTTCCCACGAGAAACGCAATTTGCCCATTCTGTTGCCAGCCCTCATGAAGAAATGCCGGACCGGCCAACGCTGCAGCCATCATGGCTACCGCGGCGGCAAAGTACCTCCATCCGCCATCGCTTGCCTGAAGAAAGGCAGTAAGACCAACAATCCCTGCAAACGGAAGCGTCATTACCAAAACCATGCTGAAATCCCCTTTTTGGTTATCATTCGCATCATTGGGTTTTCGCTCCCAAGTTCAAGCAGGGCCAAATGGCCGGTGCACAGAGGGTGCACGCATGTCACCCCCCGTTGCGGTCACTTACTTCGCCGCCGGCGCGCGCTTGGTCAGGCCCAGCTTCTCGCGCACTTCCTGCGGCCCGATCACCCGCGCGCCCATGTTCGACACGATGGTGTTGGCGCGCTCAACCAGCTGCCAGTTTTCGGCCAGCACGCCCTTATCGAGCCACAGGTTGTCCTCAAGACCCACCCGCACGTTGCCGCCCGCCAGCACCGACTGCGCCGCATAAGCCATCTGGTTGCGCCCCAGCGAGAAGGCCGAGAAGGTCCAGTCATCCGGCACGTTGTTGACCATCGCCATGAAGGTGTTCAGATCATCCGGCGCGCCCCACGGCACCCCCATGCACAGCTGCACCAGCGCGTTCGGCTCCAGCACGCCTTCTTTTACCAATTGCTTGGCAAACCACAGGTGGCCGGTGTCAAACGCCTCGATCTCCGGCTTCACGCCCAGATCCGTCATCATCTTGCCCATCGCCCGCAGCATACCGGGGGTGTTGGTCATCACGTAATCGGCCTCGGCAAAGTTCATGGTGCCGCAATCGAGGGTGCAGATCTCCGGCAGGCATTCCGCCACATGGGCCACCCGCTCCGTCGCGCCCACCATATCGGTGCCCGCTTCTTTCAGCGGCAGCGGGTTTTCGGTGTCGCCAAACACCATGTCGCCCCCCATGCCCGCGGTCAGGTTCAGCACCACATCCACCTCGGCATCACGGATCCGGTCTGTCACCTCGCGGTAAAGATCCAGCCGGCGGCTCGGCACCCCGGTCTCAGGATCACGCACATGGCAGTGCACCACGGCGGCGCCCGCCTTGGCCGCGGCGATGGCGCTGTCGGCGATTTGCTTGGGCGAGCGCGGCACATGCGGGCTGCGGTCCTGGGTGCCGCCAGAGCCGGTCACGGCACAGGTGATGAAGACGTCCCGGTTCATTTCCAGAGGCATTTTTCTTTTCCCTTCGATGTACAGGGTTTTGCCACGGGTTATCCCCAGGCTCCTCCCCAGATTCCGATTTGCGTTGCAGACGACTCTGCCGCAGCCTTTTGCGGCACAGTTTACACCAGGCGAATCGAAGTTGATGAAATCCGCAAAAAACATCCTGCAGCCCGAGAACCGGCCGCTGAAAACAGCGGTACTGGTTCTGGATGAATGCAACACGCTGTCCTTTGCCGCCGCAGTGGACCCGATGCGCGCCGCCAACCGGCTGGCCGGGCGGGCGGCGTTCGACTGGGACTACGTCAGCGCCACATCTGAGCCGCCGATGCTAACCAGCGGCCTCACCGTGCCAAGCTTTCCGCTGGCCCGTCTGCAAGGCTGCGAGCTCTTGATCGTCATCGCGGGCTTCCAGCTGGCGCGCCATGCCACCCCCAGCCTGCTGGCCGGCCTGCGCCGCATCGCCGCCAGCGGCGCCACCATCGCCGGCATCGACGGCGGGCCGTGGCTGATGGCCGAGGCAGGTCTGCTGGATGGTCACCCCGCCACCACCCACTGGGAAGACCTCGAGAACTTCTCCGCCCGCTTCCCGGAGGTGGATGCCCGCAACGACCGATTCACCGTCTCGGATGCCCGCCTGACCTCCGGCGGCGCCACCCCCGCGATCGAGATGATGCTGCACATCATCAGCGCCCGCCACGGCGCTGGCTTTGCCTCCCGCGTCGCCGGGCTGTTCCTGTTCGACGGTCCGTCCGCGCTGCCGCGCCCGCAAAGCCGCTTGGGCAACCGCGGCCACAGTGCCCTGACCGCCAAGGCCAACGTACTGATGGAGGCCTCGCTGGACGAGCCGCTGCCGCTGGCACAGATCGCCGAGACCCTGGGCACCAGCCCGCGCAGCCTGCAGCAGCAGTTCCGGCTCAAGCTCAACACCACGCCGCAGGACCACTATCTGCAGCTGCGCCTGGCCGAGGCCCGCCGCCTGGTGACCGACACCGCGATGCCGCTGATGGATGTGGCGATGGCGACCGGCTTCACCTCGCAGTCGAGCTTTGCCCGCGCCTTCCGCACCGCCCACGGAACCTCCGCCCGCGACCTGCGCCAGGAACAGGCCCGCCCCACGGCGCACTGACGCAACACGGGTCAAGGGCCGCGCAGCGGCGGTGCGCAGCACCGTTCTCCCTTGACGCGCATCCCTTGAATAAACTGGCAAAGGCGCTTCAGGGGCAGGCCTGCCCCTGAACGCCTCTCAGCAAATTTTTCCCTGCGCTGCGCCAGCAGCGCCCGGCCCAACCGGCCCAGGGCATGACCATGCCCGCAGGCCGGGCGGGAGTGCCTCCGCCCATAGGATCAGTACGGCATCGGATGCGCCCGGTGGGCGGCGTTAATCTCGTCCAGCACCTGCTGGCTAAGTTCCAGCTCTACCGATTGCAGAAGATGCTCCAGCTGCGCCAGACGGGTGGCGCCAAAGATCGCCGAGGCCATGAAGGGCCGCGTCCGGCACCAGGCCAGCGCCATGTGCACCGGGTCCAGCCCGTGCCGCCCCGCAATCTCCAGATAGGCCGCGACGGCATCATAAACCCGCGGGCTGTGCCGTCCGCCCAGTTCCGGGTTGATCGACTTGCGGGAGCCTTCCGGCACCGCCCCGTTCTGGTATTTTCCGGTCAGCAATCCGGTGCCCAGCGGCGAAAACGCCATCAGGCCCACATCTTCATTGACGCTCAGCTCTGCCAGGTCTGTGTCATACATCCGGCAGACCAGCGAATACTCGTTCTGGATCGAGGCCACCCGCGGCCAGCCTTTTTCGTCAGCAATCCGCAGCCATTGCGCCGTGCCCCAGGCGCTTTCATTTGACAGGCCAAAGGCGCGGATGGTGCCGCGGTCCACCTCGCGCTGCAGTGCCTCCAGGCAGTCCTCCATATTGGCCAAGGTCTCCTCGCGGTTCTGGCCGGAGGGATCATAGCTCCAGTTCTGCCGGAACATATAGCTGCCCCGGTTCGGCCAGTGGAACTGGTAGAGGTCGATGTAATCCGTCTTCAGCCGCTTCAGCGAGGCCTCCACGGTGGGCGCAATGGTCTTGGAAGAAATCGGCGCCCCGCCGCGCACATGTTTCATCCCCTCGCCGGAGTGCTTGGTCGCCAGGACGTAATCGCCCCGCCGTCCGGTCTTTTCGTTCCAGGAGCCGATGATGCGTTCGCTGTTGCCCAGGGTCTCTGCACTGACCGGATTCACCGGGTACATCTCGGCGGTGTCGACAAAGTTCACACCGTTCGCCAGCGCCATATCAATCTGCGCATGCGCCTCGTCCTGCGGCGTCTGGGTGCCGAATGTCATCGTGCCCAGGCACAGTTCGGACACCTTCATGCCGGTGCGGCCCAACGGGTTCATTTTCATCTTGCGCGCTCCCCTGCTGCGGATCTGCCCGCGACCCTAACCGGCAGGACGGCAAGTGCAAGCGGCTTGCACCTGCGGCGCAAACCCGCCAGCCTGCTGGTAAACCGAGGAAAGGAGAGAAGATGCCGCAAACCATCACCAAGGGCGTCAAGGCGCTGCTCGCGGAGGCAAACAGCCTTGTCGAAACCATGAGCGTCGAGGACGCCAAGCAGAAAGTTCTGGACGAAAATTACGTTTTCATCGACCTGCGCGACATCCGCGAACTGCAGCGCAGCGGCATGATCCCCGGCGCGTTTTCCTGCCCGCGCGGCATGCTGGAATTCTGGATCGACCCGGACAGCCCCTACCACAAGCCGGTGTTCAACCAGGACAAGACTTATGTGTTCTACTGCGCCAGCGCCTGGCGCTCGGCCCTGAGCGCCAGGGCGGCGATGGAGATGGGGCTGAAACCGGTGGTCCATCTGGAGGGCGGCTTCACCGAATGGGCCAAGCAGGGCGGCCCGGTGGTGCCGCGCGAGGGCTGAGGCCCTCCGCGCGGCACGGGCTCAAGGCGCCGCACAGGCCTCTTGGGCCAGTTGGGAGCCTTTTGGGCCAGTTGGGAACCTTTTGGGCCAGTTGGGAACCTTTTGGGCCAGTTGAGAACAAAGAGAGAACATGATAATGTGGCAGCATGCCGACTCACCTGCTTTGCCGCCGCAGCCACAAGCCCCGCCCAACGCTGCCCCTGACAGAGGGGATCGCGCTGGACCTGGCCCGTGTGCATGAGGCCTGCGGCCCCGCCCGGCACAGTTTTGCGCTGTGGCTGGCAGCTGCAGCCCAGGGGCCTGTGCTGTGGCTGTCCCAGCCCCAGGCCGGCAGGCCGCTGAACCCGGCACAGGCCGCGAGGCCGCTGAATCCGGACGGGATCGCGGAATATGCCAGCCCCTCGCGGTTCCTGTTCGTGCAAACCGCCCGGGCAGAGGATCTGCTCTGGGCGATGGAGGAAGCCCTGCGCGGCGGCGGCGCGGCGCTGGTGGTGGCAGAGCTGGCAGAGCCCCCCGCCATGACCCCGGTGCGGCGGCTGCATCTGGCGGCAGAGGCTGGCGGCACCTTTGGTCCGGCGCCGGCCGGCCTGCTGCTGACCCCGGGCCAGGGCGGCGCCCAGGGCATCGAAAGCCGCTGGCACCTGGCCCCCGCCCACGGCCTGCCGCCCCCCTCCAGCAGCCTGCCCGGCTGCGGGGCGGCAAGCCGCGAGTGCTGGACCTTGCAGCGCCTGCGCGCCCGCACCCTGCCGCCCCGCAGCTGGCACATCACCCGGGCCCGCGCAGGCGGCCCGCTGCAGGCCGCTCCGCTGCCGCCCGGCGCGGCCTGCCAGCAGACCGCACGCCCTGCGGCTTCCCGGGTTCTCCCGCAACCGCAGTCACCGCTGGCTGCGCCAGCGCTGCCCTAGCGGCATTGGGCCCGGCACCGGGCTGCGCCCGGTGCCGGGCCCAACAGGCAGAGGCTTTGCCAAAAGCCGATACCTGGCGGGAGAACCTCCCCGTCCCGGCCTCACGGCAGCACGCGCAAAAGTGAGCAGTCCGCCCCGGCAGATCCGGCTACACTGCGCCTGAAGCACTCGCTCGCAAGGGAAACCGCCCGTGGACACCCCCGGAATGCAACGGCGCAAACTGCTCGCCTGCCTCAGCGCTGCGGTGCTGGCACCGCAAGGGCTGCGTGCAGCGCCCCTGGCATACCAGCTGATGCCAGAGGCCACCGATGTGCGCTTCACTTTCCTGCTCAGCGGCCAGCCGCAGCAGGGGCGCCTTCCGGTCACCAAGGCCCGCATCCGCATCGACCCGGCGAACCTGGCCCGCAGCCAGGCCGATATCACCCTGGACGCCCGCCGCGCCCGCACCGGGCTGATCTTTGCCACCGAAGCGCTGAAAAGCGCCGGTGTCCTTGACACTGCACGCCACCCGCAAATCCGCTTCCGCTCCACCCGGGTCCGGCTGGGGCCGGACGGGCGGATCTCGGATGGTGCCGCGATCGAGGGAGACCTGACCCTGCGCGGAACCACCCGCCCGCTCATCCTGCAGGCCGCGCTCTACCGCCGCCCCGGCAGCGCCCCGGACGACCTCAGCGAACTGGATGTGCAGCTGACAGGCCAGCTCAGCCGCGCCGCCTTCGGCGCCACCGGCTATGGGGAACTGGTTGCCGACCGCGTCCGCCTCGCCATCAAGGCCCGCATCCGGCGCGCAGGCTGAGCCCGGGCGCAGCACCGGAGCAGGTGCCGAAAAACACCGCCGCGCAGAAATACGACATGGCTTTGGCGGAAACCGGCTGGCAATGCCGCGCCAGCCTGTCATGGTCGCAGCGTTATGCGCCTGATCGTCTCCTTTGCCGCCCTGTTCCTTTCCGTCATCCTGCTGCAGCTGTCCACCGGAGGCGTCGGCCCGCTTGATGCCATCTCGGGCCTGACGCTCAACTTCACCAAGGAACAGATCGGCCTCCTCGGCTCGGCCCATTTCTTCGGCTTTTTCATTGGCTGCTGGTGGGCGCCGCGGCTGATGGGCAACGTCGGCCACTCCCGCGCCTTTGCAGTCTGCACCGCGCTGGGAGCGATGGGCCTCTTGGGCCACACGCTGACCGAGAACCCCTATGCCTGGGCGGCAATGCGGATCGCCTCCGGTCTCTGCGTGGCCGGCGCCTATACGGTGATCGAGGCCTGGCTCAATGCCAAGGTCACCAATGAAACCCGCGGCCGGGCCATGGGCACCTACCGGATTGCCGACATGAGCGCCTCGCTGGCGGCGCAGCTGATCATCGCGGTGCTGCCGCCTGCGGTTTACATCTCGTATAATCTGCTGGCCGTAGTGTGCTGTGCGGCCTTGCTGCCGCTCACGCTGACCAAGGCCAGCCAGCCGGAAACCCCCGACGCTCCCCGGCTGCGCCCCAAACTGGCGTGGCGCTGCTCACCGCTGGCGGTGGCCGGTGTGATCGTTTCGGCGCTCAGCTCCGCCTCCTTTCGGATGGTCGGCCCGGTCTATGGCCAGGAGGTTGGGCTGGAAATCGGCCAGATCGCTTTCTTCCTTGCCTCTTTCGTCCTGGGCGGCGCGCTGGCGCAGTATCCGATGGGCTGGCTCGCCGACAAATACGACCGCCGCTGGGTGCTGATCTGGCTCTCCGGCATCGCCATCCTCAGCTGCGGCATCACCATGGCTGCCAGCGGCACCGGCACCCTGGGCGTGATGCTGGCCGCCGGGTTCTTCGGCTTCACCACCTTCCCGATCTTCTCGGTCTCTGCCGCCCACGCCAACGACTTTGCCACCTCTGCCGAACGGGTTGAGCTGTCGGCGGCGCTGATGTTCTGGTACGCGCTTGGCGCCATCGCCTCGCCCTATGTCTCCTCGGCGCTGATCGACAGCTTCGGCCCGGCGGCGCTGTTTGCCTATGTCGCCTGCGGCCACTTGGCTCTGATCGTCTTCGGCCTTAACCGGATGCGTGCCCGCCCGGTGCCGGAGGAGCGCACCAGCTATGTCTATGCGCCGCGCACGTCGTTCACCATTGGCCGCCTGCTGAAGCGGTCGCGCGAGGGGCGGTAGCGTCCTTCCCCAAGGGCACGCTGCTACATGGGCTGAAGACCGTTCCGCAGCTTGAACAACAGGTCCTGCAAGGCTTCCAGTTCAGCCAGGGTCAATCCGGTCTGGCTGATCATGCACGCTGTCACCTCCGGGGCTTTTGCCGCCAGCGCCCTGCCCTGCGCCGTCAGCCGGACGTCCACAGCGCGCCCGTCCGCCGCGCTCTTGCAGCGGGTGACATGGCCCATGGCCTCCAGCCGTTGCACCAGAGGGGTCAGCGTACTGGTCTCCATACCCAGCTTTTGCGCCAGCGCATTCACCTGCTGGCCGTCCTCCTCCCACAGTAATGTCAGTGTGATATATTGCGGATAGGTGAGGCCCAGCTTTTTCAGATGCGGCGCGTAGGCCCGGTTCACCGCATGGGATGCCGTGTACAACCCATAGCAGAACAGGTCATTCGCCCGGGTGGGTATATCAGTAAATGTCATAACCAAGCCTCAGATTGCATCGTGCACGATTCATTTCTTGACTCCGCTCCCGGCCGCCGTCAATGTTCGAATATAGGTCGCGCACGATACAAAATGGAGGCAACATGTCCTGGCTACCCAACCTGCAAACCGAGACGCCGGAAGAAGGCTACCAGCTGGCAATCAAACTTTCGCGGATGGCGGTGAAGCTGACCCAGCCCGATGAAGACGCACGCAACAAGATGCGGCCGGGATATGCCAGCAACTACGACAGTCTGATTGCGGTCTCCCATGTGGTGGCGGTGAATTTTCAAACTGTCTCGCAGGCCAACAATTACTGGCGCTGACCGGACAGCCGCTGCCACCACTCACCCGGACAAGAAAAGAGGGCCGGTTTCCCGGCCCTCTCCTGATTTTCATGCCAGCCTTCAGTCTTTGGCAGCTTCCGCAGCCTCCGGCGCATCGGCCATTCCGGCTGCGCCATTCAGCAACGGCACCTCCGCCGGCGCGGGATCGTCTGCCTCGACACCCAGCGCCTGGCTGGCAACGCCACTGACACCGTTTTCCATCGACAGCCCCAGCTCTTCGCCCAGCTTCTTCAGCGCGGGCATCTGCACGGCCATGCCCATGATCGAATCCAGCGCCTGGTTCACCACCGGCTTGTCGCCGCTGCTGGCCGCCCCTGCCGCGGAGTAGGGCGCACCGGCGCCGATGCCGCTCACCTGGTGGATCTTGATCGAGTCGATCTTCTCTGCCGGTTTCACCATCTCGCTGATGATCGCAGGCATCGCCTCGATCCGGGCCAGGTCGATCTTCATCCGGATCAGCTCGCCCGACAGCGCGTTTTCAGCATCGACAATCGCCCGCTTGCCTTCCGCCTCGGCCAGCATGTCGTTCTTCTTGGCCTCGGCCCGGATGTTAAGCGCGTCCGCTTCGGCCTGCGCTTCCTCGCGGCGGGCCTCCGCGCGGTCGGCGGCCGCTTCCTTCTCTGCCTGTGCAGCCAGGCGGATGCCGGTTGCCTGGCGCTCAGCCTCACGGGTGGCCTCGATCAGGGTGATCTGCTTCAGACGCTCGGCCTCGGCCACCTGGCGGGCGGTTGCCACTGCTTCCGTTGCTTTGGTCGCCTCAGCCCGTGCCAGGTCCGCGGATGCCCGCGCCCGGCTTTCTTCCTCGGACTTCTGCGCGATGATGATCTGACGCTCCTGCTCGGCCACTTCCAGCTCCCGCTCTTTGGTAATCTCCGCCTCGCGGACCGCGCGCTCCTTGGCGATCTCTGCATCGCGGATCTTGGCTTCGCGGGCGATCTCAGCGGCGCGGATGGCTTCCTCACGGGCAATCCGGGCGCGTTCGGTTTCGCGCATCGAGTCCTCGCGCCGCTGGGCCACTTCGGCCTCCTGCGCGGCCTTCATGGTCTCGATCTGCTGCGCCTGCTCGATCTTGGCCTGCTCCTCATCCTGTTCAATGGCCAGGCGCTGACGCTCCGCCTCCATCGCCGCACGGCGCACGGCAACCTCGGCCTCGGCATCAATCTGCGCGCGCTCCTTCTTGGAGGTCGCAATCACCTCTGCCAGCTTCCGCATACCCACCGCGTTAAAGGCGTTGTTCTCATCCAACGCTTCAAACGGGGTCTGGTCCAGCGCGGTCAGCGAGACGGATTCCAGAGACAGACCGTTCTTCAGCAGGTCCTCGGACACGGCATTCTGCACTTCCTGAACAAAGTCAGCGCGGTTTTCGTGCAGCCCGTCCATGGTCATCTGCGCCGCAACCGCGCGCAGGCCATCCACCAGCTTGCCCTCGATCATCTCGCGCAGCTGCTCCACGTCAAATGTGCGGTCGCCCAATGTCTGCGCGGCCCGCGCGATGCCCTCAACCGTCGCCATGACCGAGACATAGAATTCGACACCAACATCAACACGCATCCGGTCTTTGGTGATCAGCGCGCCGTCATTGTTGCGCTGCACTTCCAGGCGCAGGGTCTTCATGTTGACCGGGCTCACCTCATGCAGCAGCGGCACCACCAGCACGCCGCCGTCCATGATGACCTTCTTTCCGTTGGCACCGGTGCGGACAAGACTGATCTCGCGGGATGACCGTTTGTAGAGACGGCCCAGAACCAGGCCAAAAACCAGAAGAAAGACAAGAGCGCTCACCACCACGATGAGCATGAATTGAAGTTCCATGCGGAATGCCTCCTTGGATAACAGGATTTCAGTGTTTTATGGGTTTCAGTGAGCCGGACGGACCAGTCCGGCAGGTTATTCAGACAGTGCGATCAGCACGAAGCGGTCCCTTCGGCGGTCACGCATCACCAGCACCTCAGTGCCCTGGGCCAGTTCCTCGCCGGCGGCAAAAGGTTCGGCGCGCAGGTAATGGGCATTGCCGTAACCATCCATGACGCGCACCTCGGCCGGGCGGCCCTGGGCTGCGGTGCCTTGGGTAATCACCCCGCGGCGGCGCCCCAGGCTGCGCTCTGACAGCGCCTCCGTCTCAGTTTGCGGCAAGGCTCTGGCAAAGATCCCGCCAAAGGCTCGCGCGAACCACAGGCCAATGGCGCCCGCGGGCAGTGCCGCCATCCAGGCTGGCGCTGTAAAGCCCAGATAAGACGTCAGCACCATCTGCAGGCCGATACCGCTAAGGCCGAACCCCATCAGGACTGCCGCCAGCCAGATCAGCATCGGCATCCGTCCCAGACCCAGCCAGGACGCCAGGCTGCCCGAAGCGTCTGCGGCTCCGGCATTGTCCAGCGCATCCGCACCGTCGAAATCCGCAAGATCTATGTCTCCCAGATCGCCCAACGCGTCCGCAGCGGCATCAGCACCCAAATCCCCGGCATCGGGAAACCCGCCTGCCCCGGACCCGTCTGCAGCGTCAAGCCCCGCTTCGCCGTCACCGCCAATCAGGCTGCCGCCAAGCAGCAAAGCCGCAAGCTCCAGGGCCGCCAGTCCGCCCAGCAGGGCGAGTGCAAGGGAGAACGGCGCAAATGCGCCATCAAGCAGGAAGTTGAACACCGATGGAATGCCTCTCAAATGTATGCCGTGGTATACAAATCATATGGTAACGCTCTTGTGAGCTTTCAAGGGCTTAAGATAGAGTTTCACAACCCCTGAGTGCGCCAGCCCGGATTGCAGTTCAAGCCTCAACTGCACGCACGCGGCTAATTTCCAGCGAATTCTGCTGGCGGGGTTCCCGCCGCCTGCGCCATGCGTTAGACGGGCCTTTGACGTATTACCTGGATGGATGGCATGGCACGCATTCTGATCACTTCGGCAATCCCCTATATCAACGGGATCAAGCATCTGGGCAACCTGGTGGGCAGCCAGCTGCCTGCCGACCTCTACGCCCGTTTCCAGCGCGGACGCGGCAATGAGGTTATGTTCCTCTGCGCCACCGACGAGCACGGCACCCCGGCGGAACTGGCCGCGGCCAAAGCCAACCAGCCGGTGGCGGAATACTGCGCTGCGATGCATGAGACCCAGGCGGAAATTGCCAAGGGCTTTGCCCTGTCGTTTGATCATTTCGGCCGCTCCTCCAGCCCGCAGAACCACGCGCTGACCCAGCATTTCGCAGGCAAACTGGCCGAGGCGGGGCTGATCCGCGAAGTGACCGAGAAACAGGTCTACTCCAACGCCGACGGCCGTTTCCTGCCCGACCGCTATATCGAGGGCACCTGCCCCAACTGCGGATACGAGAAGGCCCGCGGCGACCAGTGCGAGGAATGCACCAAGCAGCTGGACCCGACCGACCTGATCAACCCGCGCTCTGCCGTCTCCAACTCCACCGATCTGGAAGTGCGCGAGACCAAGCACCTGTATCTGTGCCAGTCGCAGCTGAAGGATCAGCTGGACGCCTGGATCGACTCCAAGAACGACTGGCCGGTGCTGACCACCTCAATTGCCAAGAAGTGGCTGCATGACGGCGACGGCCTGCAGGACCGCGGCATCACCCGCGACCTGGACTGGGGCGTGCCGGTCAAGAAGGGCGGCGAGGACTGGCCCGGCATGGAAGGCAAGGTCTTCTACGTCTGGTTCGACGCACCGATCGAATATATCGCGGCATCCCGCGAATGGGCCGAAGCCAACGGTAAGACGGACGCCGACTGGCAGCGCTGGTGGCGAACCGACAAGGGCGCCGAGGATGTGAAATACGTCCAATTCATGGGCAAGGACAACGTGCCCTTCCACACCCTGTCGTTCCCGGCCACCATTCTGGGCTCCGGCGAGCCGTGGAAGATGGTCGACCACCTGAAGAGCTTCAACTACCTGAACTATGACGGCGGCCAGTTCTCCACCTCGCAGGGCCGCGGCGTCTTCATGGATCAGGCGCTGGAAATCCTGCCCGCGGATTACTGGCGCTGGTGGCTGCTGTCCCACGCACCGGAGAGCAGCGACTCTGAGTTCACCTGGGAGAACTTCCAGCAGTCGGTGAACAAGGATCTGGCGGATGTGCTGGGCAACTTTGTCAGCCGCATCACCAAATTCTGCCGTTCCAAGTTCGGCGAGGAAGTGCCCTCGGCTAGCGAGTATGGCGAACAGGAGCAGGCGCTGATTGCAGAGCTCACCACCCGCATCCGCGCCTACGAGGGCCACATGGAAGCAATGGAGGTCCGCAAGTCGGCGCAGGAGCTGCGCGCGATCTGGGTCGCAGGCAACGAGTACCTGCAGTCCGCCGCGCCCTGGTCGGTGTTCAAGGAAGACCCCGAGCGCGCCGCCGCGCAGGTGCGCCTGGGCCTCAACCTGATCCGCCTTTACGCGGTTCTGTCGGCACCGTTCATTCCGCAAGCCTCGGACAAACTGATGACAGCTCTGAACTCCGACGACCGCAGCTGGCCCGAAGACGTGGCAGCGGCCCTGTCCGCCCTGCCCGCAGGCCATGGCTTCACCGTGCCGGAGGTGCTGTTCGCCAAGATCACCGACGAGCAGCGAGAAGAATGGCAGGAACGCTTTTCCGGCACCCGCGCCTGACGCACCGTGCATTGACTGAAACGAAGGCCGCCCCTTGGGCGGCTTTTTTTTGCCATCCCCTTGCTGTTCCAGAAAATTCATTTCCGACTAAAAAACTCGGATTGACATAACTGAGTAAATAAATCAGGTATACAGCATTCCAGCCAGCCTGACTCGGATCGGGCGAGCCCGAGTGACATTCAATCAACCGAGATCGCCCCCATGCCGACCAGTGCGCGCCGCCCCAGCGGCCCCGACATCAAGGAACCGGAGTCCGAGGACATGCGCCAATTGTGGCCGCAGGTCTTTGCACCCTCCGGTGCATTGTCCGGTTTTTGCCTGGAATGGCTTCTGGACAGGGCGGAATTCAGCGATGGGCGCACGCCATGAACCAGATTACTTCCAAACCTGTCCCTACTGAGGCTACCGCCGAGGTCTTCCCCACCTACCACGCAGAGGACCTGACCCGCGGCGGCACCCAGGCCCGCATCCTGCTGAACGGCCAGATCTATTCGCTGCGCATCACCCGCGCAGGCAAGCTGATCCTGACCAAATGAGCAGTGCAGCCCCTCATCCCCGCGGCGGGGTGACCGTCGGCACCCTGTCGGAACTGCCGCCGCTGGAGGCCGGCGCGGTGATCTACCTGCGCCACTGGTTTTCCGGCGAGGAGACCCGCGCACAGATGCGCCGGGATTTTGAGGTGAACTTCGGCCCCGAATTCGCCGATGCCGCCTTTGAGGCCTTTGGCTGCTTGTGCAATTTCTGCGCCACCCATGGCCGCCGCCCGCTGGTACGCCACGGCATGACCTGCAAATGCCTGGGCGCGGATGAAAACTGCTTTGCCAACCTGCTGGCTTCGGCCGCGGAAGGCCAGCAGGACGACGCCCATGTGCTGGCTTCGCTGATCGTCACCCCGCGCAAGGCGCCGGAACTGGCGCAGCTTGCCTCTGATTGCGGGCTGCTGATGCAACAGATCATGGGGCTGCAACCGCCTGCACAGACGGCCCGTCCGGCCACTGCCACTCTTCATTGAACACCGAACAGACCCAAGGACTTAGCTGATGAAATCTGTTTTTCTCGCGGGCACTGCCCTCGCCGGTCTCACCTTTGGCGCCACCGCTGCCCTTGCCGCTGACAAAGCCGCAGTGCTGACCAACTACGCCAATATCGCCGAAGCCAAGTACCAGGACAGCCTGGCCACCGCGCAGGTGCTGAAAGCCGCCGTCAGCGCGCTGGTCGCGTCCCCCTCAGCGGAGAACCTGGAAGCCGCCCGCGCTGCCTGGATCGCAGCCCGCGTGCCCTACCAGCAGTCCGAGGTGTTCCGCTTCGGCAACGCAATCGTCGATGACTGGGAAGGCAAGGTGAACGCCTGGCCGCTGGACGAAGGGCTGATCGACTATGTCGATGCCTCCTATGGCGGGCCGAGCGACGAAAACACCCTTGCGGCGCTCAATGTGATTGCCAATCCCAGTTTTGAGCTGTCTGGCAAGGTGATCGATGCTGCTAGGATCACCCCGGAACTGCTGGAAGGCGCCCTGCATGAGGCTGACGGCGTCGAGGCCAATGTCGCCACTGGCTATCACGCCATCGAATTCCTGCTCTGGGGCCAGGATCTGAAAGGCACGGAGCACGGCGCCGGCGACCGTCCCTGGACCGATTATGCGCAGGGCGATGCCTGCACCGGCGGCAACTGCGGCCGCCGCGGCGAATACCTGCAGGCTGCGACCGATCTGCTGATCTCCGACCTGGAGTGGATCGCGGCGCAGTGGGGCGAGGCCGGTGACGCCCGCAGCGCGCTGCTGGCGGATGAGGACGCAGGCATTACCGCGATGCTGACCGGCATGGGCTCACTGTCCTACGGTGAGCAGGCCGGTGAACGGATGCGCTTGGGCCTGATGCTGAACGACCCGGAGGAAGAGCACGACTGCTTCTCCGACAACACCCACAACAGCCATTATTATGACGGGCTGGGCGTGCAGAATGTCTATCTGGGCGAATACGTGCGGGTGAACGGCGAACTGGTGTCCGGCCCGTCGCTGTCCGACCTGGTGGCCGAAAAGGACGCCGCGCTGGACGCAGAGATGCGCACCAAGCTGTCCACCACCATGCTGGCGCTCGGCCGCATCAAGACCGCGGCAGAGGCAGGCCTGTCCTATGACCAGATGCTGGCGCAGGGCAATGCTTCCGGCGAAGCACTGGTGATGGGCGGCGTCAACGGGCTGATCGGCCAGACCCGCTCGATCGAACGTGTGGTCTCCACCCTGAAACTGGACGGCGTTGCCATCGAAGGCTCCGACAGCCTCGACAACCCCTCGGCAGTCTTCAACTAGGCGCTTCCGGGCAAATACGCACAAGCAAAGGGCCGCACTTCAAGCGGCCCTTTCCGCCTTCAGCAGCCGCCCGCCGGTTTCCGAGTGTTTCACTCTGGATAACCCTTGAAACCCCAGTAATTTTGTCGGATATATTTTCCAACGGAATCACTTGGCCTTTACAGCCAGCAGGCAAGGACGCAGGCAGCATGATCGTTTGCCACTGCACGCAGATCTCGGACCACGACATTCGCGCCGCCATCAATTGGATGCGAAGCGCCGACCCTGAAACGATAATCACTCCCGGCAAGATCTATCACGCCTTGGGAAAATCCGCCGATTGCGGCGGCTGCATGCCGCTTTTCCTCGACACCATGCGTGCCAGCAGTAAGCTGGAAGTACCTGCGCAGCTTGCGAATTTACGCGCTGGACCAATTCGGGAGAAGAATAATGAAGGGCGACGCCAAGGTTATCGACTATCTGAACAAGGCTCTGCGGCATGAGCTGACGGCGGTCAGCCAGTACTGGCTGCATTACCGGCTGCAGGACGATTGGGGCCTGGGCAGCATGGCCAAGAAAAGCCGCGAGGAAAGCATCGAGGAGATGCAGCACGCGGATAAATTGATTGAAAGGATTTTGTTCCTCGGCGGCCACCCGAACCTGCAGAAGCTTGACCCGCTGCGGATCGGCCAGACCCCGAAAGAAACCCTCGAATGCGACCTTGCCGCCGAAGTGGACGCCCGCGCGCTCTACAAGGAAGCCCGCGACGCCTGCAACACCGCGGGCGACTATGTGACCATGAAGCTGTTCGAAGAGCTGATGGCGGACGAAGAAGGCCATATCGATTTCCTCGAAACGCAGCTTGAACTGCATGACCGGATCGGTGCCGAAAACTATGCCCAGCTCAACGCCACCAAGATGGCAGAGGTTGAAGACTAAACTCACTCTGGCTGCCGCACTTGCGGCGGCCACACCCCTTGCAGCGCTGGATCTGGCCAGCCTGTATCAGGCAGAGCCGCACCTCTCCCCCCTTCCCCGTACCGATGCCGAACGCGCCCGGATTGCCGCTGCAGTTGCACCCGCCACGGATTTCTCGGCGCCGGAACAGTTCGAGGATCTGCCGGCAGGGGCGGCCACCGTGCGCGCCCGGTCCGATGACGAGGCGTTCTCCCAGCATTCCGCCGGCCTCAGCTTTGAACAGGAATTGGAATTCAAGCTCGGCAACGGGCTGTTCAAGAAGATCTGGGTGTTCTCGCCCGCCTCTACCAAGGCCTCGGACGGGCTTGGGCCGCTTTATAACGCGCGATCCTGCCAGCGCTGCCATCTGAAGGACGGGCGCGGCCACGTGCCGGAGCAGCCGGATTACAGTTCAACAACAATGTTCCTGCGGATATCCATTCCCGGCCCGGTGCCGCCGGAGATGCAGGAGATCACCGGCTACATCGGGACCGCGCCGGATCCGAACTATGGCACCCAACTGCAGGATTTCTCAGCCCCCGGCGTCACGCCGGAATACAAGCTGCAGGTCGAATACGAGGAAATCGAGGTCGCCCTGAATGGCAATGAGACCGCCACCCTTCGGCGCCCCAGCTACACAGCGGCCAGCCTCGGCTATGGCCCGCTGGCGGAGGGCGCCATGCTCAGCCCCCGCGTTGCACCGCCAATGATCGGCCTCGGCCTGTTGGAGGCGATCCCCGCCGCCGACATCCTGGCCCATACGGACGAGGACGATGCGGATGGCGACGGTATTTCGGGCCGCGCCAATCTGGTCTGGTCGCGGGAATTCGGCCAGATCATGCTGGGCCGCTTCGGGCTGAAGGCCGGCTCGCCAACCGTGCATGAGCAGTCCGCAGGCGCGTTTTCCGGTGATATCGGCATCTCAACTCCGCTGTTTCCGGCCCATGCGGGCGAATGCACGGATCTGCAAGCGGCCTGCCATTCCGCTCCGCATGGCGGCGGTGATTCCCGTGAAACCGAGATCGACCAGCCCAATATGGATCTGGTGACCTTCTACAGCCGCAACCTCGGCGTGCCCGCCCGCCGCAGCACCGGCGACCCCGAAGTGCTACGCGGAAAACAGGTGTTTTACGACACGGGCTGCGCCTCCTGTCATGTGCCGAAATACGTGACCCACCGGCTGGAAGACCGGCCCGAGCAGAGTTTCCAGCTGATCTGGCCGTACTCCGACCTGTTGCTGCACGACATGGGCGAGGGCTTGGCCGACAACCGCCCTGAAGCCCGCGCCACGGGCCGCGAATGGCGCACCGCACCGCTCTGGGGCATTGGCCTGACGCAGCAGGTCTCGCCCCGCGCCGCCTTCCTGCACGACGACCGTGCCCGCACCCTGCTGGAAGCCGTCCTGTGGCATGGCGGCGAAGCCGAAGCCGCGAAAACCCGCGTTGTGGAGCTGCCGCCGCAGGACCGCGCCGCCCTGATTTCCTTTCTGGAAAGCCTTTGATGCGCACCCTTGCCCTGACTCTGGCCCTCGCGGCAGCGCCTGCCGCTGCCTCGGATCTCTCCAGCAGCATTACCGATCAGTTGATCGTCCCTGCTTTTAAGGAGTTGGCAGAAGATGCGGCAGTGCTGGCAGACACAGCCCAGGCAGATTGCACACCGCAGTCCGAAACCCTTCGTTCCGCATACGGCGCGGCCTTCGACGCCTGGATTACCGCCAGCCACTACCGCTTCGGGCCGACGGAAACGGACAGCCGGGCCTTTGCGCTGGCCTTCTGGCCCGACAGCCGCAGCAAGACGCCCAAAGCCCTGGCCAACCTGATCCGCCGCGAGGATGACGGCATCACCGACCCGGCCGCATTCGCCAGCTATTCCATTGCCGCCCGCGGGTTTTATGCGCTGGAATACTTGCTCTATGACCCAGAACTCTCCACCGCGGGCAGCGCAGATTACCGCTGCGCCCTGACCCGCGCCATCAGCGCGGATATTGCAGCCACCGCACAGGCCATCGCCGCGGACTGGGCCGGGCCTTATGCCACCGAAATGCACGCGCCCGCCGCCCGCTACCGCAGCGAAGACGAAATCACCCAGGAACTACTGAAGGCGCTGACGACCGGATTGCAGGTCTTGGACGATATGCGCCTGGGCCGCCCGCTTGGCACCTATGACAAGCCCCGCCCCAACCGCGCCGAGACCCGCCGCTCCGGCCGCAGCCTTCGCCATGTGCTGCTGTCCCTGAACGCGATGGAACCGCTGGCGCTGGCCCTGGCGCAGGACGATGCTGGGCTGAAGGCAGACCTCGCACAGGGTTTCGGCAAGGTTCGCAGCCGCGCCGAAGCGCTGGAGGACCCCGTCTTTGCAGGCGTCGCCGACCCCGCCGCCCGCATCCGTATCGAGGCCCTGCGCCAGCAAGTGAAAGACCTCCGTGCGATTGTTTCTGAACGCCTTGGCCCCTCTCTCGGGGTGGCGGCAGGGTTCAACGCGCTCGACGGCGACTAACGGAAAGGGCCCTGCATGACCTCCCGCCGCGGATTTCTGGCAGGCCTGATGGCCTCTGCCCTCGCCCCGCAGGAAAGCTGGGCCAATGCCGGCAGCCCGGCTTTCCTGTCGGCGGGCAAAGATGCCAGCGGCACCTTCCTGCTGGCGGGCCTCTCCGAAACGGGCGGGGTCCTGTTCCGCCACCCCCTGCCCGGCCGCGGCCACGCGGCGGCCGCGCATCCCATCCGTCCCGAAGCCGTTGCCTTTGCCCGCCGCCCGGGCCGGTTTGCCGATGTCATCGACTGCCGGACCGGTGCCGCCCTCGCCCGGCTGGAGCCTCCCGCAGGCCACCATTTCTACGGCCACGGGGTGTTTTCCCCGGACGGCAGCCGCCTGTTCACCACAGAAAACGACTATGAGAACGCCCGCGGCGTAATCGGCGTCTGGGATGCTGCAGACGGCTACCGCCGCATTTCCGCGTTCTCCTCCGGCGGCATCGGCCCGCATGATATGCTCTTGCGCCGCGATGCGCCGGGACTGGCGGTGGCCAATGGCGGCATCGAAACCCACCCCGACAGCGGCCGCGCCAAGCTGAACCTGCCTGACATGCGCCCCAACCTCAGCTACCTGAGCCTGGACGGCGAAATGCAGGAACAGATGGAGCTGCCGCTAGAGCTGCGTCTCAATTCGATCCGCCACCTGGCGGTGCGGGCGGACGGCACCGTTGGTTTCGCCACGCAATGGCAGGGCGATCTGGGCGAACAAGTCCCCACTGCCGGGCTTCACCGTCCCGGCAGCACGCCGCGTTTGCTGGCCGAGGACGACGCGCGGGTGCTGAACATGCAGGGCTACGGCGGCTCCATCGCCTTTTCTGCCGATGGCAGCCAAATCGGCGTCACCTCCCCGCGCGGCGGCGTGCTGCAAGTGATGGACACGGTCAGCGGCGTGCTGCTGGCAGAGCACAGAATGGCAGATGTCTGCGGGCTGGCTCCCTCCGCCACCGGTTTTACAGCCACTACGGGAACCGGCCAGGTCTATGCGGTTTCAGACATCGGCCTGCAGCCCTTGCACCGCGCAGACCTGGCATGGGACAACCACCTGATCCCTCTCAACTGACCCAGAACAGCCGGAACATCCGCGGGGCGCGTCAGAAATGGCGCGCCCATTCGTTTGCGCGGAAATCGAAACCAAACCGAAAACATATGGTGACTCCTTTGACGCGATGCGCTACAGAATCGCAGCGAAAGGAAAGCAGATGGATGCCGCCAGCCGTCAGAACGAAATCATCTCCCTCCTGAACCGTCAGGACCGGGTCGAGGTCGAGGATCTCTCCCGCCGCTTCGGCGTGTCCCTGCAGACCGTGCGCGCGGACCTGCGCGACCTGTCGGCCCGGGGCGCGCTGTCCCGCGTGCATGGGGGCGCGGTCCGCGTCAGCTCCGCCGCCAGCCAGGGCTACGAGGACCGGCGCAAGCTGAACGCCGGCAACAAGCTGGCGATGGCCGCCCTGGCAGCTGAGCTGATCCCCGACAACTGCTCGCTTTCTCTCAACATCGGCACCTCCACTGAACAGGTTGCCCGGGCGCTGTCCGGCCACAGCGGCCTGACGGTGATGTCCAACAACATAAACATTATCAACATGATGATGGGCGGACAGGCCAAGGAACTGATCCTGGCCGGCGGCACCGTGCGGCAAAGCGACGGCGCCATCGTCGGTGAGGACGCCGTCGGTTTCTTCGCCCGCTACAAGGTGGATTTCGCCATCATTGGCGCCTCCGCGCTGGACACCGACGGCGCGGTGATGGACCACGACGCGCGCGAGGTTTCGGTCGCCCGCGCAATCCTGAAAAACGCGCGTCAGAAAGTTCTGGTCTGTGACGGCAGCAAGTTCGACCGCTCCGCCCCCGTGCGGATCTGCGATGTGTCGGATCTGGACGTGGTGATCACCGACCGCCCGGTTCCCGCAGAATTTGCCGAGGCCGCACAGGCGGCCGGCACCCGCATCCTGACCGCAGGACAAAACGAAAGCAGCGAAAATGACTGACACGCCTGTAACGGACCTTTTCATCATCGGCGGCGGCATCAACGGCTGCGGCATCGCCCGCGATGCGGCCGGCCGCGGCTTGTCGGTGACGCTGGCAGAGATGAACGACCTGGCCTCGGCCACCTCCTCCGCATCCACCAAGCTGTTCCACGGCGGCTTGCGCTATCTCGAATATTTTGAGTTCCGCCTGGTGCGCGAAGCGCTGATCGAGCGCGAAGTGCTCCTGAAAGCGATGCCGCATATCTCCTGGCCGATGCGGTTCGTGCTGCCGTTCCACAAGGACATGCGGTTCGACAGCGAGACGCCGACGTCGAAACTGCTGACGACCTTCATGCCCTGGATGAAGGGCCGCCGCCCGGCCTGGCTGATCCGTCTGGGGCTGTTCTTCTACGACTCGCTTGGCAAACGCAGTATCCTGCCCGGCACCGCCAAGCTGGACCTGGCCGCCGACCCGGCCGGCCGCCCGCTGAAGGACAAGTTCAAAACCGCGTTCGAGTATTCCGACTGCTGGATCGAGGACGCCCGCCTGGTGGTGCTGAATGCCCGCGACGCCGAAACCCGCGGCGCCGAGATCCTGACCCGGACCAAGGTGCTGTCCGCCGAACGCCACGCGGATCACTGGGTGATCACTCTGCAGGATCAGGCCAGCGGCGACACCCATCAGCGCCGCGCGAAAATGCTGGTCAACGCGGGCGGCCCCTGGGTTGCCGACGTGCTGCACCAGAAGCTGGGCCAGAACAGCCGCGAAAACGTCCGCCTGGTGCGCGGCAGCCATATCGTGGTGCCGAAACTGTTTGATCACGGCCGCTGCTATTTCTTCCAAGGCACCGACGGACGGATCATCTTCGCCATTCCCTACGAGGAGGATTTCACCCTGATCGGCACCACCGATGCCGACCACCCAAACCCGGACACCGCGCCCGAATGCACCGCGGCCGAGCAGGACTATCTGATTGATTTCGCATCCGGATACTTCAATCAGCCGCTTGCACGAGAGGATATCGTCTGGACCTATTCCGGCGTGCGCCCGCTTTATGATGATGGCGCCAGCTCCGCCACCGCGGCCACCCGCGAATATGTGCTGACACTGGACCGCGCGCAGGCGCCGCTCTTGAATGTCTTTGGCGGCAAGATCACCACCTACCGCAAGCTGGCGGAGGCGGCACTGGCCAAAATCGGCGAGGTTTTCCCCCAGCTGCCCGCGGACTGGACCGCAGGCGTGGCCCTGCCCGGAGGCGATTTCGCTGTAGCCGATGTGGAAACGCTGCGCGCCAAACTGGCGGCGGACTATCCGTTCCTTTCGCCCTACTGGACCCGCCGCCTGATCCGCGCCTACGGCACCGAGGCCTGGGAGGTGCTGGGCGAGGCCAAATCCGCCGGCGATCTGGGCCAGGATTTTGGCGCCACCATCACTGAGCGTGAACTCGACTGGGCGATTGCCCGGGAATGGGTGCGTGCAGGCGACGATTACCTGTGGCGGCGCACCAAGCTGGGCCTGCGGCTGGATGAAACCCAGCACGCAGCGGTGGATGCCTATATCCATGGCAAAGCTGCACAGCTCGCCGCATAGAGCTGAGGGACGGGCCAACCCGAGGGGAGGCGCAGTCGCGCCGCCCCGTTTAGCCGGAGGCAAACCTTTGGTTTGACGGGGCGGGTTGGCGCGGCCCGGCCTATCGGCCGGGCGGGACATTCAGAAAGGGTCTTAAAACTCGACGCCCTTCTGCGCCTTCACGCCGGCGCGGAACGGGTGCTTGATCTGCCCCATCTCGGTCACCAGATCAGCGATCTCGATCAGCTCCTCCTTGGCGTTGCGCCCCGTTAGCACCACATGGGTCATCGGCGGCTTTTGCTCCACCAGGAACTCCAGCACTTCCTCCAGATCCAGATACTCATACCGCAGCGCAATGTTGATCTCGTCGAGCAGCACCATGGTGTTCCTCTCGTCCAGGATCATCTCCTTGGCTTTCTCCCAGCCCTTCTGGGCGGCTGCGATATCGCGGGCCTTGTCCTGGGTCTCCCAGGTAAAGCCCTCGCCCATCGCATAGAACTGGCAGAGATCGCTGAAGTTCTCCTCGATCAGGGTGCGCTCACCGGTCTGCCAGGCGCCCTTGATGAACTGCACCACGGCAGACGGCATCCCATGGGCAATGCAGCGCATGATCATGCCAAAGCCCGAGGAGGATTTGCCCTTGCCCGGTCCGGTGTGAACGATGATCAGGCCCTTCTCGCCCTCCTTCGTCTTCATCATCCGGTCGCGCGCGGCCTTTTTCTTCGCCATTTTCGATGCGTGGCGGGCGGCTTCTTCTTCTGAAATGCCGGTTTCAGACTTTTCGCTCATGGGGGCTCTCCAGCTGTTTGACCCCATGTCTTGACAAAGAAGCCCGCCATAGCGCAAGGGGGTTCAGCTGGTTCCTGTGAAAACAGGCGAAGAGGGAATGTGAAGGCCTTGCCAAGGCTCAAGCACAGCCGCCCCCGCGACCGTGACCGGATGAGGCCGCCATGCCACTGGGAAAACACCCCGGGAAGGCAGGATGGCCGGCAAGGCCCCGCGCCTTGGCATCCGCAAGCCGGGAGACCTGCCAGCGACGACGAGATCAACGGGCAGACGGGGTGTTCTGCGACCGGGTGAGGGGCTGGTTTGAGACAGCACCTTTCTGGCCATCCCGCACGCCCTGCCGCGACAGGAGACGCACTGATGGCTGACGATAGGGCAGGCAAAACTGCCAGAAACCCGGGACCGGTCACGCTGACCGTATGCCTTACCTGCCGCCGCGAAGGCACTGACCCGGAGGCAGCCCGCCCCGGCGCCATTCTGCACGCCGCGCTGGAAGAGGCCGGGATGCCCGAAGGCGTCCGCCTGCGGGGCGTGGAATGCCTGTCCTCCTGCAAACGCGGCTGTGCTGTTGCCCTGGTCGGCGGCGAAGAGCGCTGGACCTATGTCTATGGCGACCTCGACCCGGACCAGCACGTCCCCGAAATCCTGGAAGGCGCCGCCGCCTATGCCGCCACTGCAGACGGCGTCGTGCCGTGGCGCGAACGCCCGCAAACCTTCCGCAAGCAATCCGTTGCCCGCATCCCGCCGGCCAAGTTCTTCTCCGAGGAGTAAACATGAGCGACCTCAACAAGATCCCCGTCACCGTCATCACCGGCTTCCTCGGTGCGGGCAAGACCACCCTGATCCGCCACCTGATGCAGAACCCGCAGGGCAAGCGCCTGGCGGTGGTGGTCAATGAATTCGGCACCGCCGGCGTTGACGGCGACATCCTGAAATCCTGCGCTGATGAGAACTGCCCGGCGGAAAACATCATGGAGCTGGCGAACGGCTGCATCTGCTGCACCGTGGCCGATGACTTCATCCCCACCATCGAACAGCTGATGGAGCTGCCGGAGAAGCCGGATCACATCGTGATCGAAACCTCCGGCCTGGCGCTGCCCAAGCCGCTCCTGAAGGCGTTTGACTGGCCCGCCATCCGCTCCCGCATCACCGTCGACGGCGTGATTGCGCTGGCCGATGCCGAGGCGGTTGCCAAGGGCCAGTTCGCTCCCGATCTGGACGCCGTGCAAGCCCAGCGCGAGGCGGATGACAGCATCGACCACGAAACCCCGCTCAGCGAAGTGTTCGAGGACCAGATCTCCTGCGCCGACATCGTACTTCTTTCCAAGGCCGATCTGGCCGGCGAGGAAGGCATCGAGAAGGCCCGCGCGGTGATCGAGGCCGAGGCACCCCGCAAGCTGCCGATCCTTCCGATGAGCGAGGGCGTGATCGACCCGCGCATCATCCTGGGCTTGGGTGCGGCTGCTGAGGACGATCTGGACGCCCGCCCCAGCCACCATGACGGCCACCACGACCACGAGCATGACGATTTTGAAAGCATCGTTGTCGAAATGGGCGAAGTCTCCGATCCGGAAGCGTTGCAGAATGCCATCGTGAAACTCGCCCGCGAGCGCAACATCCTGCGCGTCAAAGGCTATGTCGCAGTGGAGGGGAAACCAATGCGGATGCTGGTTCAGGCCGTGGGCGAGCGCCTGCGCGCCCAGTACGATCAGCCCTGGGGCGCGCAGCCGCGCAAGACCGCCCTGGTGGTCATCGCCGAGCATGACGACATCGACGAACAGGCCATCCGCGCCGAGCTGGGAGCGTAAGCTATGCTTCCGACCCGTAAACTTCATGAGCGGAAAGGATCGCGCCCGTCCCGGGGTGGGCGCAATCGCGCCCGCCCATGGGGGCGGGTCGGGCGCGATCCGGGGCTTTCGCCCCGGGACTCCATTTCGAAGGCCGGGAAAGGCAGAAATTAATGCACGTCGTCTTCCGCGAAAGCCACGGCCTTGACGAGACCGACACCCCGCAGGACCTCGGGCAGACGCCTGCGGATCTTGTGGTGCTGTCCTTCTCCGACAGCGACCTCGGCGCTTTTGCCGCAGGCTGGCACCGCGCAGACGGCAAACTGCCCTCCCTGCGCCTCGCCAACCTGGTCGCGCTGAAGCACCCCTTGTCGGTCGACGTCTACGCGGAACAGACATTGGAGGGCGCCAAGGGCGTCCTCGTCCGTCTGATCGGTGGCGAAAGCTACTGGTCCTACGGCCTTGCCACTCTTCAGGACCTGGCCCGCCGCAAGGGCATCGCGCTGGCGATCCTGCCCGCCGACGGCCGCGAGGATGCGCGGCTCGATGAGCTCTCCACCCTGCCCGTCTCCACCCTGCGCCGCCTGCAATCCCTGTGCGATGCCGGCGGTGCCGTTGCCGCCCAGGCAGCACTTGCCCAGCTGTCGCTGGCAGCAGGGCTTTACGCGGGGCCCGTGCTCGGCCTCAAGTCCATGCCCGAGCACGGCTTCTATGACCCGGCCAAGGGCGTGCTCGCGGAGCTGCCGCCGCAGGACCAGCCGCTGGTGCTGGTAAGCTTCTACCGCTCCTACCTCACCGCCGCCGACACTGCCCCGGTAGATGCGCTGATCGCGGAACTGCGCGCCCGCGGCTACGCGGCCTATGGCACCTTTGCTGCCAGCCTCAAGGCGTCCGCCGCTGCGGACTGGCTGCGCCAAAAACTGCCTGAACTGAACCCGGCGGCCATTATCAACGCCACCGCCTTTTCCGCCCAAGGCACCGACGGCAGCGCCTCGCCGCTCAGCACCACCGGCTGCCCGGTGTTCCAGGTCGCCCTCTCCACCGCGCGCAAAAAAGACTGGGCCGAGGCCGATCGCGGCCTCTCGCCCGCCGACCTCGCCATGCATGTCGTCCTGCCCGAGGTTGACGGGCGCATCTTCGCAGGCGTTGTCAGCTTCAAGTCGCCGGGCAAGAAAGACCCGGACCTGCAGTATTCCCGCTTTGCCCACCGCGCCGACGCGAACCGCATCAAATCCGCCGTCGACCGCGTCGAGGGCTGGCTGCGCCTCGCCAAACTGCCGAATGCGGACAAGCGCCTTGCCCTGATCCTCTCCACCTATCCCGGGAAAGATCACAACCTCGCTCATGCCGTAGGGCTGGACGCACTGGCCTCCTGCGATGAAATCCTGCGCGCGCTCTGGGATCAGGGCTATTCCGTTGAGCCGCAGGAAAACTCCGGACTGCGGCTGATGGAGGAAACGCTGAGCGTCCCGCTCACAGAGTACAAAGCCACTCTCGCCACCTTACCGCAGGACCTGCAGGACACATTGGCCGAGGCCTGGGGCACACCGGAAGAAGATCTTGACTGCCGCGATGGCGCCTTTCACTTCAAAGCCTTGCGCGCAGGCAACGCCCTGATCGCGCTGCAGCCCGAGCGCGGCGAGGTGAAAACCCGGGTCGACGACTACCACGATCTCGACCGCACCCCGCGCCACGCCTATGTGGCGTTTTACCTGTGGCTGCAGAACCAGTGTGACGCCCTTGTTCACATTGGCGCCCATGGCACGCTGGAATGGCTTCCGGGCAAGGCCGTGGCGCTGTCGGGTGCCTGCTGGCCCGAGGTACTGACCGGCCCGTTGCCGGTCGCCTACCCCTTCATCGTCAACGATCCCGGCGAGGCCGCCCAGGCCAAGCGCCGTATCGGCGCCGTCACCATCGGCCACCTGCCGCCGCCACTGGCACAGACCAGCCTGCCCGAAGGCATGGCGCGGCTGGAAAGCCTGCTGGACGAATATTCCACCGCCGACGGCCTGGATCCTGCCCGCCGCGACCGGCTGATCAATGACATCCGAGCCGAGGCGCAGGGAACCGGCGTGGAGGCCGACCTGGGCCTCACCCCCAATACCTCCCCGGCTGAGGCGATCACCCGCATCGACGCCTTTGTCTGCGACATCAAGGAAAGCCAGTACGGCGAGGGGCTGCACATCTTCGGCACCGGCCAATGCGGAGCAGAGGAACGCGCCGGGCTGATCACCGCGCTGGGCGGCAGGATCGTCACCCCCGGCCCCTCCGGCTCGCCGTTCCGCGGCCGCGCCGATGTGATCCCGACCGGGCGCAACCTCTTTACCACCGACCCGCGGGCGGTGCCGTCGCGTGCGGCGCATGCCCAAGGGGTCAAACTGGCGGAAGAGCTGCTGCGCCGCCACCTTCAGGACCATGGCGACTGGCCCAAGGGGCTGGTGATCGACCTCTGGGGTTCTGCCACCATGCGCACCGCGGGCGAAGAATTCGCCATGGCGCTGCATCTTGCAGGGCTGGCGCCCAAGTGGGATGAAGGCTCCGAGCGCGTCTCCGGCTTCGAGGTGCTGCCGCTTTTGATGCTGAACCGCCCGCGCATCGACGTCACCTTACGCGTGTCCGGGTTGTTCCGCGATGTGTTCCCCGGCCTTGCCCAGATGTTTGAGTCCGCCGCCGCCGCACTGGCCGCGCGCGAGGAGGCCCAGGCCGACAACCCCTATCTCACTGAAACACCTCGCGTCTTTGGACCCAAGCCAGGCCAGTACGGCCTGTCGATGAACCCCCATCTGGACGACTACACCGACGCAGCGCGCGCGGCAGCAGGCGAGGCCTGGCTCAACGCCTCCTCTCATGCCATCGACGCCAAGGGAGAGATCAGCGACGCCCGCGAGGCGCTGGAAACCCGCCTGCAGGGCGCCGACAGCTTCGTGCACCTGCAGGACCTGCCGGAAACCGACCTGCTGGTCGCCTCGGACTATGCCGCCCATGAAGCGGGTTTTGCCGCCGCCATGGCGCGCATCGGCCAAGCCGCCCCAGCGCTCTACCACCTCGACGCCACCCGGCCCGACAAGCCGCAGGCGCGCTCCTTAGGCGAGGAAATCGCCCGCGTCACCCGCGCCCGCGCCGCCAACCCGGACTGGGCCACCTCAATGATGAACCACGGCTTCCGCGGCGCTGCCGAGATCGCCGCCACGCTCGATCACATGGCCGCCTTTGCGCATCTGGCGCAGGTGGTGCAGCCGCATCTGTTTGACCTCTATTTTGAGGCCACCCTGGGCCGCGATGATCTGGTGGCGTTCATGGAGCGCGAAAACCCCGACGCCCTGCAGGCCATGCGTGACCGCTTCCGCGCCCTGTTCGACGCAGGCCTCTGGAGCACGCGGCGCAACTCGATCATGGCCGAATTGGAGGGCGCCGCATGAGTGCCGCCGCTGAGCCCACAGTCTACGGCTGGTGCCCCGGCGCCCTGCGCCCGATGATGTCCGGCGACGGGCTGGTGGTGCGGGTGCGCGCGCCGCTTGGTAAACTGTCCGTTAACCAGGCGCGCGGTGTGGCAAGACTTTCTGAAGAGTTTGGCAACGGCCTGCTGGATATCTCCGCCCGCGCCAACCTGCAGATGCGCGGCATCCGCGAAGAGGCCCATGCAGAGCTGATCAAAGCCTTGCGCGATCTGGGCCTGATCGACCCCGACGCAAGCGCCGAGGCCCGCCGCAACGTCCTGCTCACGCCGTTCTGGGCTGCGGGCGACGACACCCACGCCATCGCCACGGACCTGAGCGCGGCACTGACGGCCGCGGCAGACCTCACCCTGCCCGGTAAGTTCGGTTTCGCCGTCGACTGCGGGGATGCTCCGGTGCTGCAGGACACCGCCGCCGACATCCGAATCGAACGCTCTGGCAGCACCCTGATCCTGCGCGCGGACGGTTCTGAGACCGGCAAGCCCGTCACACGTGGCTCCGCCGTGCTCGAAGCCCTCGCTCTGGCCCGCTGCTTCCTGGAACAGGGCGGCGCGCCGGACGGGCGCGGCAGGATGCACCGTCTCATCGCGCGCCGCGGGCCGCCGGCAGCGCATGCCGCACCGTCGGCAAGCGCGGGCTTCACCGCAAAACCCGGACCTGTCCCCGCGGGGACACTTGCCGCTTTGGAGTTCGGCCAGATGCCCGCCGGGACGCTCGCGCAGCTGGCAGATCATGGGTCCGTCCGTCTGACACCCTGGCGGATGCTGCTGGTGGAGGGCGCGGCCAGCCTGCCGCCGCTGCCCGGCCTGATCCAGGATGCAACGGATCCGCGCCTGCAAGTCATCGCCTGCACCGGCGCGCCCGGCTGCCTGCAGGCGCTTTCCGCCACCCGCGATCTGGCGCGGGACCTGGCGCCGCATGTCCCCGCCAGGACCAAGCTGCATGTGTCCGGCTGCGCCAAGGGCTGCGCCAGCCCGGGCACCGCACCGCTGACCCTGACCGCGACCGGCAAAAACGAATTCTCCCTGATCCGCAATGGCACTGCCGCGGATGAGCCGCTAAAGACCCGCCTGAGCGCCGACGCTTTGCGCGCCGCTCCCGAACTTCTGAAAGAGGGCAGCTGACATGCTCCACACCTATGAAACCAATGGCGCCGCAATCTATGCCGAGAGCTTTGCCACCATCCGCCGCGAAGCCGATCTGGCACGCTTCAGCAAGGACGAGGAAAGCGTTGTCGTGCGCATGATCCACGCCGCCGGCATGGTGGGCCTGGAAGAGCACGTGCGCTTCTCCGAAGGCATGGCCGAAACCGCCCGCGCAGCGCTGGCAAAGGGCGCGCCGATCCTGTGTGACGCCTATATGGTGTCCGAAGGCATCACCCGACCGCGCCTGCCTGCGGACAACGAGGTGATCTGCACCCTGCGCGACCCCAAGGTGCCGGAGCTGGCCAAGGAAATGTCCAACACCCGATCCGCCGCCGCGCTGGAGCTGTGGCGCCCGAAACTGGAAGGCGCTGTGGTGGCCATCGGCAACGCGCCCACCGCCTTGTTCCACCTTCTGAACATGCTGATGGACCCGTCCTGCCCCCGCCCCGCCGCCATCATCGGCTGCCCGGTGGGTTTTGTCGGCGCGATGGAATCCAAGGAAGCACTGATGGAAGACCTCCCCGTGCCCTCGATGATCGTGAAGGGCCGCCTGGGCGGCTCCGCCATCACCGTCGCGGCGGTGAACGCGCTGGCAAGCTGGAAAGAATAACAATGGGCAAAGTCATCTGCGCAGGGCTTGGCCCCGGTGATCCCGACCTGATGAGCGTGCGCTCGCACCGGCTGATCTCAAACGCGCGCCACATTGCCTATTTCCGCAAGGCCGGCCGCCAGGGCCAGGCCCGCGCCATTGTCGAAGGCATGCTGGCAGACGGCGTTACCGAACACGCTATGGAATATCCGGTGACGACCGAGATCCATTTCTCAGACCCCGAATACAACCGGGTGCTGGCAGCGTTCTATGACCAATGGGCCGATACCCTGGCCGAGATCGCGCAGGACGAAGACGTTGTGGTGCTGTGTGAGGGCGACCCGTTCCTTTACGGCTCCTACATGCATCTCTATACCCGCCTGCAGGGCCGCGCCGCGCAGGAGATCGTGCCCGGCATCACCGGCATGTCCGGCTGCTGGACCGCTTCGGGCCAGCCGATTACCTGGGGGGACGACGTGCTGACCGTGGCGATGGCGACGCTCAGCGAGGATGAGCTGGCGAAACGCGCCGCAGAAACGGACGCGCTGGTCGTCATGAAAATCGGCCGCAACTTGCCCAAGCTGCGCCGCGCGCTGGAGCGGGCGGGCCGCGCAGATGACGCCTGGCTGGTCGAACGCGGCACCATGCCCGGCCAGACAGTGCAGAAGCTGTCGGAGATCACGGGCGAGGTGCCTTACTTCTCTATCGTCTTGGTTCACGGACAGGGGCGCCGGCCATGAAACTATCGCAAAACGGCTGGGTGGTGATTGCGGGGCTTGGCCCGGGCAACGAGGCGCTGGTAACACAGGAGGTCCGCGACGCCATCAGCGAGGCCACCGATATCGTTGGCTATATCCCCTACGTCAACCGGGTCGCGCCGCGCGAGGGGCTGACGCTGCATGCCACCGACAACCGGGTCGAGGTGGACCGCGCCACGCACGCGCTTGAAATGGCCGCCGCGGGTAAGCGGGTTGTCGTTGTCTCCTCCGGTGATCCGGGGGTGTTCGCCATGGCCTCTGCTGTGTTTGAGGCGCTGGAGAACAACGCCGAAAGCAACCCGGAGTGGCTGGATCTGGAGATCAAGGTGCTGCCCGGCATCACCGCCATGCTGGCCGCCGCTGCTGCCATCGGCGCACCCTTGGGGCATGACTTTGCCGCCATCAACCTCAGCGACAATCTGAAGCCCTGGAGCCTCATTGAAAAACGCCTGCAACTGGTTGGCGAGGCAGGTCTGGCGATGGCGTTCTACAACCCGCGTTCCAAGTCGCGACCGCATCAGTTTGCCCGCGCGCTGGAGATCCTGCGCGAGGCCTGCGGTGCGGAGACGCTGATCACCTTTGCCCGCGACGTGACCAAGCCGGGACAGGAGCTGCTGACCGTGCCGCTGAAGGACGCAACGCCCGAGATGGCCGACATGCGCACGGTGGTTATTGTCGGCAACCGCGACACGCGGCGGGTGGGCCATTACGTTTATACCCCCCGCTACGCGGCTGAGGGTTAAGCGGCGGAATGCAACAGCCAGGCCATAACCTCTGCCACGCTGCCCAATACGGGCCGCTGAGGCACCTCGGGTCTGCCGATCATGATGACTGGCAGGCCGAGGGTGCGCGCGGCGGTGAGTTTGGCGGCTGCGCCTGCACCGCCGGCGTTCTTGGCCACGATATGGGTGATGGCGTGGCGCTGCATCAGATCTGTGTCGCCCGCCACGTCAAACGGCCCGCGGGCAATCTCCACCGTGGTGTGCGGCAGCGGCAAGTCTGCCTCGGGTTCGTCCACCAGCCGCAGCAGATAGTGGTGCTGGTGCTTGGCGGCGAATTGGCTGAGGTTCTGCTTGCCGATTGCCAAAAACACCCTTGCAGGGGCTTCGGACAGAGCATTTACCGCGCCTTCGATGCTGTCCGTGTGAACCCACCGGTCGCCCTCCCCCGCCTGCCAGGCCGGGCGCTCAAAGGCACAGAGCGGCACGCCCGCCGCTTCGCAGGCGTGCACCGCATTGGTGCTCATCTGCGCCGCGAACGGGTGGGTCGCGTCGACCACATGGGTGATGTTTTCGGCCTGAAGGTATGCCGCCAGCCCCTCCACGCCACCAAAGCCGCCAATGCGGGTGGGCAGCGGCTGGTTGACCGGTTTGGCTGTGCGGCCCGCGTAGGAAAACACTGCATCCGCGCCAGTTTCCGCAAGGGTTTTGGCCAATTGCGAGGCCTCGGTGGTGCCGCCCAGCAGAAGGATGCGTGTCATGTCTGATGGCCTTTCACAGCACTGGCTCACAATCGTTGGTCTGTGCGAAAATGGACTGGATTCCTTAAGCGATGCAAGCCGGAAGGCGCTGGAGCAGGCCGAGGTGATCTTTGGCGGCCCGCGGCATCTGGAGCTGGTGGAGGCCGGCAGCAAGGGTCAGCCCTGGCCGGTGCCGTTTTCAACCGGGCCAGTGCTGGCGATGCGCGGGCGCAAAGTCGCTGTGCTCGCCTCCGGCGATCCGTTCTGGCATGGCGCCGGCGGCTCGCTGATGCGGGATCTGGAGGCGGGTGAATGGCTGTCGCACCCGGTACCATCCTGTTTTGCGCTGGCCGCCAACCGGCTGGGCTGGAAGCTGGAGGAGGTTCTGTGCCTTGGCCTTCATGCCGCACCTTACGCCCGGCTGCTGCCGCTGCTGGGCCGGGGCGTGCGGGTGATCTGCACCCTGCGCGATGGCAAGGCACCGGCGGAGCTGGCGCAATGGCTGGCTGCAAACGGCCAGCCCGACGCGCGGCTTCATGTGATGGAACGGCTGGGCGGGCCAAGGCAACGGCTGCGCCAAGCAACAGCCGAAGCCTGGGATCTGCCGCAGGCAGAAGCGCCGGTCCTTATGGCCATCGAGGCCATGCGGCCCGGGCTGCCGCAGGCGTCGGGGCTGGCGGATGATCTCTTTGCCAGTGACGGGCAGATCACCAAACGCCCCATTCGGGCGCTGACCCTGTCGGCGCTGGCCCCGCGCGCAGGTGAGCTGCTGTGGGACATCGGCGGCGGCTCCGGCTCGGTCTCGGTGGAGTGGTGCCTCGCCGCCCCCGGCGCACGGGCCGTTACCTTTGAGCCGCGCGAGAGCCGGCTGGAGAACATCCGGGCCAATGCCTCCGCCTTTGGCCTGGACCACCGGATGAAGCCGGTGCTGGGCAAGGCGCCGGAGGTGCTGGACGGATTTGAGATGCCCGACTGCGTGTTCATCGGCGGCGGCGGCTCGCAGGCGCTGCTGGATCATCTGTGGGACATCTTGCCCGCAGGCACCCGGCTGGTTGCCAATGGCGTCACGCTGGAAACCGAAACCCTCTTGATGCAGGCCCATGCGGACCGCGGCGGGCATCTCTTGAAAGCGGAGATCGCCGAGGCCGGGCCGCTGGGGTCGATGCGAGACTGGCGCCGGGCGCGGCCCGTCATACAATGGAGTGTCACGCGATGAAGGTGGCAGGCATCGGGTTTCGTGAGCGCGCCACGGCGGCGGATTTGCAGGCGGCGCTGGCGCTGACCGGCGCGCAGGTGGATGCGCTGGCCTCCATCGAGGAGAAGGCCGGGGCGCCCGCCATGCAGGAGTTTGCGCGCAGCATCGGCCTGCCGGTGATTGCGCTTGAACATCAGGATATTGCCGGGGAGCAGACCTTGACCTGCTCGCCAAGGATCAAGGCGCGGTTCGGCACCGGGTCGCTGGCGGAAGCCGCGGCGCTGGCCGGGGCGCGCCACGGGGTGGAGGGCGCAAGATCGCGCCTTCTCGCCCCCAGAGTTGTCACCGCGGATGGGCTTGCCACCGCGGCCATAGCAGAAAGACTTGAGCCATGACCGTTCACTTCATTGGCGCCGGACCGGGCGCCGCCGACCTTCTGACCCTGCGCGGGCGCGACATCATCGCCGCCTGCCCGGTGTGCCTCTACGCGGGTTCGCTGGTGCCGGAGGAGATCCTGAGCCACTGCCCGGCGGACGCGAAAATCGTGAACACCGCGGCGATGGACCTGGATGCCATCGTGGCAGAAATCAAGGCGGCGCATGAGGCGGGCCAGGACGTGGCGCGGCTGCATTCCGGCGATCTGTCGGTGTGGTCGGCGATGGGCGAGCAGATCCGCCGGCTGAAGGCTGAGGGCATTCCGGTCAGTGTCACCCCGGGCGTGCCGTCCTTTGCTGCTGCCGCTGCCGCGCTTGGCACCGAGCTGACCCTGCCCGGCCTTGGCCAGTCGGTGGTGCTGACCCGCACGCCGGGGCGTGCCTCCTCGATGCCTGCAGGCGAGTCGCTGGAGAATTTCGCCAAAACCGGCACCACGCTGGCCATTCACCTGTCGATCGGCAACCTGGACCATGTGGTCGACAGCCTGACGCCGCATTACGGCGCCGACTGCCCGGTGGCCGTGGTCTACCGCGCCAGCTGGCCGGACCAGCAGATCATCCGCGCCACTTTGGAAACGCTGAAAGAGTCGCTGGACGAGAAGATCTCCCGCACCGCACTGATCCTGGTGGGGCCGGTGCTGAAAGGTGAGGGCTTTGACGAAAGCTGCCTCTATTCCACCGACTACGACCGCCGCTACCGGCCGCAAAGCGCCGACAGCCCGTGGTCGAGCTGGAGCCATGGCGACGACTGAGGGGACAAAGACTATGACTGCAATGAACCCTCCCGGATTGATGATCTCGGCACCCTCCTCGGGCACCGGCAAAACCACCGTGATGCTGGGCCTGTTGCGGGCGCTGGCCGAGGACGGACTGACCGTTCAGCCTTACAAGAGCGGGCCGGACTACATCGATCCGGCCTTCCACCTGGCAGCTGCCAAGCGGCCCAGCTTTAATCTGGACACCTGGGCGATGGACGCCCGCCTGCTGGATGCGGTCACCGCGCAATCGGCAGGCGCCGAAATCTGCGTCGGCGAAGGCTCGATGGGCCTCTATGACGGCGTGGCAACGCGCGGGCAGTCGGGCTTTGGCTCCTCCGCCGAAACCGCCAAGCGGATGGGCTGGCCGGTGGTGCTGGTGGTTGATGTCGGCGGCCAGGCGCAATCGGCGGCGGCCACCGCGCTGGGGTTCAAGAACTACGACCCGGAGCTGCCCTTTGCCGGGGTGATCCTCAATCGTGTTGCCAGCCCGCGCCATGAGCGGCTGACCCGGCTGGGGATGGAGAAGGCGGGCATCAAGGTGCTGGGCTCCCTGCCCCGGCGCGGCGACCTGACCCTGCCGGAGCGGCATCTGGGCCTGATCCAGGCGGTGGAGCATCCCGATCTGGAAGCCGCCATCGCAGGCTATGCCGAATTCTTGCGCGCGCATGTGGATCTGGATGCGATCAAGTCCGCAGCCCTGGCAGGCCAAGCGCCCGCGCCCGCCAGCCTGCCCAGACCGCCCGCGCAGCGGATTGCGCTGGCGCGGGATGCGGCGTTTTCCTTTACCTATCCGCACCTGCTGACCGGATGGCGAGCGGCAGGCGCAGAAATCCTGCCGTTCTCGCCGCTCGCTGACGAGGCCCCGGCGGCGGACGCCGATCTGGTCTGGCTGCCCGGCGGCTACCCGGAGCTGCACGGCGGCACGGTGGCGGCGGCGGAGACCTTCCGCGCCGGTGTCCGCAAGCACGCCGAGACCAAACCGGTGCATGGCGAATGCGGCGGCTACATGGCCCTGGGCGAGGCGCTGATCGACAAGGAGGGCAACCGCCACCAGATGCTGGGTCTTCTCGGCCTGGTGACCTCCTATGAGAAGCGCAAGTTCCACCTCGGCTACCGCCGCGCCATTCTGCAGGCCGGGATGCCGGGCTTTGACGCGGGCACGGCGCTGCGCGGCCATGAGTTCCATTACTCCACCATTCTGGAAGAACCCGACGCGCCGCTGGCGCAGGTGATGGACGCCGACGGCGGCCCCGTGCCGGAAACTGGCTCCATCAAGGGCCACGTCACTGGCACCTTCTTCCACCTGATCACGGGAGAACAGGCATGAGCGGTTTTGTGAGCTTTGTCTCCTCCGGCCCCGGCGACCCGGAGCTGCTGACTGTGAAAGCCGTGAAGCGGCTGGAAGCGGCAGACGCGATCCTGTTCGACGACCTGTCGTCCGGCCCGATTCTGAGCCATGCCCGCGCCGATGCCGATCTGGTGGGTGTGGGCAAACGCGCAGGCCGCCCCTCGCCCAAGCAGGATCATGTGAGCCAGCTCTTGGTCGACTACGCTTCCTCCGGCCTCAACGTGGTGCGGCTCAAGTCCGGCGATTCCGGCGTCTTCGGGCGGCTGGAGGAAGAGATGACCGCGCTGCGCGAAGCGGGCATCGGGTTCGAAATCGTGCCCGGCGTCACAGCAGCCTCGGCGGCGGCAGCGGCGGCCAGTATTCCGCTGACCCGGCGGCTGACGGCGCGGCGGCTGCAGTTCATCACCGGCCATGACGTGACCGGCGGGCTGCCGGACGATCTGAACATGGCGGCGCTGGCCGACCCGCATGCCACAACCGTGGTTTACATGGGCAAACGCACCTTTGCTGACCTGGCGGAAAAGCTGATGGAAGCGGGCCTGCCCGCGGACACCCACGCGCTGGTGGCGCAGGGGGTTTCCACGCCGGAGCAGAAACTGTTCTGCCACACCGTGGGCGAGCTGCCATCGGTTTTGCGGGGAATGGAAACCAAGGCGCCGGTGCTGATCCTTTACGGGCCGCTGGCCGATCAGGACCTGCCGCACGCATGAGCCTGCCGACCCTCACCCTGTGCCGCACCTGCCGCGACGCGGACCCGGCCCTGTTCGGGCAGGTCGCCGCAGCGCTGGAGGTGGACGGGGTGGCGGCGCGGCTGCAGCAGGTGGATTGCATGTCCGGCTGCAAACGGCCGCAGACGCTAGCGGTGCGGCAAAGCGGCAAGACCGCCTATCTGTTCGCAGAGATCACGGCAGCGGACCTGCCTGACATCCTGTCCTTCCTGAAGATGTACCGCGAAAGCCCGGACGGCAATTTCGCCGACGCCCGGCCCTTGGGGCGATTGCGGTTCAAGGCGATTGCCCGCATCCCGGCTGATCTGGCGTGATCCGCCTGCGGCGGGCGTGAGGAAAATTCCGGCACGGAATTTTGGCCGGAAAATTTGCATTTTCCGGCGTCACCGGCCACCCATCCCGACATACATTAACTGCCCCCGTGCCGCTGAAGGGCACAAACCTGGCGGATTCTTCCTTGACCGGAGCGCGCCGCGCGGGGCATTACCGCAGGATACGGTGTCTGATGGTGCCTAAGCACTGGGACTGAAACGGGAATGAGGACGGTGGACCAAATCGCGGCACCGAAGCCTCAACCGCCCCCGCGACTGTGAGCGGCGAGCGGCCTTCCAAAAACCACTGGCGCAAGCCGGGAAGGAGGAAGGCAGCAGCGACCCGCGAGTCAGGAGACCGGCCGTGTGGAAACGCAAACTTATGCCGTCGGGTGTGACGGTTAGGAGGACTAGAAATGACGACCAAGACGCTTAAGGCTTCTGCCGCTGGCACCAGTGTTCTTCCGGCACTGTTTGCAGTGGTTCTGGGGCTGGGGATCATCACTCTGACCGGCCATGTTCAGGCATCCGCCCTGCACGACGCTGCTCATGACGTGCGCCACGCAACCGGCTTCCCCTGCCACTAAGGCCATGTTCAGTCGCATTCTGACCAGCGGCCTGTTCGCTGGTGCTGCAGCAGGGCTGATTACCGCCCTGCTGCAGCTGTATTTCGTGCAGCCCGTGCTGCTCCACGCCGAACTCTATGAGGGCGGCGAGCTGGTGCATTTCAGTGCTGATCCCGTAACCGCGCATCCCGATCTGCCCGGCCTGTTCGCCGAGCCTGTTCGCGACGGCCTCAGCATCATCTTCACGATGCTGACCTACACCGGCTATGCGCTGGTGATGGCGGCGCTGATGTCGGTGGCCGAGCGCCAGGGCCATGAGATCAACGCGCGCTCCGGCCTGTTGTGGGGCCTGGCGGGCTTCATCACCTTCCACTTCGCGCCCGGCCTGTCGCTGGCGCCCGAGGTGCCGGGTGTTGCCGCCGCCGACGTGGGCGCGCGCCAGATCTGGTGGACCGTCACCGTGGCCGCCGCAGGCGTCGCCATGTGGCTGATTGCCTTTGGCGGCAATCTGGTCAGCTACCTGATCGCGGCTCTGCTGCTTATGGGGCCGCACATCATCGGCGCGCCTGAGCCGGAAAGCTTCTCCGGCCCGGTTCCAACCGAGATCGGCGCGCTGTTTGCCGCCCGGGCCTTCGGCATCGGCATGGCCGCCTGGGCTCTGCTGGGCAGCTTTGCCGGCTATTTCTGGCAGGCCGAAGGCAAGCGCGCGGAAGCCGCAGCCTGATCCGGCTCCTTGACCCTCCCCGCCGGCCGTATCCGGCGGGGAAATTCTTCTTTCAGAGGATGAACAGATGTCCCGCTCTCTTGCCCTGTTTGCGATCGGCCTGGTGTTTGGCGGCGGTGCCGGCTTTGTGATTGCGGCCGGAAACGGCGTCACCTTCGACGGCCATGACCATGGCGACCCCGCGCACCACGGCGGCGGTCACGGCGAAATGGCGTCTCATGACCATTCCCAGAGCGTCAGCCTGGCTGCAGGCCCGGATGCGCCCGGCGTTGCCATTCAGCTGCACAAGGATCCGATGGCGGGCTGGAACCTGCAGGTGACACCGCAGAATTTCCGCTTTGCCCCGCAGAACGCCTCTGCCGCAGACGTTGACGGCGAGGGCCATGCGCATGTCTATGTGAACGGCGAAAAACTTGCCCGGCTTTATGCCAACTGGATGCATATCCCTGCCCTGCCCGAAGGCGCGGAAGTCAAGGTCTCGCTCAACACCAACAGTCACAGCGCGCTGCTGGTGGAAGGCCAGCCGGTGGAGGCAAAGATTACTGTTCCCGCGGGCGAGGGCTCCTGAGCCGCAAATCCCGGCTTGCAAGACAAATTGCACGGCCCCATAGAGGGCCGTGTTTTCATGTGAAAGGCCCGTCATGATTGAGCTTTCCCTGATCGGCATCGGCACCGGCAACCCGCAGCACATGACGCTGCAGGCGATTGAGGCGCTGAACGCGCAGGATCTGATCCTGATCCCCAACAAGGGCGCGGGCAAGGACGACCTGGCGGGGCTCCGGCGCGAGATCTGCAACCGGGCGATCCGGGGCGATGGCCCGAAGATCGTGGAATTTGCCCTGCCCGTGCGGGACGAAGCCACCCAAAGCTACCGCAAACGGGTCGACGACTGGCACGACGCCATTGCGGAAATCTGGTGGCAGAACATAACGGCCCATCTGCCGGATGGCGGCAAGGCCGGGTTCCTGGTCTGGGGCGACCCGTCGCTTTATGACAGCACCATGCGGATTGCCGAGCGGCTGAAGACGCTGGCAGAAATCAAGCTGACAGTGATCCCCGGCATCACCTCGATCCAGGCGCTGACAGCGGCGCATGCCATCCCCGTCAACGAAATAGGCGCGCCATTCACCATCACCACCGGGCGGCAGTTGCGTGAAACCGGCTGGCCGGACAGCGCCGATACGCTGGTCATCATGCTGGACGGGGAATGCTCCTTTCAGGCAATCAGCCCGCAAGGCGTGGAAATCTTCTGGACAGCCTATGCAGGCATGGAGAACCAGATATCCGTCGCAGGCCCGCTGGCCGAAGCGGCCGGGCGGATCATCGAAACCCGCGCAATGGCACGGGCAGAGCACGGGTGGATCATGGACATCTACCTGCTGCGGCGGGCATGATGCGGGCTGCAACCAGGCAGGTTTTCTGCTGATTTGCCGTCAGGCGGCAGGACTTGTCGTTCCCCGGACGACACATTCCAGCCCGCAGCACAGCCTGAACTGCTCACGCGTGTCAGACGTAATGTAATCTGTAAACCGTTGCCCGGCGAGCGACCCGATGGTTTCGGCCGGAATGCGGATGGTGGTCAGCCCGGGTTCGATATCCGCTGATCCTTTGAAGTCGCCGATCCCAATGATCGACACGTCCCCGGGCACCCGCAGACCGCATTTTTGCGCACCGTAAAGAGCGCCTTGGGCGATCACGTCATTGCCGCACAACAGGGCTGTCGGGCGGGCACTCCCTGAAAACAGCCTGATTGCCGCTTGCTTGGCCTGCGCCACGCTATAAGGGGCCTCAGACATGCGATGTTCCGGCACAGACACCCCCCTTTCCCGCAATGCCTCCAAAACCGACGTCAACCTGTACTGCGCCCGGTCATTCCCGCGGGTGTCGGGAAAAATCAGGCCGATATCCCGGTGCCCCAGCTCCAGCAGGTGCTCTGCCGCCATCCTGCCGGCCAGACGGTTATCCGCGCCGACACAGGGCAGCTCAGACTCCTCTGCGTAGTTCCAGATCGCCATGGCCGGGGTTTCCTGCTGGGCAATCAGCCGGGACGTAGCCGCCGAATGCTCCAGTCCGATCAGCGCCACCCCGTCGACCCGGTGCTCCATCAGCTTGCGCACCATCGCGTATTCCCGGTCCAGGTCATAACCGTGCGACGCCAGCAGCAATGTAAACCCGGCCTGGTCAATGGCATCCGAGAACGCCTGGATCACCTCGGCAAAAATCGCGTGGTTGATGGTCGGCACCACCAGCCCGATGGTGCCGGACCGCTTGCCATGCATCATCTGCGCCGCACGGTTCCTGACATAGCCCAGTTTCTGCACCGCGCGGGTGATCTTCTTGCGAGTCGCCGGGCTGACCAGATCGGGGTGGTTGAAGGTGCGCGACACCGTGGAGGGTGACACTTTGGCAGCCTTCGCCACGGCCACGATATCCACGTTACCTTTTTGTTTAGGCGCCATAATTTCCCCTCCTCCGGCAAGAATTATGAAAACGTTTGCAATACTATTTTCATGGCCTAACCTGTTTTGTCAACAAAAGCAAAAGCGCGATCAGCCGGGTTGGGAGGCCCTGAATGGAGTTCATTTATTACTTCGGAGACGTGTTCTCGCCGCTGTCATTCCTGCTGCTTCTGGGCGGCACAATCGGCGGGCTGATCCTGGGGGCAACCCCGGGACTTTCCCCCACCATGGCAGTGGCGCTGCTGATCCCCTTCACCTTCCATCTGGAGGCGGTTCAGGGCCTCATCCTTTTGGGTGCCGCCTATACCTCTACCGTGGCCGGCGGCGCGGTCAGCGCGATCCTCCTGAAGATCCCCGGCGCGCCCGCGAACATCGCTACCACGCTGGACGGCCACAAGATGGCCAAGCAGGGTCAGGGCGCCAAGGCGCTGCAGCTGTCCTTCCTCGCCTCTGCCGCGGGCGGTATCTTCGGCGTGCTTCTGCTGATCTTCCTGACCCCGGTTCTGGCGGAATGGGCGCTGGCCTTTGGCCCCTCGCATCTGTTCTGGCTGGCAATCCTGGGCGTCACCGTGATCGGCTCGCTGGACTCGGCCTCGGTTGTCAAAGGCCTTCTGTCCGGCTGCATCGGGCTGTGGCTCGCTACCATCGGCTTTGACGACATCATGGGCGCCCAGCGGTTCATCTTCCACCCGTCGCTCGGCGGCGGCATCAACATCATCGCGGCGCTCATCGGCCTCTTTGCCATTCCGCAGGTGCTGACCATGTTCGCCAAAGGCCGCCGCACGGAAGGCGCCGAGGTGATCGAGGTGCAGAAACATTCCGTTCTGGACGCCACCAAGGAACTGCTGCGCCGTCCGCGTGCCCTGGGCATCGGCACCATCACCGGCTCCATCATCGGGCTGATCCCCGGCGTTGGCGGCCAGATCGCCGGGCTGGTGGCCTATGACCAGACCAAGAAGTTCTCCTCTGAAAAGGAAAAATTCGGCAAGGGCCACAGCGAAGGCGTGATCGCCGCGGAAGCCGCCAACAACGCAATGGTCGGCCCGTCGCTGGTACCGCTCTTGACGCTGTCGATCCCGGGCAGCCCCACCGCTGCTGTGCTGCTTGGCGGGTTGCTGATCCACGGCATTTTCCCCGGCTCTGATCTGTTCGACAATCACCCGGATGTGGCCTGGACCTTCATCAACTCGATGCTGGTGGGCCAGGTCCTGATGTGCCTGTTCGGCCTCTATGTGGCGGGACTCGCCGCCCGCGTCGCCCAGGTGCCGCAATCGGTGATGGCCGCCATCGTGCTCGCCCTCTCCGTCTTTGGCGCCTACTCGGTGCAGAGCTCGATGGGCGACGTCTATGTCATGGCCTGCCTGGGTGTCGGCATGTACTTCCTGGAGCGTTTCGGCTTTTCCGCCGCGCCGCTGGTGCTGGGCCTGATCCTTGGTCCAATCGCGGAGGCGAATTTCATTCAGGGCGGCATGATCGCCGACGCCACCGTTGGCAAATCCGCCTACTTCCTGACCGGCGGTCTCAACATCATCCTGATCGCCGTGGTCGTCGCGTCCATCGCTTACTCGGCCTGGATGGAATTGCGCAGCCGCCGCTACACCACCAAAGAGGAGGCGCAGGCATGAACCGGTCGCAGCACATCCTTGGCTCCGGCCTCGTGTTCGCAGTGGGCATCTGGGTTACCTGGGTCAGTTATACCCAGCAGCCAGCCGAAGCCTTCCTGTTCCCGCGCCTGATCGCATCGGTATTCGTGGTGCTGGCTGGCTGGACCTTCGGCAAGGCCGCCCTGGGCCTCAGCAAGGTCGGCTCGGGCATCTCACGGACGATGTTCCTGAACATGGTGCCGGGGCTGGCGGTGATGCTGGTCTATGTTTTCTGGGCCGCCAAGGCGCTTGGGTTTTACACCGCCACCGCCATCACCTTTTTCATCCTGCTGTCGCTCTATGACCCGGCGCCGCATGCGCAAGGCAGGACCTGGGTCCGGCGCGCGCTGATCACCGCGGGATTCGTGGCGGTGATGTACGGCCTCTTTGCCAAGCTGCTGAGCGTCTACACGCCGCGGGAAATTCTGTTCTGACCGCCTGTAGCCGGTCCGAAACCAATAGGGAGGAGAAGAAAATGAAGAAAATGATTGCAGGCGCTGCCTTTGCGCTGATGGGCCTGGCAGGCGCTGCCATGGCCGGGGACTACCCGGACCGCCCGATCATGATGATGGTCTCCTACGGGGCCGGCGGGGCGACCGATTTCCAGGCCCGGATCGTTACCATGACCGCAGGCAACGAGGATGCGCTGGGAATGCCCATTGCCATCATCAACAAGCCCGGCGCGGGCGGCCGTGTCGGCTGGAACTGGTTTGCCACCCAAGCAGATGCGGATGGCTACACCCTGGCGGCCTACAACGTGCCCCACTTCATCGCGCAGTCGATCAAGGGCGGCGTGTCCTATTCCGCAGACAGCTTTGAACCCATCGCCAACTGGGGCGCTGACCCGGCGGTCTTTGTGGTCGGTGCTGACAGCCCGTTCAATTCGATGGCCGATGTGGTTGCCTATGCCACAGAAAATCCGGGCAAGCTGACCTTCTCCGGTGCGGGTCTGTTCGTTGGCCACCACATCGCTGCGCTGCAGATCGAAAAGGCTGCAGGCGTGAAGATGGCCTATATCCCGACCAAGGGCGGCGGCGCAGCGGCGATGAAGGCGGTGATCGCCGGTGAGGTCATGGGCGGCATCAACAACCTGTCCGACGCTTTTCGCGCGCAGGAAGCGGGCAACGTGAAGATCCTGGGTGTTGCTGACCTCAAGCGCTCCGATTTTCTGCCAGACGTGCCCACCATGCAGGAACAGGGCCTGGACGTCGACAATTCCTCCGTCAACTTCCGCGGCGTGATGGTGCCCAAGGACACGCCTCAGGAGGTGATCGACAAACTGGCGGCAACCGTGCCTGAAATGTTCGCCAATGACCGGGTTGCCAAGAAAATGGCGGCTGGCGGATCGCCCATGCACATCATGACCCGCGACGAAGTCAAGGAGATGTGGGCCGCCCGCGAACAAACACTGAAAGAGCTTCTGGCCGGGCTGTGATGCCAGCTGGAACTCCTTCGGGACGCGCGCATGCCGCAGCGCGCGTCCCGGCCAAGATATCGAGGTAAGACATGAACGCTCAGGACGCACTCGCCTCCGGCACGGCCGAGGTGGAACAGATCGTGGTGCGCGCCCGCACCGCCCAGCAGGAATTTGAAGCCAAGGGGAGCCAGGCGCTGTATGACAAGGCAGCTTTGGCGGCAGGCTGGGCCATCATGGAACCCGCCCGCAACCGCGCCCTGGCAGAGCTGGCGGTGGAAACCACCGGCCTTGGCAATGTGGCGGACAAGATCACCAAGAACCACCGCAAGACGCTGGGGCTGCTGCGCGACATCGCGGGCGTCCGGACCCACGGCATCATCAGCGACGACCCGGAAACCGGCATCACAGAGATCATGCGTCCCATCGGCGTGATCGGCGCCGTTGTCCCCTCGACCAACCCGGCGGCCACGCCCGCCAACAACATCATCAATGCGCTGAAGGGCGGCAATGCCATCGTGGTGGCTCCCTCGCCCAAGGGCGTGGCCTCCTGTGAGCTGCTGCTTTCCTATATCCATGCAGAGTTTGCCAAACTGGGCCTCGACCCCGATCTGGTGCAGATGATCCCTGCACCGGGCTCCAAGGCCAAGACCCAGACGCTGATGGAGGCCGCCGACCGGGTGATCTGCACCGGCAGCCAGAACAATGTCCACCGCGCCCAGTCCTGCGGCACGCCTGCCGTGGCCGTGGGGGCAGGCAATGTGACCGTGATCGTGGATGAGACTGCGGACCTTGCAGATGCGGCGGCCAAGATCACCGCCTCCAAGTGTTTTGACAATGCAACCTCCTGCTCGTCCGAGAATGCAGTGGTTGTGGTGGATGCCATCTATGACCAGTTCATTGCCGCCTTGGCCCGCGAAGGCGGCACGCTGGTGCCGGAGGCTGCCTCCGCAGGCATAATCGCCAAGCTGTGGCCGGACGGCCATTTGAACCGCAAAGTCATCGCCCAGGACGCAGATAGAATGCTGGCCGCGCTGGATATGGCGGGCAAAGTCCCGGACGGCACCAGGTTTCTGGCGGTGGAGACCAAGGGAATCGGTCCGGAGCACCCGCTGAGCGGGGAGAAGCTGAGCCGCATCCTCGCCGTCTACCGGGCCGCGGATTATGCCGATGCCAAGGCCATCGCCACCCGTATCCTTACGTATCAGGGGGCCGGGCATTCCATCGGCATTCACACAGCCCGGGATGAGCGCGCGGTGCAACTGGGCCGCGACATGCCCACCTGCCGGGTGATCGTCAATCAGGCCCATACCTTCGCCACCGGCGGCGCCTTCACCAACGGGATGCCGTTTTCCCTGTCGATGGGCTGCGGCAGCTGGGGCGGCAACTCCATCGACACCAACCTCAACTGGCGCCATTTCGTGCAAACCACCAAGATCGTGCGCGAAATTCCCGCCCGCGAGCCCGCGCTGGCAGACATCTTTGCCAGCTACTGGGCGGAGGCGGGCCAATGATGGAGCCGCCCAAGGGGACCATCCGCGACTGGCTGAACACGCGCGCAGCTGAGGGCGGCACCGGCTTTGTCTTTCCCGACGGCGGCCCCGATCTTAGCTGGGCGGAGCTGCGCCGGACGGCCGACGCCATCGCCCGCTATCTGACCGCCCTGGGCATCGCCAAGGGGGAAAGCATCGCCATCCTGCATCCCAACGGGCGCGAAGCGCTGGAATGCCTCTTCGGGGTGCTCTACGGCGGCTTCCGCGCCACCATGATCAATCTGGTCGCGGGCAACAGCGCGGTGTCCTACGCCCTGGAGCACAGCGGTGCCCGCTTTGCCTTTGTGCACGCCAGCCAGATGGACCTGTTCGAGCAGACTGCCAGCCTGCCCTTTCTCTCCCCTTTGGACCGGGCGGCAGCAACCGGCGGGTCACCGGCAGAGCTGCATCCGCTTTCTGCCGGTGACCACGCCTTGCTGATGTACACCTCAGGCACAACCGGCCAGCCCAAGGGAGTGGTGCATACGCACGCCAGCCTGTTGGCGGGCGGTTGGACCACCGCCGTGGCGCATCAGCTGACCCCGAAGGACCGCGGCCTCTGCGTCCTGCCCATCTACCATATCAACGGGCTCTGCGTGACGGTGATGGGCGCGCTGATCTCCGGCGGCTCGCTGGCCATGTGCGAGCGTTTTTCTGCCAGCCGCTTCTGGGCTCATACCGGCTGGTCGCAGGCCACCTGGTTCTCGGTGGTGCCCACCATCATCTCGCACTTGCTGCACTCGGACCTGGATCCCGCGGACAGCACCAAGGCAAGGCTGCGCTTCGGCCGCTCCGCCTCATCGGCGCTGGCTCCGGACGTGCAGCGCGCGTTTGAGGACCGCTTTGGGGTTGCGATCATCGAAACCATGGGGCTGACAGAAACCGCTGCGCAGATTCTGTCCAACCCCCTGCCTCCCGGTGTCCGCAAGATCGGCTCTCCCGGCATCGCCTTTGGCAATGAGGTCACGATTCTGGACGCCCGGCTTCAGCCTGTCACTGATGGCAGCGAGGGGGAGCTGGCAGTGCGCGGCCCCAATGTGATGCTGGAATACCTGAACAACCCCGAGGCCACGGCAGCTGCCTTTGCCCCGGACGGCTGGCTGCGCACAGGGGATCTGGGGCGGGTAGACAATGACGGCTACGTGTTCGTTACCGGACGCCTGAAGGAGCTGATCATCAAGGGCGGCGAAAACATTGCCCCGCGCGAAATCGACGAAGCCCTCTACTCCCATCCGGATGTGATAGAGGCCGCCGCCTTCGGACGTCCCAGCAAAAGCTATGGCGAAACAGTCGAAGCCGCAGTGAAGATACGCGACGGTTCCGAGCTGACCGAATTGGAGCTGATCGAAATTTGCCGGGCTCAGCTTGGGAAGTTCAAGTCGCCTGACGGGGTGCATTTTCTGAATGAGCTGCCCAAAGGCCCTTCAGGGAAAATCCAGCGGAACAAAATACTGGCGGTGATATCCACGCCCCATCGCTCCGCCTGAGCTGCCTGATCCGCCGCCCCCGTGGAACAGGGATCAGGCCATCCAATAGATGCTCAAAGGGGCATCTGAGCTTTCTGCAACAACAATGGAAGCCCTTCCAAACGGTGCTCTGGAAGGGCTATTCGCAGGGTCAATCGCTGATTGCGCCCTCCTCGTCCCGGCGCTGGTGCATCTTGGCTTTGACCCGCGCGCCGACGATCAGCGGCAGCACAAAGCCGATAATGGCAATGGCCCAGAGCGCGATGGACAGCGGGCTGTCAAACAGCGTCCACCAGTTGCCGTTGTCGATGGTCACGGCACGGCGCAGGTTGTTCTCCATCGCATTGCCCAAGAGCGTGCCCAGGATGATCGGCACCAGCGGCACGTCCAGCTTGCGCAGCCCCCAGCCCATGACGCCGAAGCCGATCATCACCAGGAGGTCGAAGGTGCTGCCCGAGATGCCGTAGATACCGACGAAACTGACCATCGCCACAATCGGCATCAGGATCCGAGAAGGGATCATCAGCACGCGGGTGAACAGCCCGACCATCGGGATGTTCATCGCCAGCAGCATGAAGTTGGCAATGAACAGCGCCGCGATCAGGCCCCAGACCACATCCGGGTTCTGGCTGAACAGCAGCGGGCCGGGTGTGATATTCAGCGCCAGCAGAACCGCCAGCAGTACAGCGGTGGTGCCCGACCCCGGCACACCCAGCGCCAGCATCGGCACCAGCGCGCCGCCCGCAGCCGCGTTGTTGCCGGCCTCGGGCGCTGCCACGCCGCGCGGATCACCAGTGCCGAAGGTGCCTTCCTTGTCGACCAGTTTCTTCTCCATCGAATAAGAGATGAACGACCCCAGCGAGGCGCCCGCACCGGGCAGAACGCCGGCAATGAAGCCTAGGAAGGACGTCCGCAGCATGGTCGGAGTGGTCTGCCGGATCATCGACACCGGCGGATAAAGCTTGCCGATGGTCAGCTTGCGCCCCGCGGCATCGGATCCGCCGTGCCGGGTCTCCAGGAAGATAAAGACCTCGGACAGGGCGAACAGGCCAACGATGGCCACCAGGAAGTCCAGCCCGTCATAAAGATGCACTTCACCGAAGGTGAACCGCGGCACCCCGGTCTGGGTGTCGACGCCGATGGTCGCCAGACCCAGGCCCAGCGCTGCGGCAAAGGCCGACTTTGCCTGGTTGGTCGATGAGACGCCGCCCAAGGTCATGAAGGCGAGCGCAAACAGCGCGAAGTACTCCGCCGGGCCGAACAGAAGGGCGATCTTCACCAACTGCGGCGCCAGCAGGATCAGCCCCCAGGTGGCCAGGAAGGCGCCGACAAAGGACGCGATGCCCGACAGCGACAGTGCTTCGCCAGCCATCCCTTTCTTGGCCATCGGGTGGCCGTCCAGGCAGGTCATCATGGCCGGCTCATCCCCGGGAATGTTCAGCAGGATCGAGCTGATGCGCCCGCCGTACATGGCGCCATAGTAGACACTGGTCAGCAGGATCAGCGAGGGGGTGGCACCCAGCCCAAGGGTAAAGGCCAGGGGGATCAGGATGGCAACACCATTCGACGGGCCAAGCCCCGGCAAGGCGCCCATGATAGTGCCCAGAAAGCAGCCCAGCAGCGCCAGGCCGATGTTCTGCCAGCTGAGCGCGATGGCAAAGCCGTCGCCAAGATTTGCGAGAAGCTCCATGCGGCGCCCTCCTCAGAAGCCAAGCGGACCCTTGGCCAGCGACAGGCCGAGGATCAGGTGAAAGGTGACATAGATGCCGATGGAAGTGCCGGCGCCCACGGCCACTGTTTCCAGCGGTCCCGATCCCAGGCGCCAGGCCAGATAGGCGGCGGCAAAAGCGGTGGCGATGACAAAACCCGCGACCGGCAGCATTTCGGCGTAGAGGATCAGCACAACCACGGCAGCAGCAACTTCTGCCAGACGTGCCATAGCGGGCCAGTGCGGCTCGGGGTCCGGGCGCAGCGCGATCACGGCACCCGACAGGGCGAGGATAGCGGCAATGATCAGGGGAAAGGCCTTGGGGCCGACAGCATCTGAGAGAAAACTCTCCTCGATCGCAAGCGCGGCAAAGACATAGCCGGCGGCAAGGATGATGCCGAAAACCCCGAAGATACGATCGCTCATGGCGGTCTCCAGTTCGGGTATTCAGGCGGGGCGGGCTGGCAGACTGCTGTGCCGGTCCGCCCCGCAGCAGGTTACTTGATGATGCCGATGTCCTTGGAAATCGACTGGATCTGCGCGACCGAACCGGCCACGAATTCCTGGAACGCAGCCCCTTGCAGGTCCAGCGGCGCCAGGCCGTTGGCGGCCATTACCTCTTTCCAGGCGTCAGACGCATAAAGATCACCGATCTTTGACACCCAGGCGTCATAGGCCTCGTCCGACATGCCGCCCGGTGCATAGAAGCCGCGCCAGTTTGCACCGATGGCATCAACACCCTGCTCCTTCGCAGTCGGGAAGTCGGCGAATTCGCCCGGCAGGCGTTCCGGCGACAGCACCGCGATCACCTTGATGTCACCGGAATCCACAAAGCCCTTGGCCTCAGAGATGTCGCCGGTGAAGGCCTGCACGGAACCTGCCAGCAGCTGGGTCACTGCCTCGCCGCCGCCGTCAAAGGCGATGTATTTGACGCTGCGGACGTCCTCGATGCCATAGGCGCTGGCCGCGATCAGAACTTTCAGGTGGTCCCAGCCGCCCACCGCGGAACCGCCCGCGACGGAGACCGAGGTCGGGTCCGCCTTGATGGTGTCCAACAGCTGCGGCAGCGTATCGACCTCGCTGTCGGCAGACACAGCAATCACGCCGTAGTCCGCGCCGATCGCCGCCAGCCAGCGCACCTGGTCCATGCTGTTGCCCGGATAGGCGCCCTGTGCCAGGCGGGTTGCGGTGGCGCTGGAGGCAGCAACGATCAGGCTGTTGTCGTCCGTGCGCTTGTTGACCACCTCGGCAAAGGCCACGCCGCCGCCGCCGCCAGCCAGGTTCACCACCTGCATGGTCTTGTCGATCAGTCCCAGATCCTGCAGCGACTTGCCGACCTGTCGGCAGGTAAAGTCCCAGCCGCCGCCCGGATTGGCCGGGGCAATGCATTCGGGGTTGTCCTGTGCCTGGGCCGCAAAGGCGGACAGCGACAGGGCGGCAGCGGCAAACAGGCCGCGGGTGACAGTGAATTTCATGCGTTCCTCCTCAGGTCGTGGCCGGCGCACTCCCACGCGCCGGAGATCGCCCGCCACAATTCGCTTTGGCAGCTTCGTTTCCGCGGGTTAGACATGTTTACTCATTGAAGCTGTCACCAACCTGTCGCCGGTTTCAGCAAAGCGGAGCGCCATTGAATGCGGGTCTTGATGGTCGAGGATGCAGAGGATCTGGCAGAGGGGGTGACCGCCCATCTGGCCCGCTCGGGTATTGCCTGCGATCTGGCGCCGGACATCGAAAGCGCCCGCGACTGCCGGGCGGTACAGGCCTATGACGCGGTGATCCTGGACATCAACCTGCCGGACGGCTCCGGCCTGTCGCTGCTGCGCGAGATGCGCCTGGCGGGCGACCCGGCCCCGGTGCTGATGCTGACTGCGCTGACCTCGGTGGATGACCGGGTGGCAGCGCTGGACCAGGGGGCGGATGATTACCTGGGCAAGCCTTTCGACCAGCGTGAACTGGAAGCGCGGCTGCGGGCGCTGGTGCGGCGCCAGATGGAACGCAAGGATGAGCAGATCGTGCTGGGCTGCCTGGCCTTTTCGCCCAGCGACCGCAGCGCCCGGCTGAACGGCCGCCTGCTGGAACTGACCCGGCGCGAGGCCGCCCTGCTGGATATGCTGATCCGCCATCAGGACCGCTACCTGTCGAAAACGCGGCTTTATGACTCGCTTTATGGTTTCGATGATGCCGATGTGGGCGAGAACGCGATCGAGCTGTATATCGCCCGCCTGCGCAAGAAGATCGCGGGCAGTGATGTCAGCATCAGCACCCAGCGGGGGGTCGGTTACCGGCTGCATCTGAATGGCTGAGCCGCGCCCGCCGCTTACGCTGGCGGCCCGGGTGCTGGGGGCGGTGCTGCTGATCCTGCTTCTGGGCGGCGTGCTGGTGTCCGGAAGCGCCTGGCTGAACGGCCAGCAGGCGGCGCGCCAGGCCTATGACCGCATCCTGCTGGGGGCGGCCAGAGATATCGCCGAGTCGATCCGGGTCCAAGAGGGGGTCCCTGCCGCTGACCTGCCGGTCTCGGCTTTCCAGCTGCTGGCACAGGCTCCTGACGACCGCATCTATTATGCGGTGCATGGGCCCGGGCAGGCGTTCATAACCGGCGTTGATCCCGAAAGTGAAGTTCAGGTGCCGCCCCCCGGATCCGCCGGCCCGGATTACTTTGAGGTCCCCCTCAACGGCGAGCCCGCGCGTTTCGTCCGGATCACCCGCCGCTTCGCGGAGCGCAGCTTCTCCGGCCCTGTCGAGGTTGTGGTCGGCCAAACCCTGCGGGCGCGCAAGGCGATGACATCAGATCTGATGCTGGATGCGCTCCTGCCGATGGCAGTCGCAGGTCTGGCGCTGATGGCAATGGCCTGGCTGGTCATCCGCACCGCATTGCGCCCGCTGGAGGACATCACCGACGACTTGGCGCGCCGCGACCCCTATGACCTGACACCGATTGCCACGGGCCGCCTTCCGCGGGAATTGCAGGTGGTGCTGGGCGCCATGAACCGGTTCATGGGGCGGCTGGACACCCAGGTCGAGGCGATGCGCAATCTGATCTCCGACACGGCACACCAGCTGCGCACGCCGGTGGCCGCAATGCGCGTGCAGGCGGAAACCGCTGTGGCCGAACCCGGCGAAGCTGCCCGCCGCCGCGCCCTGGAGCGGCTGCTGGCGCGCACCCGCTCGCTGGGCAGGCTGCTGGATCAGCTTCTCAGCCGTGCGCTGGTGGTGCATCGCACCGACAGCGCCCCGCGGCGGCCCGTCGACCTGCGCGAGGTGGCATTGGAGATCATGGAGCGCGATGACCACGCATTGCTGGCCCCCGGCAGCGACCTGCGGCTGGAGATCGGAGAGGACCCGGTGATGGTGCTGGCCGATGCCTTTTCACTTGGCGAGGCGGCCGGCAATCTGCTGGGCAATGCGCTCAGGCACGGCACCCCGCCGGTCGCCGTAGGCGCGGAGCAGCGCGGCCGCGAGGCCATCCTGTGGGTGCGCGATGCCGGCCCTGGCCCGGCGCCCGCTGTTACGGAACAGCTCGGCAGCCGATTCAACCGCAGCGCCGGCACCCAGGAAAACAGCACCGGCATTGGCCTGTCGATCGTGACCTCCGTGGCTGCTGCCTTTGGCGGCCGGGTAGAGATGGCGCGCGGGGACAGCGGCTTCCGCGCGGCCCTGGTCCTGCCCGCTGCGGAGGAGAAACCATGATGCGGGCCTGGCAGATGCTGGTGCTCATTGCCGCACTGCTGCCGGTTGCCGCCGCCGCGCAGGAGGCGGCCGTGCGATACGGCAGCGGCCCGGTGCCCTTCCTGATCCGTTCCACCACAGACAACAGTATCATCCAGCCGGTCATGGAACGCTTTGCGGAATTGAACCCGGATCTGACAATCACCTACGAGCAATGGGGGTCCAACGCGCTTTTTGCCAGGAGCCGCGCCGATTGCCGGGATGGCAGCCCGCCGGCCGACGCGGTGCTGTCCTCAGCCGTGCAGCAAATGGTCTGGCTGGTCAACGCGGCCTGTGCGCAACCGCACCGCTCGCCCGCGGCACTGGCGCTGCCGCCGTCGCGGCGCTGGCGCGATGAGCTGTGGGGGATCACCACCGAACCGGCAGTGATCGTTTACAACAAACAGCTGCTTGATGGTGCCGATGTGCCGCGAAGCCGCTTTGCCCTGCTGGATGCGCTGCGCGCCAAACCCGGCCTCTACCGCGGCAGGATCGCCACCTACGACATCTCCGCCTCCGGCCTGGGCTACCTGTTCGCCTACAGCGACAGTCTGGAAGCCACTACCTTTGGCGCGCTGATGGAGGGCTTTGCCCGGGTCGATGCCGTAGCCACCTGCTGTTCCGCCGAGATCATCGCAGGCGTGGCGGAAGGCCGGTTTCTGATCGCCTACAACGTCTTGGGGTCCTATGTTGCCAACGCCTCCGCACCGGAGGTCGGCACCATTCTGCCAGAGGATTACACGCTGGTTCTGTCCCGTGCCTTTATGATCCCCAGGCACGCCGCACAGCGAGACGCATCTGCAGAGCTGCTCGATTTTCTGCTGAGCGCCGAGGCGCAAGAGATGCTCGTCAAAGCCGGTCTCGTCGCCGTGATCGAGGAGACCGGCTCCGGGCTTTCGGCCAGCACCCGCAGATACATTCCTTTGTCGCCGTCCCTGCTGGTCGCGCTCGATGCCAACCGGCGCGCGCTTTTGCTCAAGTTCTGGAGCGATACCTTTGGCCAGGGCGCCACACCCTGAGCAGCCTCAGGCCTTTTCACTCGCCGGAGGTCAGGCTGAGCGCTTGAACTCCAAGCCACTGGCGCCTTGATGCTGAAGATTTTCAACGGCCAGTGACTGACAGGACGCTGCCGCTGCGGCATTCGCGCGATTGCCTTCCGCGCGCAGCCATGCTGAGGTGCGCGCAACAGAAGACCTCTCAGGGAGACATACAGATGACCGACGCCCCGTCCTATGGGTTTGACACCTTGCAAATTCACGCCGGCGCCAAGCCGGACCCGGCCACCGGCGCACGGCAGACACCGATCTATCAGTCCACCGCGTATGTCTTCCGCGATGCCGAACACGCGGCCGCATTGTTCAACCTTCAGGAAGTCGGCTTCATCTATTCGCGGCTGACCAACCCCACAGTGGCAGTGCTGCAGGAGCGCCTTGCGACGCTGGAGGGCGGTGTCGGCGCGGTCTGCTGCTCCTCCGGCCACGCGGCGCAGATCATGGCGCTGTTCCCGCTGATGGGCCCGGGCTGCAACGTGGTGGCCTCGACCCGTCTTTACGGCGGCACCGTCACCCAGTTCAGCCAGACCATCAAGCGCTTCGGCTGGTCGGCGAAATTCGTCGATACCGATGATCTGGACGCGGTGAAGGCCGCGATCGACGAGAACACCCGCGCGGTGTTCTGCGAATCCGTGGCCAACCCCGGCGGCTATGTGACCGATATCCGGTCGCTTGCTGACATCACCGATGGCGCGGGCATTCCCCTGATCGTCGACAACACGTCTGCCACGCCGTACCTGTGCAACCCGATTTCCCAAGGCGCGACGCTGGTGGTGCATTCGACAACCAAGTACCTGACTGGCAATGGCACCGTCACCGGCGGCTGTGTTATCGACAGCGGCCAGTTCGACTGGTCCGCAAATGACAAGTTCCCGTCGCTGTCAGAGCCGGAAACCGCCTATCACGGCCTCAAGTTCCACGAAACCTTCGGCCCGCTGGCCTATACCTTCCACGGCATCGCAATCGGCCTGCGGGATCTGGGAATGACGATGAACCCGCAGGCGGCGCATTACACGCTGATGGGGGTCGAAACGCTGTCCCTCAGGATGCAGCGGCACTGCGAGAACGCCCGCAAGGTGGCCGAATGGCTGGAGAATGACTCCCGCGTCGACTATGTGACCTATGCCGGGCTGCCGTCCTCCCCCTATTACGAGCGCGCCCAGGCCTGCTATCCCAAGGGCACCGGCGGGTTGTTCACCTTTGCTGTCAAGGGCGGCTATGAGGCCTGCGTCAAGCTGGTGGATTCACTGGAGATTTTCAGCCATGTGGCCAACCTCGGCGATACCCGCTCGCTGATCATCCACTCGGCTTCGACCACGCACCGGCAGCTGACCCCGGAACAGCAGGAAGCAGCAGGTGCCGGTCCGAATGTGGTCCGGGTCTCCATCGGCATCGAAGATGCGGACGATCTTATCCGCGACCTGGATCAGGCACTGGCCAAATCCTGCGGCTGAGGCCTGCCCCACCTTAAAGGAAAGGCCGGGCTCCCTGCCCGGCCTTTCTTCGTTTGATGTTACTCGCTGCCCGGCACGGTCATGTCGAACACAACCGAGACATTGTGGGTAAAGCTCAGTTCCCCGGCCTCAATCGGCATCGCGTCGCTGCGGGCCATTTCCATGGCCATCATCGGACGGCCGCCGCCGCCGCCATGCTCTGTGATCGAGCGCACCGGCCCCAGCTCCATGCCCGCGGCATCCGCCAGCTGCTGGGCTTTGCGGATGGCATCCTTGACCGCCTCGCCGCGGATCTGGTCAATCACTGCGGCGGGATCAGACACGCCGAAACTCAATCCCTGGAACCGGTTCGCCCCTGCAGCCAGAACCTTGTCCAGAACCGGACCCAGACCGTCCAGATCCCGGACCCGCACCATCAGCGTGTTAGAGGCCTCGAAACCGGTAATCTCGCGCCGGCCGCCGCTGTCATAGGAACGGTCCTGCGACCAGACAGGGCGCATGGATATCTGCTGCGTCTGCATGTCCTCGGCGGCGATGCCGCCCTCCTTGAGCCGGGTGATCACCGCCCCCATGGCTTGCGACACTGCGGCCATGGCGGCAGCGGCTTCCTCGGCTTCCTCCGTCACACCCAGGGTGATCGTTGCCAGTTCAGGCGGCACCTGCAGGGTGCTTTCACCATTTACGGTAATCTGGCGCGGCGGCACGGTTTCGCTTGCGGCCAGGGCGCTTGCGCTCATCGACAGCATCAGCGCCGCTGCCAGAAGTTTCTTTGCCTTCATGCTGAAAAAGCTCCTTTTCCGAATGCCCCTTAGATGGGGACGGCAAACCGCCGCCCGCAAGAGCCTGGAGATGTCTTTTCCTTTAACTCGGCAGGTTCCTGCTTTAAGGTCCGCAGCAAAACACCGGGCGTGCTATGCGCCCCCGGGCAGTATGGATTTGGATGGTTTGACCCAAAGCATGAAACCGGCCTTTGCTCTTTCGCTTTCCGCCGACGGGATCGCATTGATCTACCGCGCAGAGGACGGCTGGAGGAGCGTCGCCAGCACTCCATTTGACACTGACGACCTTCCCGCCGCATTGGCCGCAATCCGGTCTGATGCGCTGCGGCTGGCGCCGGAAGGGATTTACAGCAAGCTGATCCTGCCCAATGATCAGATCCGGTATCTGAGCATTGAAACCGGCGGCTTGCCCGCCGCGGAACGGATCGCGGCGGCACGGCAGGCGCTGGCAGGCGCCACACCGTATCCGGTGGACGAACTCGCCTTTGATATTTGCGCTGACGGCAGTGTAACCCATGTGGCCGCAGTGGCGCTGGAAACCCTGGATGAGGCCGAGACATTTGCGGTTGAACATGGCTTCGGGCCTGTCAGTTTCGTGGCGGTGCCAGAAGACGGCGGTTTCCAGGGGGAGCCGTTCTTTGGCACCACCCGGGCGATCCGGGGCACCGAGGTCGAACCAGATAATACGGCGGTCAAGGCAATTGGCGCTGTTCAGCTGCCCGATCCTGCGCCAGCCAGTGACGTCGAAGACCAGGCTGCTGCACCTGAGGCCGAAGAAACCCTCATCCCAGCCCCCCCTTCCGAGGAAGCGGCAGCACCAGAAGAAACATCTGGCGCTGACGAGAAACCGGACACCCCGAAGACGCCCCCCAGGCAGGAAGGGCCGGAAACACCCGGGGACGCTGCATCCGTGCAGCCTGTCCCCGCTGCAATGCCAGCAGGCGTGCCGCCTGCGCCGCCAGGCGTTTCCCTAGACGGAAGCGCTCCTGCCCCGGCGGCCGCAAAGCCGGATACGCCAGAAAATACCGGCCTCCAGGCGCAGCCGGACGTGCAAGGGAGCGAGGAGAAGTCTCCTGCCGGGCCGCTGCCTGCGGCAAAACCAGGGCCTTTGGTCCTGACTGACAGAAGTCCAAGCGCTGCAAAACCTGGAACGGTGAAAGCGCTGGGACCGGCAAATGCCGTTCCCGCAGAGGAAAAGGCCGGACCGGCACGAACGATTCCGCCAGCTCCAGCCGCCTTGCGTGCCCCGTCCCCCGCCGCACCGGCCCCGCGGCCCCAATCTGCGCCGGATCGCAAGGCTGCAACTGGCGGCAAACGGCGCTCGTTCGGCCTTGCTCTGACAGCCGCGCTGCTCGCGGCGGCAATTGCCGCCTGGGCGCTGTTGCGCGAGGACGGTTTTCTTGCCGCGCTGATGGAAACCGGCAGCGACCTTTCACCTGCCCCAGCAATCATCAGCAGCGAAACCGCTTCCCCCCAGCGTTCAGGCGCAACCGGAACTGCAGAGGAAATCGCACCGCAAGTCAGCGTGCTGGCCGATCAGCCGGACCCTGGGTTCGCCGATGCCGGCCTCCCCGAGGCCAGCGATACGGATGCGGGCCCCACAGCCGAAGATGAAGCCGCTGCTGATGGCGTCGAACCGCCGGAAGAAGGAACCGGCACTGCTTTCCTGGAACCGGAAACCCTGCAGCCTGGTGCCGCGGACACACCTGTGCCCCCCGAACTGGATGAGCTGGCCCTGGCCGCGCGCTACGCGGCGACCGGTGTCTGGCCTGTGGCGCCGCAGCTTGACGGCATCCCGGCAGCTGCCGGGCTGGATGAGCTTTACACCGCGTCCGTGGACCGCACCGAATTTGCCGCTGACGCCGTGGCCCTGCCAGACCCCCGGTCCTATGATCAGGATGACGTGCCGGCGGCAGTTGCATCCCCTGCTGCGGCAGGGTCGGCCTTTGATCTGGACGCACGCGGCCTGGTCAAGGCAACACCGGAAGGGGCGCTCAATCCTGATGGCATCACGGTTTACCTGGGCCGCCCTGGCAAAGTGCCGCCGCCTGCACCGGACCGCAGCGACCCGGCTGCCGAAGCGCTGGCAGAAGAAGTCGCCCGAAATCAGGTGCTGTCACGCAAACGGCCCAAGGCGCGCCCGTCTGATCTGGCGGAACAGGTGGAACGGGCCCAGAATGGCGGCCTCAGCCGCGCCGAACTGGCCAGCCTGCGCCCCCGCCACCGTCCTGCAAGCCTGAAACCGGCAGAAGAGGACGACCTGCCGGTCACCGCGCAGGCCATCGCGTCCTCCGTCGTGCCGCGCGGCCGCCCTGCCAATTTTGCCAATCTGGTCGACCGCGCCCGCCGCAATTCACAAAACCAGGTGCAGGTTGCTGCCGCTGTTCCCGCCGCCGCAGCCGCAACGCCGCCGCGCATTCCGACCAGCGCCTCTGTCGCCCGGCGCGCCACCGTCAATAATGCAATCAACCTGCGCAAGCTGAACCTGATCGGCGTCTATGGCACAGCAGCCAACCGCCGCGCCCTGGTGCGCCTGCCCTCAGGCCGCTACAAGAAGGTGCAGGTTGGCGACCGCATCGACGGCGGCCGGGTGATCGCCATTGGCGAAAGCCAGCTCCAGTATCAGAAAGGCGGCCGCAACCGCACCCTGACAATGCCCAAGAGCTAAACGCAGAGAAATCAGTTTCGGACGTGAAGGCAGCCGCTGCGCCGTGCTGCGCGGCAAGCGCCGGCACTATTGCCCGCTTGCAATCGCCATTACGGGCAAATCCCAGTTGCACAAAGCCGGGCCTGCAGGACAGACCCGGCTCATTCGTTCCTCAGCCCGCGCTTATTCCGCAGCCTGGATTTCGCCGCTTTCGATCTGCTCACGCTCGATCGATTCAAACAACGCCTTGAAGTTACCCTCTCCGAAGCCGTCATCGCCCTTGCGCTGGATGAACTCAAAGAAGATCGGCCCGATCACGGTTTTCGAGAAGATCTGCAGCAGGATGCGGGTCTCGCCGCCGTCCACCACGCCTTCACCGTCGATCAGGATGCCGTGTTTTTTCATCCGGTCCAGAGGCTCGTCATGGCCGTGCACCCGTTCCTTGGACAACTCATAATAAGTGTCATTCGGACCGGGCATGAACTTCAGGCCCTTTTCGGCAATCGCATCGGTGCTGGCATAGATATCCTCGGTGCCAACCGCGATATGCTGGATGCCCTCGCCGTTATATTTTTTCAGGTAGGACACGATCTGGCCGGTCTCACCGCGGTCTTCGTTGATCGGGATCCGGATCCGGCCGCAGGGTGAGGTCAGCGCACGGCTGAACAGACCGGTGTACTTGCCCTGGATATCAAAGAAACGAATCTCCTTGAAGTTGAACAACTCCACGTAGAACTTGAACCACTTGTCCATGTTGCCCTTGTAGACATTGTGGGTCAGGTGATCGAGGTAATAGAAGCCGTCGCCGCGCGGCTTGGATTGCTTCAGCCACTCAAACTCCTCGTTGTAGGGCGAGGTGTCATAATACTGGTCGATGAAGTAGATCAGAGAACCGCCAATACCCTTGATAGCCGGCACGTTCATGACCTTTCCCGGGCCTTCATAAGCTTCCGCGCCTTTGGACACGGCATGCTCAAAGGCCTTCTGCGCGTCAGCAACCCGCCATCCCATCGCAGGGGCGCAGGGGCCGTGTTCGTCCACGAATTTAGCGGCAAAGCTTTCCGGGTCAGCATTCAGGATGTAAGTGACATCCCCCTGCTGCCACAGTTCCACCAGCGGCTGACCCTTGCGATGGCCAACCAGTTCGTAGCCCATGCGGGCAAACAATGCCCGAAGTTCAGCCGGCTCCGGGCTGGCAAACTCAACAAATTCAAAGCCATCCGTGCCGGCAGGGTTTTCCGGCGTGATCTCGGATTTGGGGGCGTTGTGCGGAAAAGGACCCATAGCGCGTCTCCTTCATGTCATTCAGGACAATGTGATTTCTTGAATCAAGAATACCGCATTCACGATGCAGGTTTTCCGCATAGTTTCGCACCAAACCATTGAAATTCGCGCAATTCCCGCGCAATAGTCTGAAAAACAGGAGCAATCACGCATGCTTGATCCAACCGACACCAAGCTGCTCGCAGCCTTGCAGAGAAACGCGCACCTCACGGCTCAGGAATTGGGCGACCTGCTGAACTTGTCACCAAGCCAGGCCGGGCGGCGGCGCCAGCGGCTGGAGGCTGAGGGCTTCATCGAGGGCTACGCCGCCCGGCTGAATCCGGCCAAGCTGGGGCTGGCGGTCCAGGGATTTGTGCAGGTTCATCTCAGCAGCCACGGGCCGGAGCAGTCCAGAGGATTCTCCCGGCTGGTGGCCAGCCAGCCGGAAATCACTTCGGCCTGGACCATGACCGGCGAGGCCGATTACCTGTTGCGCGTCTACTGCACTGACCTGCAGGCGCTGAACACGCTGATCCACGAGATTCTGCTGCCCCATCCCGGAGTCGCGAGGGTTCAGAGCCAAATCGTGATGGCACAATTAAAACGCGACGCGCCGCTGCCAACTTAACCAGCTGGGAAGGATTTGAGCTTAAAGATAAAGCGAAGACTATTGTAACCCAAAGTGGAACTGTTCCGTGTCCTTTGTAGACCGCCGTGTTGAAACCCGCCCAACCAGCGGCGAGGCTCCGTTTGGCCTCAATGAGGTGTTTTTCTCAAGAACCGACAGCCGTGGGGTGATCCGCGCCGGAAACTATGTTTTCCGCCGCGTCGGCGCCTACCCATGGGAAGAATTGATCGGCGCCCCCCACAAGGTGATCCGCCACCCCGATATGCCTAAAGGGGTGTTTTCGCTGTTCTGGGACACCATCCAGCGTGGTGAGAGCATGGGCGCCTACGTCAAGAACAAAGCCAAGGACGGGCTGTACTACTGGGTGTTCGCCGTGGTGGTCCCATGTCAGGACGGCTATCTGTCGGCCCGCATCAAACCCAGCAGCAAGCTGTTTGATGAGGTCCGCGGCCAATACGCGAAAATGCTGAAGCGTGAAAAGGAAGAAGGCCTGAAGCCGGAGGAAAGTGCCCGCGGCCTTCTCGACTGGCTCAAAAGCCAGGGCTACGAGAACTATCATCAGTTTGCGGCCCATGCCCTCAGCCAGGAACTGATCGCGCGGGATAAGGGACTGGGAAACCAGGCGCATGCCCGGATTCAAGAACTGACAAGCATGCTGCGGGACGCGGAAAAACTGGCAGAGGAAACCGATGGGCTGATTGCGGACTTCGATGCCATGCACACCATTCCGCACAACTTGCGGGTGCTGGCCTCCCGCATCGAGCCTTCGGGCGGCCCTGTCACGGTCCTGTCCCAGAACTATGGCGCCATGTCCAGGCAGATGTCCGATTGGTTCGGTGCCCACGTGATGGGTGAGAACAGCAACTTCGCCAAGATCAAATCCTCCGTGAACGACAGTCTGTTTGTCGAGGGGATGGCCCGCATTCTGATCGAATGCGACACACAACTGCAGAAGGAGCGCCGCGACCTGGGCGAAGCTGATATGGAGTCGGAGCGCACGATCCTCGGCGATCTGGTCAAGCAGCAAGTCAAGCGCTCAGAAGACGGCATGAAGGAAGTCGATGAGGAAGCCGCGCGCATTACCAGCGCCTGCCAGATCATGCACCGCCATTTCCTGGGCCTCAGTTCAACCCGGGTTCTGCTCAAGATCGAAAGCGCCCGGCTGACTGATTCCGGGGAGACCCTGGCCGACATCATCGACCAGCTCGGCGGCTTCCAGGAACGGATCTCCCGGCGCCTGGACCGGATCGCAAGCCTCAGCGAAGACATCCGCATGCTGGAGCAATAGCGCCCCGCAGGCGCTCATTTGCCATAACAGCAACCCCGGCCCTTCTAAAGCCATTGCCAAGGTACCGGCGGGCTTGCGATACCTGTTTTATGGAAGAGTTTTTCTATCAGGCAACCATTTACCTGGGCGCTGCGGTCATCGCAGTGCCGCTGGCGGCGCGTCTCGGTCTGGGATCGGTCCTGGGGTATCTAGCGGCCGGCATCGCAATCGGCCCAGTACTCGGCTTGACCGGTGCCGAAACCGAAGATCTGCGCCATTTTGCCGAGTTCGGAGTGGTGATGATGCTGTTCCTGATCGGGCTGGAGCTGGAACCCCGCGCGCTATGGGCGATGCGGGACAAGCTGATCGGCCTGGGCGGCATGCAGGTTACCGCGTCGACGGTTGTCTTGATGGGCGCGGCCATGGCCATGGGCCAGCCATGGCATGTCAGCCTGGCAGTGGGGCTGGCGCTATCGCTGTCGTCCACCGCGATTGTGCTGCAGACACTATCGGAAAAGGGGCTGATGCAGACCGGTGGCGGCCGCGCGGCCTTTTCGGTGCTGCTGACGCAGGATATTGCGGTGATTCCGATCCTCGCCTTTTTGCCGCTTCTGGGCACCTACGCCATTCCCCAATTCTCTGCCGACGGCTCCATCAGCCGTGAAGCTGCGGGCGGGCACGGCGGCGGCCATGGATCCCTGTCACTGGTAGACGGGCTGCCCGGCTGGGCTGTGGCGCTGGTGACCCTGGCTGCGATCGCCTTCATCATCCTGGCAGGCATCTACCTGACCCGGCCCCTGTTCCGCTTCATCCATGCCTCAAACCTGCGCGAAATGTACACCGCACTGGCGCTGATGATCGTGGTTGGCATTTCCTTTGTGATGACCCTGGTCGGCCTGTCGCCGGCGCTTGGCGCCTTCCTGGCGGGCGTGGTCCTGGCCAACTCCGAGTTCCGCCACGAAATGGAAAGCGACCTCAACCCATTCAAGGGGCTTTTGCTCGGACTGTTCTTCATCACCGTGGGCGCCGGCATAAACTACCGCCAGTTCCTGGCCGATCCAGGCGATCTGATCGGGCTGGCGCTCTTGGTGATCTTCGCCAAGGGGGTGGTGCTGTTTGCCGTCGGCCGTGCTTTCGGGCTGCGCCGGCGCCGGCTGTGGCTGTTCACCCTCAGCCTTGCCCAGGCCGGGGAATTCGGCTTTGTGCTGCTGGCGTTCTCCACCCAGCTCAACGTTCTTCCGGCGGCGCTGTCAGAGAAACTGCTGCTTGTGATCGCCCTGTCGATGCTGATCACCCCGCTGCTGTTCATTGCCTATGACCTGCTGTCCAAGCGCATGGGAGAGCCGCTGCAGGCACCTGAGCCGGACGAAATAGACGAAGAAGGGCCGGTGATTATCGCGGGCATCGGACGTTTCGGCCAGATCGTCAACCGGCTGGTGCAGGCCAGCGGCTTCAAGACTGTTGTGCTGGACCACGATATGGAAGCAGTGCAGCTGATGCGCCGCTTCGGTGTCAAAAGCTTCCTCGGCGACCCCACCCGCCCCGAGCTCCTGAAGGCTGCAGGCATCGCCAAGGCCAAGGTGTTTGTGGTGGCGCTGGACGATCCAGAGGGCGTGGTGAAAATGGTGTCCTATGTGCGCCGTGCCTATCCGGACCTGCACATCATCGCCCGCGCCAAGGACCGCAACCACGTCTACGAGCTGTATCAGGCCGGCGCCGATGACATCGTGCGCGAATTGTTCGACAGCTCAGTCCGTGCCGGCCGCTATGTGCTCGAAAACGTCGGCCTCAGCGAGTATGAAGCGGCACAGGCGGCGCAGACCTTCTATAATCATGACCGCCAGAACCTGCGCGACCTGGCGCAGCACTGGATGCCGGGTGTGCCGGCCAGCCAGAACCCGGCCTATATTGAACGGGCGCAGGAACTGGAAAAAGCAATCGAAAGCGCGATCTTCGAGATGGCCGAGAGAAAGCGCAAGAGGTCGTCGGAAGCTGCAGAATAATAAAACCCCGGCATCAAGCCGGGGTTTTCCGTTTCACGGCGTAGACCAACGGATCAGCCGTCCGACACTCCGGCTTCGGCAAAGGTGGCCATGCCGCTGTGGCAGGCAATGGCGCCCTTCAAAATCTGGATCGCCAGCGCGGCACCGGATGCTTCGCCCAGGCGCAGGCCCAGCGACAACAGCGGCTCCTTGCCAAGTTTTGCAAGCAACGCCGCGTGCGCGCCTTCGGCGCTTTGGTGGCCCGCAACCGTATGGTCCAGCGCGCCATCCGCCGTCTGCAGCAGGCACGCAGCTGCCGCACAGCAGATGAACCCGTCGAGGATCACCGGAATGCGCAGCACACGGGCCGCGGCTATGGCACCCGCCATGGCCGCAATTTCCCGCCCGCCGAGACAGGCCAGCGCATCCAATCCGTCGCGGATTGCACTCCCATGCAGCGCCACACCCTCAGCAACCACACGGGTTTTGTTGGCAAGGCCCGCATCGTCCACGCCGGTGCCGCGACCGGTCCAGTCTGCGGCCTCACCCCCAAACAACGCGCAAGCCAGGGCCGCTGCCGGGGTGGTGTTGCCGATCCCCATCTCGCCAACCACCAGCAGATCCGCAGACGGATCCACAACGTCCCAGCCAGCCTTCAACGCTGCCAGCAGATCTTCCTGGCTCATCGCGGCGCCTTTGGTGAAGTCGGCGGTCGGGCGGTCCAGCTCCAGCGCATGCACATCCATGCGGGCCCCGGCCAGCTTGGCCAGCTGGTTGATTGCAGCGCCGCCGTGCTCGAAGTTGATCACCATCTGCGCCGTCACTTCTGCCGGAAAAGCCGAGACCCCCTGCTCCATCACCCCATGATTGCCGGCAAACACGATCACCTGCGGCGCTGTGATTTCAGGCCGGTCGCTGCCCCGCCAGCCGCCGTACCATACCGCCAGTTCCTCCAGCCGCCCAAGTGCGCCCGGCGGTTTTGTCAGCTGGCCATTGCGTGCCGCCGCACCGGCGACAGACCTTTGGTCCTGGGCCGGCGCACCAGCCAGTGCGGCGCGGAAATCATCAAGGGAGGAAAGCTGTGGCAGCATGTGAAAGCCTCGTTGCATCTGAGTGGTGGACGCGGATAAAGCGGATTGACCCTCTTTAACCGCTAGCAGCCCCGCCGCAAGCACTGCAATAGGCCCGCGAATGCGAAAAAACGACATACAGCCAAAAGACGTGCTGCTGGCACTGGTGCTGCTGACCCGGCTGCCGCTGCCGCAATTGCCGGCGCAAGCATTCCAGCGGCAGGCCAAGGCGGCTTGGGCCTTTCCCCTGGCAGGCCTTGCCGTTGCCCTGCCTGCGGCACTGCTGGCCGCGCTGGCGCTTGCTGCCGGGCTGCCTGCTATGGTGGCCGCGGGTCTGGCGCTGGCAGTGCAGGTGATGCTGACCGGCGCCATGCATGAGGACGGGCTGGCCGATACCGCCGACGGGCTTTGGGGCGGGTTCACCCGCGAACGGCGGCTGGAAATCATACGGGACAGCCGCATCGGGGCCTATGGGGTGATCGCATTGATCCTAGGCCTGGGCCTGCGCTGGAGCGGTCTGGCAGCGCTGTTTGACGCCGCGGGCGTCTGGCCGCTTCTGGCACTTGCATTGCTGAGCCGGGCCGTGATGCCCGCATTGATGGCCGCGCTTCCCAACGCCCGTTCGGCCGGTCTGTCGCAGACCGTCGGGCGCCCCGGCACCCTGCCATGCCTCCTGGCCGCCGGGCTGGCCATCCTTCTGTCGCTGCCGCTTATTGGCGGCACTGCATTTGCTGCGGCTTTGGCGATGGGCGCCGCTGCGGCCGGACTGGGCCGGGTGGCAAAGGCCAAGATCGGCGGGCAGACCGGCGATATCCTTGGCGCCTCCCAGCAAGTTGCTGAGATCGCAGGCTTGCTCACCCTGCTTGCGCTCTGCAGCTAGACTGCCTTCAGACGCGAAAAGGGCCGTGCCAATTCAGGCACGGCCCCGTCAATTCAAAGTCACCGCAAATGTCAGGCAGCGCGGGAGGTCAGGACCTCATCCACCTGCTTGGCAGCAGCAATTTCATCATTACCGGAAACGGCGGCCACTTCCCGCGTCAGGCGCTCCAGTGCAGCCTCATACAGCTGACGCTCGGAATAGCTTTGCTCGCGCTGGTCGTCAGTGCGGTGCAGGTCGCGCACCACCTCGGCGATAGAGATCAGATCGCCGGAGTTGATCTTTTGCTCATACTCCTGGGCACGGCGCGACCACATGGCGCGTTTGACCTTGGCCTTGCCCTTCAGCGTCTTCATCGCCTGGGCGATCACGTCCGGCGAGCTGAGGGAGCGCATGCCCACTTCGGTCGCCTTGTTGGTCGGCACCCGCAGGGTCATTTTGTCCTTTTCAAAGGTGATCACGAAAAGCTCCAGCGCAAAGCCGGCCACTTCCTGCTCCTCGATCGAGATGATCTGGCCGACGCCATGCGCCGGGTAGACCACATACTCATTGGGGCGGAATTCGAGCTTCTTCGACTTGGTCATACAGGTTCTTCCTCACTCATGGCCGGGCGGCACCGGCACTGTGGCGGAAAAAATCTCCAGTTCCGGTCAGTTCAGTTTGACCAGCCTTCAGGACACTTTCTCCGCAGAAATACCGCCCATTATGCGCACCACTGCTACGGCGCACCGGGGGCGGACTCCGATTGTTTATGTCTATTGTGGCTCAAGAATACCATAAAAAAGGGCCGCCCGAAAGGCGGCCTGCTGGCAAGGGCCCGTGAAAACCCGTAGCAATACGGCGGTTTTCCGCACAAATGCGGCATTGCCGCACGAGGCAGAGAATCAGCCGCCTTCGCCGGGCGCCTCGGAGAAGTACTTCTCCATTTTGCCCTCTTCGCCGTCGCGTTCCTCATACCCAGGCATCGGATCTTTCTTGGACACAATCACCGGCCACAGCTCTGCATACTTGCGGTTGAACTCGACCCATTTGTCCATATCCGGCTCGGTATCCGGGCGGATTGCGTCTGCCGGGCATTCCGGTTCGCAAACGCCGCAGTCGATGCATTCGTCGGGATGGATCACAAGGGTGTTCTCGCCCTCATAGAAACAGTCCACCGGGCATACCTCGACACAGTCGGTGTATTTGCAGGCGATGCAGTTTTCCGTCACGACATAGGTCATTGTACCGAGTCCCGTTATCCGTTTGCGCCTAGCTAATCCAGACGCGGCTGCACTTCAAGGCGTCAATAGCCCCCGGACTTGCGGGTAAGATCAAGCGCCCTGCGGGCTTTTTTGTCCGGGCGGCCTTTTCCCTCGAACTTTGGATTGGCCGGAACTTTTTCCTGCTTTTCCGTCATGTCGAAGTACAGCGCCTGCGCCTCGGGCGCCGGGCCGCGGCGTTCGCCGATGGCCTCAACCCGCACCACGCGGATCACTTTTGCCTGAGCGAAGGTCAGAACGTCACCCGGGGTGACGTTCTGAGCCGGTTTCAGTGCCTTGCTGCCGTTCAGGCGCACATGGCCCGCGCTGACCTGTTTCGCGGCCAGGCTGCGGGTTTTGAAAAACCGCGCGTGCCACAGCCACTTGTCGATGCGGATCTTGGGCGCCCCCTCAGTCATGGCCGGGTCAGTCGCCCTGCTTCAGCCCCATCAGCGCTGCGGCAAAGGGGTTGTCGGGGTCGATCTGTTTTTCCTTCTTGGCAGGACGCGAGGAATAGGTCTTGGCACCCTGATCCTGGCGCGGTCCGCCCTTACGTCCCGGCTTGCCCCGGCCGCCGTCACGGTCGCCGCCCTTGGCGCCGCGCGGCTTGCCCTTGCCGCCGGGCTTGCCGTCGCCCTGCGGGCGGCGGTTCTGCTGGCGCTGGCCGCCGCCTTGGCGTCCGCCGCGGTTACCGCCCCAGGTGAAGGTAAAGAAGACTTCCACCTCCGGCGCATCGACGGCCGCATCGGCCGCTTCGCCAACCGGGGTTTCATCCGCAGCTGTCTCCGCAACAGGCGCCTCGGGTGCCGGCTCGGCCGGTTCCTCGGCGATGGGGGCAACGCCCTCGTCTGCGATGGCTTCGGTGCCGGCTGGCACATCCGCCGGCGCGGGCTCACCCTCGGCGGCCGGCGCCGCGGCCGGGGTGTTCTCCGCCTCTGCGGCGGCATCCATCACCGGCTGCCCTTCGGCAGGCGTGCCGGTTTCGGCCACCACGGCATCGGCCGGCTTTACTTTCTCGCGCTCGCCCTTCTCTGCCTTGTAGCCCAGGCCCTGCATGAGATCGGCGAACTGCTCCAGCGTCATGCCGGTAATCGACAGCATGTCGGCCTTGGCTTCAAAGCCGCCGCGGCTGTCTTCGCTGCGCAGCATGTCGGCCAGACGCTCCAGCATGTCGATGCGGATCATCCGCTCGCCTGCCGCGCGATAGCCGGACATGGTGTCATAGCCTTCGGGCGCGTCCTTGATGGAGGGCACGGTAACCAGACCCGGCGGCGGTGCTTCGGGGAAATCCTGCAGGCCATTGACCAGCGACCACAGCACCAGGCGCAGACGGGTCGGCGCAGGCTTCAGCAGCAGAGGCATAAAAATGGTGAACTGGCCGAACCGGATGCCATGCTTGCGCAGCGCGCCGCGGGCGTCCTGATCCAGGTCCTTGACCTCCTGCGCCACGCCCGCACGGGGCAGCACGCCGAGATTTTCAACCATGCGGAAGGCAAAGCCGCGCGCCAGGCCGGTCAGTTCTTCATCCTTCTGCAGGTTCAGAAGCGGCTCAAACAGCGCGTTGATCTTGCGGGTAATGAAATGCAGCAGGCGGCGTTCGACCTTTTGGGCCACATCCGGCCCTGCGGCCTCATCCACGAAAACCTGGATCTGCGGGTTCAGCGCATCGGCGCCGGCAACCAGCTTGCCCACCGCATGCTCGCCCCACATCAGGCCGCCCTGCTCGGTAAAGTCGATTTCGGTGTCGGGCGCGTTATAGAACCGGTCTGCACGCAGATGGAATTGCGGCGCCAAAGCCTGCAGCGAAGCCGCCTTGAGGGCCTTTGCCTCAGTGCCTTGCGCAGCTTTGTCCGGGCTGAACCGGAACCCCTCCAGACGGCCGACGAATTCGCCTTCGACCGTCACTTCACCCTTGTCATTCACTTCGGCCAAAAGGGCCTCCTTCTGTTTGAGCCGGCGCAACAGAACAGACGTGCGCCGGTCCACAAATCGCTGAGTCAAACGCTCATGCAGAGCATCCGACAACCTGTCTTCTACAGCGCGCGTCTCCCCGCGCCAATGGCTTTCGTCACGCAGCCATCCGTTCCGCTGCGCGACATATGTCCACGTCCGGATAAATGCCAGACGCTTGGACAATGTGTCGATGTTTCCATCGGTGCGGTCAATCCGCTTTATCTGGCGAGCCATCCAGTCGTCCGGCACCACCCCGCCGCCGTGCAAATGTTCGAATATCACCCCCAGAAGCGAGGCATGCTCCGCGTGGGAAATGCCGCGAAAATCCGGGATCCGGCAGACGTCCCACAGCAGTTTGACCGATTGCGCATTTGTTGTGCGCGAGATGACGGCAGATTCCTGCGACAGCATCTTCAGCGCGCCCAGGTCATCGGCCTCGCGCGCCTTGATCAGGTTCTCGTTTGAGGGACTTGATTCGAGCGAGTTGATCAGCGCCTCGACCGTGCCGAACTGCAGATCGGCAGAGCGCCAGTTGAGCTTTTTCAGCGGTGTGAACTGGTGGTTCATGATCGCCGAGGCGGTGCCCTCATCCAGCGGCCTTGCATCGCCGGTGATGCCGAAGGTGCCGTGGCTCATCCCCCGGCCCGCGCGGCCTGCAATCTGCGCCAGTTCATTCGGGGCCAGCTCGCGCATCCGGCGGCCGTCGAACTTGGCTGTGGAGGAAAACGCCACATGGTCGATATCCAGGTTCAGCCCCATGCCGATGGCGTCGGTTGCCACAAGGTAGTCAACTTCGCCATTCTGATAGAGTGCGACCTGCGCGTTGCGTGTCCGGGGGCTGAGCGCCCCCATGACCACCGCGGCGCCGCCTTTCTGACGGCGGATCAGCTCGGCAATCGCATAGACATTATCAACCGAAAACCCAACGATTGCGGTTCTCGGCGGCATCCGGCTTATCTTTTTCGAACCCGCATAGACCAAATCGGACATACGCTCGCGCCGCACGAACTCGACGCCCTGCACCAGGGCAGAAATCGGCCCGCGCATGGTGTCAGCCCCCAAGAACAGCGTCTCATGGGTGCCGCGGGCGCGCAGCAGCCGGTCGGTGAACACATGGCCGCGCTCCGGATCGGCGCAGAGCTGGATCTCGTCGATCGCCAGGAAGTCACAACCCATGCCCTCGGGCATCGCCTCCACCGTGCAGATCCAGTACTGCGCCCGCGGCGGCACGATGCGCTCTTCGCCGGTGACCAGCGCCACCACCGAAGGCCCGCGTGCTGCCACGACCTTGTCATAGACTTCGCGCGCCAGCAGGCGCAGCGGAAAGCCCATCACCCCGGTGCGGTAGCCCAGCATCCGTTCGATGGCATAATGGGTCTTGCCGGTATTGGTCGGGCCCAGGACGGCCACGATCCGCGATGCGCTTGCCATATCTTCAGCCCCCGCGCCCCAGCGGGGCTTACAGTTCCCTGCCCTCGACCGTGGGCCGCAGACGTTCGAGGGCGCTGCTTACTTCCTCGTGGTGCGGATGTATAGCCTTGGCACGCTGGTAGGCTTCATAGGCGCGCTCCGGCTGGCGGAACTGCTCAAACACCACGCCCAGCGCATAGATCGCGTTGTAATCCTGCGGGTTCAGCGCCAGCGACCGTTCGAGATCCGCAATCGACGGCCCGTAGAGTCCGATCTCGAAATAAACCCGCGCGCGTTCATACCAGCCGCGGGCAAAGCCAGGCGCGTGATCGGTCAGCGCGGTCAGATGCTCCACCGCCTCCTGCAGGTCGCCCCGCTCCATCGCGTCGCGCCCGCGCCGCAGCAGCAGATCCATCGACGGCGAGCCGCTTCTGGCCCACAGCGCCTGCAGCTCGCGGTCAATCGCCGCGGCCTCCGATGCTTCGGACTTCGCCAGATCCTGCAGCAGCACGTCGGCGGACAGCGCCTGCGCGGCGCCACTGCAAGGCAGGGAAAGCGCGGCCATGGCCGCCGTTGCCGCCACGATAGCTTTGAGCTTTGGGAAATTTGCCACCATGATACCCCCAGTGTAATCCCGCGCGCTGCATTTACCAGTAATAGCTGCTATGGCTTCACAGGTTTGTGCTATAAGGCGCGCAAAACAGATTGAGGATCAAGATGAGCGTTACCCTTGAACAGGCAGCTGAGGCGCTGAACGGCAAACTGGACGCAGGCGAATTCACCGCCTCCGCCAAGTTCCAGATCGAAGGCCTGGGCGCCATCATGCTCGACAGCACTGGCGCCCGCGTCGCCGATGAAGAGGCGGATGTGACCATGTCCGCCGACGCAGACACCTTCCAGTCCATCCTGGAAGGCGACCTGAACCCGACTGCCGCCTTCATGTCCGGCAAGCTGACCATTGACGGCGACATGGGCACGGCGATGCAGCTCGCCTCGGCACTGGCCTGATGGACGGCGCCCCAGTGGACCTGCAGCCCGCCCCCCTGTTCGCGGAAATCGCGCAGGGACCGGCAGGCGGCGCAGCCCACTGGGTGCACACCTCAGATGGCCTGCGCATCCGTGCAGGCCACTGGCGCCCGGAGGGAGAGGCGAAGGGCACGGTCCTCCTGTTCCCCGGACGCACCGAATACGTCGAGAAATACGGCCCTGCAGCGGCCGAGTTTGCCACCCGGGGCTATGCCACCCTGACGGTTGACTGGCGCGGCCAGGGACTGTCCGGGCGGATGCTGGCGGAACGGCGGCTGGGCCACGTCGGGCATTTCACCGATTTCCAGAAAGATGTGCAGGCGCTGGCCGCGCTGGCCGCTCAGCTGGATCTGCCCCGGCCCTGGCACTTGGCTGGCCATTCCATGGGCGGCGCCATCGGCCTGCGCGCCCTGATCGAGGGGCTGGCGGTCAACTCCTGCTGTTTCACCGGCCCGATGTGGGGCATCCAGATCCCGCCGCTGCTGCGGCCGCTTGCCGGCCTCCTGGGCAGCATCGCGCCTTATCTGAGGCTGAACGAGCGGCTGCTGCCGACAACCGCGCTGGATCAGTATGTTCAGATCACCCCGTTTGAGGGCAACACGCTGACAACTGATCCGGACATGTACAAGCTGATGCATGCCCAGCTGGCAGCCCAGCCCGATCTGGTGCTTGGCGGCCCCACCATCCAATGGCTGCGGGTCAGCCTGCAGGAATGCGCCGAACTGGAGAAATTGCCCTCTCCCGCGCTGCCCTGCATCACCTTCCTCGGCACTGAGGAGCAGATCGTCAATCCAGAGGCGGTCCACGACCGCATGAACCGCTGGCCGGGAGGCGAGCTGGACCTGATCAAGGGCGCCCAGCACGAGGTGATGATGGAAACCCCGGAAATCCGTGCCCATGTATTTTCCAGCATGTGCCGCCTGTTTGACCAGTTCAGCCGCTGACCTCCAGGCCGGCCCGGCCAGCGGCGCAGCGGCTTTTGTCAGCTCCCGCGCTCCAAGGCGGCTGCCACAGCGGCGCCGAATTCTTCCGGGCTTGGCGATTTGTCAAAGACCGGAACCTCCTCGGGCAGCATCACCCACGGCTGTTTGCGGCTTGTCCAGATATGGGCCATGGGCACCAGTTTCTGACTGTGCTCCAGCGTGCCCGCCCGCAGGAATACTATTCCGGGCAGCAAGCTGTTCTTGTTGTAAATCCGCGTGTGGCACGCCCGGCAAAACACCTCGGTGAATTCCATGCCCTGAGCAGAGCGCCGGAACTCCTCTGTCTTCCCCTGGCACTCAAACGCGGCTTCAGGCACCATAGCATGCTCAGCAAACGCGCTGCCGCTGCGGGTCTGGCAATTCAGGCAGTGGCAGGCATAGACGTGAAGGGGGCCTTCCTTAACCGAGTAAGCCGCAGCCCCGCAGTCGCAAGCGCCAGATTGGTTCATGATGCACTCCATTAACAAGTTCAGTAAATGCGGCTATCACAAGCGGAGCCCGGTGAACAAGGCTCTGCGCTCTTCGCGTTGTGTTGCGCCGGCAGCGCACCCTGCCTTTACGGCCTCCTAACCGTGCTTTGCTATTCTGCTTCGCGGTCCGCACCTTCGCTTGTGATCCTGCAAGCCCGCCCTTAGATGTTGGGTCAAAGCATTTCTCATGACAGGAGCCCCCATGTTCCAGCTTCCCTTCCCCGTTCGCGACGCAAATGCCACTGCCGGTTCCGGCGGCCTCGGCGATCTGCCGGAATGGGACCTCAGCGATCTCTATGCGTCTGAGGACGCCCCCGAACTGGCCCGCGACCTGGACTGGCTGCAAGAGGAATGCGCCGCCTTTGCCGCCGACTATGAGGGCAAGCTGGCGGATCTGGATGCAGACGGGCTGCTGGAATGCGTGCGGCGCAATGAGAAGATCAACAACATCGCCGGCCGCATCATGTCCTTTGCCGGCCTGCGGTATTATCAGATGACCACCGACGCCGACCGCGCCGCCTTCCTGTCCGACTGCCAGGAGAAGGTGACCATTGCCACCACCCCGCTGGTGTTCTTCACGCTGGAGCTGAACCGGATCGAAGACAGCGTGATGGACGCGCATCTGGCCGCCAACGCAGAACTGGCGCGCTATGACAGCGTCTTCCGCCGCATCCGCGCGATGAAACCCTACCAGCTGTCGGACGAGCTGGAGAAGTTCATGCACGACCTCGGCATCGTCGGCGATGCCTGGGAGAAGCTGTTTGACGAGACCATCGCGGGCCTCACCTTCACCGTCGATGGTGAAGAGCTGAACATCGAAGGCACCCTGAACCTGCTGACCGAGCAGGACCGCAGCAAACGCGAGGCCGCCGCCCGCGAGCTGGCGCGTGTGTTCGGCGAGAACATCAAGACCTTTGCCCGCGTGCACAACACCCAGGCCAAGGAAAAGGAAATCATCGACCGCTGGCGCGGCATGCCCAGCCCGCAGACCGGCCGCCACCTGTCCAACGACGTGGAGCCGGAAGTGGTTGAGGCGCTGCGCGAGGCGGTGGTTGCCGCCTACCCCAAGCTCAGCCACCGCTATTACGAGCTGAAGCGCAAATGGCTGGGCCTGGATGTGATGCAGGTCTGGGACCGCAACGCGCCGCTGCCGCTGGAGGATACCCGCACGATTGGCTGGCATGAGGCCGAAAAGACCGTGATGGAGGCCTATGGCGCCTTTGACCCCCGCATGGGCGAAATCGCGGCGCCGTTCTTCTCTGACGGCTGGATCGACGCCGGCGTGAAGCCCGGCAAGGCGCCGGGCGCCTTTGCCCATCCCACCGTCACCAACGTGCACCCCTATGTGATGCTGAACTACCTGGGCAAGCCGCGCGACGTGATGACCCTGGCGCATGAACTGGGCCACGGCGTTCACCAGGTGCTGGCGGCGGAACAGGGGGAAATGCTCTCCTCCACCCCGCTGACTCTGGCGGAAACCGCGTCTGTCTTTGGCGAGATGCTCACCTTCCGCAAGATGCTCGACAAGGCCGAAACCAAGGAGCAGCGCAAGGTGCTTCTGGCGGGCAAGGTCGAGGACATGATCAACACGGTTGTGCGCCAGATCGCCTTCTATGACTTTGAATGCAAACTGCACGCTGCCCGCGCCGAGGGCGAGCTGACCCCGGATGACATCAACGCCATCTGGATGTCAGTGCAGGCAGAAAGCCTGGGCGAGGCCTTTGAATACATGGAAGGCTATGAGACCTTCTGGGCCTATATCCCCCACTTCGTGCATTCGCCCTTCTATGTCTACGCCTATGCTTTCGGCGACGGGCTGGTGAACGCGCTCTACTCGGTTTACGCGGAAGGCGGCGAGGGTTTCGAGGACAAGTATTTCGAGATGCTCAAGGCCGGCGGCTCCAAGCACCACAAGGAACTGCTGGCGCCCTTTGGCCTGGATGCATCAGACCCCAAGTTCTGGGACAAGGGTCTGTCGATGATTTCCGGCTTCATTGACGAACTGGAAGCGATGGAGGACTGATGCCTCTCTCTCTGCGCCCGGTTTGCCGCAGCGAATTTGATCTGGTCTCCCATATCCAAGTGGAACCGGACCAGGTCCGTTTTTCCGGCACCGTGGCTCAGGCCTTTGAAGAAGATGAGGACGGCGTGGATTTTCACGCCATCCTTGACGGCCCCCGCGCGGTGGGATTCTTCAAAATCGACCGGCTTTATCACGAGACCTATGATTTCGCAGAAGCAGATACTCTTGGCCTGCGCGGATTCATGATTGATCGCAGCGCGCAGGGTAAAGGCTATGCCACGGCCGCCGTCGCAGCCCTGAGAACCTACTTGCCCGCCCAGTACCCGGATCGCCGGGCCGTGGTGCTGACGGTCAACATGCAGAACCCCGCGGCTGTCCGCTGCTACCTGAAAGGCGGGTTTCAGGACACTGGCGGAATCTATCCCCATGGCTTGGCAGGCCCGCAGCACATCCTGCGGATGGCGCTGACAGAGGACTAAACCTGGACCCTGCACCGCCGCCAGCCCCTGCGTCGCTAAGCTGCAAAACCCAATACACTCAGAAATCACCCAGTCGGATTTTGGGACAATTTATGGTATAGTTTCGCCGTTCACCAGTTTGAGGGGATGAGTAATGTTTGTGTTTAGAAAGATCAGCGCAGTTGTTCTTGCGTCCGTAATTGCAGCGTCACCAGCGTCTGCAGCTGGCCCTGACAAGAAGAACAGGGTCGGCGGTGAAACGATTGCCAAACTTTACGCTGGGAAAACCTGGATCTGGAGCAAGGGCGGCACCTATTGGGCGCCGGACGGCAGCTTTCAAGCTGTCTGGGAAGACAGCGTCGGCTTGGGAAAATGGTATGCGACTTCTAAGGGCAGCCTCTGCTATGAGGCCCAGTGGTATCACAGCAAAGGCGAACCCGGCAAACAGCGCAAGGAATGCTACCGGCATATTGCCGACAGTCAGGGTCAGCTTTGGAAGTACAGCGAAAAAGACCAGTCCTGGTACAAGCCGACGAGAGAGTTCGCTGAACGCATCAAACCCGGCAACAAAATCGCATCTCGGGTCCGCAAGCTGAGAAAGCGCTACGGAGTTTGACTTTTTGCGGCGGATGGCTCTGCCGACCCCTTCGGCCTAGCAATATTTCCTAAGATGCAGCCTTCCTGGCCCGTTAACGCTTCAACCAGCCGGGCAAGGGCTCAGACGGAAACCGGCGGAAACTCCGGCCATGCAAACACATGCTTCCCCAGCCGTTCCCGCGCCAGGCAACGGCGCGGGATTCACTTGTGAACAGTTACTGCTTCGGGAAGTAATCCTCGCAGTCACCATCCCGGTAGACATCCGCTGTGCAGCAGTGCAGGCCGCCGCCAAAGGCATAGGCGTCGCGCAGCTCGACCTCGACCACTTCCATACCCAGCTTGTCCATCTGCTCTGCCTGATAGACCTCGGATTTCTCTACACAGACGGTCTTCGGGTCCAGCACCAGCACGTTCATCGAAAGCCAGGTGGAGGAGTAGCACAGCGGCGGCGGGGTGTTGTGGGCGGGCTGGGCCGCGTCAACGATTTCCCAGCCGTTCTTGTTGAACATATCGCGCTGCTCGTCCGGCAAGCGGCGCTGCGGGTTGTTCAGGATCAGCCCCGGGCGCAGCGGCGTGAAGGTTGCGTCGATGTGGATCGGATACGGGTCGCCCGGGAAGTTCACCGTATGCACCCGGTGATCCGGGAAGTGGCGGCGCAGCCATTCAATGCCCTTTAGGTTGGTGGTAAAGCCGTGCTGCACCACCAGATCCTTGCCGAAGCGCAGCACGTCGGCAGCGTCAAACAGCGGCTCTTCCTCGGTGGTGACAAAGAATTTCTCTGCCGCCCATTCCAGCCGCTTGGCGACGCCGATCTTGTCGCTGAGGTAATCCGGGTGATAATCCGCATCGGTCAGGCGCGGCTTCGGCGCCGCCTCGTGGCGGAAGTTCGGATCCTCCTCCCAGTACTGCTTCAAGAGCGGCCGGTAGTTCAGATACTCAAACCAGCGGCAGCGGTAGGACATGGTGGCTTCCAACATCTCATGGCCGACGGTCAGCAGCACATCGCGCGGCGGCATGCACCCGAACTGGCTGTCGGTGTGGAAGTCCGGCGTGGTCACCGGCTGGGAATGGTCGATGGAGACCGGACGGTCCACCCGGATATCCCGCTTGCGCAGCAGATCTGCAAAGTTGTCCAGCAGCTCATTCGCACGGTCGATGGATTCCTGCGGGCGGCGGCCCCACTGGCCGCGCATGTCGCTGTCTTCCGGCACTTTGGCATCCAGCGCGGGTTCTTCCGGCGGGATGTGGCAATCATCGGCACGGCCCACGATCACATGGCGCAGCGTGTCCCACTCATTCCAGCTTTTGACTTCGGTTTTCTCCGGCGACCAGGCCATGGATGCCTCCTTTGTATGGGAGGCAAAGGCGGGGCCTTCAATCTCCCGATTGAAAGTCCCGGCGTACAGGAGCGTGGATGAAGGGCGAGAGCTGACCGCTCTCCGGCGACGCCATCGCCTGTGAGCCCGGCACGGGATATAGCACTGGCCGGCGGAGGGAGGAAGAAGTTTTCACCGGTGGCAGGCGGCACAACAGCTTGCCGCAGGCAGGCGATTCCGCTTCGCAATCCGCTCAGACGCCAATGCGGCTTGAGCGGATCCTGATTGCACCAGCCTGAGGAGAAGACCATGCAAGGACGATGCCTGTGCGGATCCGTGACATTCGAAGTTGAGATGCCGGTCCTGTCCGTTGTGAATTGCCATTGCGAAAGCTGCCGGCGGCAATGTTCGGCACCGATGACCACCTATATAGGCGTGAAAGACGGCCAATGGCGCTGGACGGGAGCAGAACCGGGACTGTACCGCTCCTCTCCCAAAGTGGAGCGGACATTTTGCAGGACCTGCGGCTCGCCCGTATCGTTCCGTTCGCAAGCGATGTCAGGCACGATGCATTTCTACGCGGCGGCGATGGCGGACCCGGAGGTCTTTGCGCCCTCCGTGCATGTCGCGCATGAGGAAAAGCTGTGCTGGTTCAACAGTGATGACGGTCTGCCCAAGCGCAACGGCCCGGAATACCTGTAACAGCGCAGCCTATTTGAGCTGGCTGTCCTTGGAGCCGCGCCGGTTGATACCGCCGCGCGCCTGGTTGACGCCGTCACGCTCCTGCTGGCAGTCAATGCACAGCTTGACGCCGGGGATGGCAATGCGGCGCTTCTCCGGGATCGGCTCTTCGCATTCGGCGCAATGGGTCAGGCTTTCGCCGAGCGGGCGCTTTTGCGCCTTCAGCCGCGCCAGCTCATCATTGATCGAGGCCTCGATCTGTTCGTTCACCGCGCCGTCCTGCGCCCAGCCGCCTGCCATGGTCCTTCCTCCTGTGCCAGAGGCGTAAATTTAGGAGCGCCAGAGCCGTCTGACCAGTGGCCGTCGCCCGCAATTTCCGAGTAAATCTATCAACTATTTGATTTTATTGCATTTTCCATTGACCGCCTCGCCCCCTGCAGCTAAACAGAATGCAGAAATTGCAAGCAAGCCAGAATCACCAGGCCGCAAGCAGCCAGCGCTCCAGCACCCGTCAGGGCAGCCAGACAGCAAGCATCGCCAGCAACCAGCGTGATTTCAGCCAGCCGCGCCTAAAAGATACCAAGCCAGCAATTTTGCCAGCCCCCGCCCATTCAGCCGCGCACCCAGCAGTTTGCCAGGCCCGTGCCAGACAGGTTTCGCCGCCAGCCTTTGCCAGCCGAGAAGGTCAGAGCTTCTGACCAAATGTTTCGCGCGCGAAACATTGCGGCAGAACCACTGCCGTAAAGCCAGCATCATTGTCAGCAGACAAAAAAAGGCGGTGCATTGCACCGCCTTTCCGCTTTACTGCCAGAGCCGGGGATCAGGCACTGTTCAGCATCCCCTTTTCCATCGCCAGGTCGCGCATCTTCTTCTGCAGCTTTTCAAACGCCCGCACCTCGATCTGGCGGATCCGCTCGCGGCTGACATTGTACTGGGTGCTCAGGTCCTCCAGCGTAACCGCCTGGTCCATCAGCCGGCGCTGGGTCAGGATGTCTTTCTCGCGGTCGTTCAGCACGTCAAGCGCTTCTGCCAGCAGCTCGCGGCGGGCTTCCAGCTCATCGCGGGCTTCATAATCGCCGGCCTGGTCGGCGTCCTCATCCTCCAGCCAATCCTGCCACTGCATGGTGCCTTCGCCCTCGGAGCCGACGGTGGCATTCAGGGACGCATCGCCGCCGGACATCCGGCGGTTCATCGAGATCACCTCATCCTCGGTTACACCAAGGTCATGGGCGATCTGTGCGACATTTTCGGGGCGCAGGTCGCCCTCCTCCAGCGCGCCGATGCGGGCCTTGGCCTTGCGCAGATTGAAGAACAGCTTCTTCTGCGCTGAGGTGGTGCCAAGCTTTACCAAAGACCAAGAGCGCAAAATGTATTCCTGGATCGAGGCACGGATCCACCACATGGCGTAAGTTGCCAGGCGGAAGCCTTTTTCCGGATCAAAGCGTTTCACCGCCTGCATCAGGCCGACGTTGGCCTCAGAGATCACTTCGGCTTGCGGCAGGCCATAACCGCGGTAACCCATGGCGATCTTGGCCGCGAGCCGCAGATGGGACGTTACCATTTTATGGGCGGACTTTGCGTCCTGCTCCTCAACCCAGCGCTTGGCCAGCATGTATTCCTCTTCCGGCTCCAGCAGCGGAAACTTGCGGATTTCCTGAAGATACCGGTTCAGGCCGCCTTCGGGCGTCGGGGCAGGCAGGTTTGCATAATTCGCCATATAGAGTGTCCCTCCCAAAATGTATAAGGACTTAACATTAGCGCATATGTGTTAGCGCCAAGCCCTTTTCAAGGACCGCTTAAGGAATTCTTCTATGGTAGCCCGAGTCTTTTCGTCTGTGAATTGCGTCACAGGAGAGAACACGCTTATTTGCAGGGAATTTACTGGTGTAAAGCGTCCAGCAGCGCGGCCATATCGGCGGGCAGCGGGGCTTCGAACCTGAGCGCCTCGCCGGTTACCGGGTGATCGAATCCCAGCACCGCCGCGTGCAGTGCCTGGCGAGGGAAGGCCTGTACCGCCGCCTGCCCGGCCTCGCTGAGGGCCTTGGCGGCCAATTTGCGGCGGCCGCCATAGGTGGGGTCGCCAATCAGCCCGTGGCCGGCATGGGCCATGTGCACCCGGATCTGGTGGGTGCGGCCGGTTTCCAGCCAGCATTCGATCAGCGCAAGGCTGGGCGGTGTGCCGAAACTTTCAACGATACGGGCGCGGGTCACGGCGTGGCGTCCGCCCTGAAACAGCACCGCCTGGCGCTGGCGGTCGGTCTTGTGGCGGGCCAGCTGGGTGGTGAGTTTGAGGATATTGCCCGGCTCAAAGCTGGCACCCTTGACGCCGCGCAGGCGCGGGTCGTTGCCGTCCGGCACGCCATAGCAGATGGCCTGATAATAGCGCTCTACCGTGTGTTTTTCGAACTGCGCCGCCAGTCCCTGGTGGGCTGCGTCGGACTTGGCCACCACCAGAAGGCCGCTGGTTTCCTTGTCGATCCGGTGCACGATGCCGGGGCGTTTGACACCGCCGACGCCGGAAAGGTTGCCGCCGAAGTGGTGCAGCAAAGCGTTGACCAGCGTGCCGGAAGGCGATCCCGGCGCCGGGTGCACCACCATGCCTGCAGGCTTGTTGATGACAATCAGGTCTTCGTCCTCATGGACGATCTCCAGCGGGATGTCCTCGGGGCCGATGTGGCTGTCCTCGGCCTCCTCCACTTGAATGGCGATCTGCGCGCCCTCGGCTATCCTGGCTTTGGGATCCTGCACAACTGCGCCGTCGACGGTCAGCGCCCCCTCCTCGATCAGCCGGGCCAGCCGGGTGCGCGACAGCGAGGCCGCCTCTGGCACATCGCGCGAAACCGCTTTATCAAGCCGCTTAGGCGGGTTTTCCGCGATGACAAACTCAATCCGGCGGCTGCCCATGACTGATCCTTCCGAGACCGAAATCCAAACGGAGCCACCGCAGATCCGGTTCCTGCGGCGGCTGGTGACCACCCTGACGGTGGTGATGATTGGCGGGCTTGTAGTGATAATCTCTCTGCTTGTCATCCGCCTGCAGGCAAGCGATGCGCCGCTGCCTGCAGAAATCGCCCTGCCTGATGGCGTTGAGGCCGAAGCGGTGACCCTGGGACGCGATTGGATTGCCATCGTCAGTCAGGACAACCGCATCCTGATTTTTGACCGCGAGACCGGCGATCTGCGCCAGGAAGTTGAAATTACGAATTGATCCGGCCGGTCAGGACCGCAGCAGCACCTTGTTGGAATCGATTGCCGCAGCGATTTGAGCATATTGGGTCTGCCGCTCCTGCGCCGCCTCGGCACTGCGCAGCAGGACAGTGGCCGCATCATCGAGGATCCGTGCCGCTTCCTGATTGACCGCAGCCAGCGCTGCGTCACTGACCGGTGTCAGCGGCCGGTTCGTTGTTTGCGCCGGGTCCGTTGAACTGGTGACCGTCACCCGCCCCCGGTTTGGATCCCTGTTTTGGCGGGCCAGCCGCTTCAGCTGCTGAGACGTGTCCTGCAGGACCTCCCGCACCTCTTCATAGTCGCTACCTTTGGGAATGCCGCCGACCGCGGCCTCCAACCGTTCGGACAAGCAGTCAACCTGCAGAGACGAATCGCCGGTGGACCCGCAAAAGGCCCTGGCAGCCGTCAATCCGCCGAGAAGCTCTGTCAAAAAGGCTGCCGATCCGAATTCACCTGCGGGCACCACCACCGTGTAAACAAGCCCGCCCGGGGTCTGCGCCATGACGGGCGCAGCGCCGAATGTTAGGCCCGCAGCGCCTGCGGTCAAGATTCTGGTGGCTGTCTGGAACATATCATTACCCTCATTACAGTCTGAAACCGCTCATTGCGCGGCTCTTCTGGGCAGCATCCTGCCGGAGCATGCCCACTGCCATTGCGCCGTATTGCCCGATTCCCGGCTGCCCGTTAACCTTAACCCACCTCAAAGCATAAGGTTGTTTTATCATGTATACCAGTATCTTGCGCGCAGCTTCATTGCTGGTTCCTCTGACCCTCGCAGGCCAAGCAGCCCTGGCACAGGCAAATCCGGCGCTGGACGAAGCCAAACGGCGGCTGGCGTGCGGTGCCGGGGTGCCGGTATCTGCCAGCTATCTTCCCAATGGCTCTCTCCAGGTGACCTGCCGTGCACCTGGCGCCGAAACCGTAGCGCAAGCCACTGCGGGCGGCGTGCCGGAAACCGGCCTGTCTGCCGGCGCCACGGCAGCCGTTGTCGGAGGTGCCTTGCTCGTGATCGTGGTGTCTGATGACGACGGCTCCACCACGACAACAACCACGACCGACTGATACCGCCGTACCGTCAGCAGGGCGTAAAAAATCTTCGGCAAAACCGGAACGGGCCGCCGCAATGCCATGCGGCGGCCCGTTCTGCACTTGGGCAAGCCGCGCTGGCCGACGGTCTCCTCGAGGCCGCTGCCCCCTACCGCAAACAATTGCAGAGGAAGCTGCCGCACTTCACCGCGCGGAGCAAAAACCATGAGATAGTGAAGTGGAGTATGGTACCGCCTCCCCGGCTTGAACGGGGGACCTCTGGATCCACAATCCAGCGCTCTAACCAACTGAGCTAAGGCGGCACTGAGGGGGCATTTATAGCACGCTCCGGAGGCGTGCAAGAGGTTTTTGAACATTCCGTTTCAGAAATCCGCCTCTCAGAGAGACAGGCTGCCTGACTGCCCGCAACACATGCGGACCGGAGCGGCTTCCAACTCGCAACCAGTTGCACTTAAACCAGATTTCCGCCGCCGGCCCCTATGAGACCGTAGCTTCCTGAAACGATAGATGCCAGGTCTGCTCCACCAGATCCTGGCCGTAATTGCGCACCGGGCGGCTGTCCTGCAACTGCCACCCGAAAGCGCGGTAAAGGGCGCAGGCGGTGCGGTGGCTTTCGTGGGTCTTCAGCATCATGCCGCTGTAGCCCGCAGCCCGGGCAAAGGCCATGCACTCACGCAACAACCGCTTGCCCAGCCCTTTGCCGCGCGCCTTTGGCGTCAGGAGAAACAGGCGCAATTGGGCTGTCCTTGCGTCCATTTTCATGCAGAAAACCGTGCCCAGACGTTCCTTGCCGCTGACCGCCATCCAGCCGCGCTCACACGCGGGATCATGAGCTGCGCAGAAACCGTGGAGAATATCCGCGACCTGCACCCCGAAACTGCCGTCGAACCCGGCTTCGCGGGAATAGAGATCCTGGTGGCGTGCCACCAGCCATTGCATGTCGGTCGGGGCGAATCGGCGCAGCGTTACATCCATCATACAGGCAGTGTAGCGCAAACCCGGCTTGCGTTTCAGCCGGCGGCGGGCTAGCACCGGCATTCAAGCGGCTGACTGCCAGTGGAGTGCAAGATGGGCATCAATACCGAACGCGACGTCGAAGCTAACATGCAGATCGGCCCGACCGATCAGGGCATGGTGCGGATCTTCATCGAGGCGGATGGTGTCGAGATCCCGATGGACTTTGAACCGGAGGAAGCAGAAGAGATTGCTGACGAACTGCGGGCAGCAGCGCAGGCCGCACGTACTGTCAAGTAAGATCAGCTTTCGGAAAATCCGCCTCTGTTTTCAGACGAATTTTCGAAACTGCATTTTTAGCTATTATATCTATCTAAAGCCCCAGGGCTCACCTTTGTGCTCAGCCAGTTATCGGAGTGAGTAAGATGGTGAACCTGACGAGCAGCACAGCCAACCCCTTTTTCTATTCGGCGCAATTGACCGCTGTGACCAGCGGTGCGCGCGCGTCTCTGGGCGGGATTAATCCGGCCCTCGGTCTGAGCGCCGATGAATTGCAGCAGGAAGCCAACGCCCTGTTCGGCGGCCAGGGCCGCCGCGGAGCGGAAGGCCTGCCGCCTGCCGCCCACGGGTGGGAGAAGCCGCAGGTGCAGACTGCAGTCGTCAAGCTGGGCGGCGCCCCTGCTGCGCCTGACGCCGCGCCCCAATCCGGCATCCCGGCGGAGCAATCGGCCCCGGACGCATCGGTTGCACTGCAGACTGCCCCTGCCCCGGCGGAAAGCCCAGCCGCAGAGGTCCTGCCGCCGCTTGAGGTGACCCAGGCCAGCGCCGCCAGTCCGGAAGCCACCTATTATGAGAAGCGCATCTTCGAAATGGCCAAGGCGCTGCACACCCTTGCATCCCAGCCCTGGCCGGAAAACTCGGTGGCCCTCATCCTGCTGACCGGCCTGCCGGAAGAACAGTCAGACGCCCCTGCGCAGCCCGCAGCAGAGCAACCGCAAACCCCGTCCCAGGACATCCCAGCCATTGTGACAGACACGACGGGCACCGAAGGCGACGACACGGTTGAACTGCGTGCCGATGTGATCCGCCGCGTCGCCACCGGTGACGGAGCTGATGCAGTGGCGCTGGAGGGACGCATCGTGCAGGGCGTTCACACCGACCGCACCTCCGCCCGCCCCTTTGAAGGCCCCGGGTTCGGCTACGGCCGCCGGTTCAACCGCATGCAAGGCCTGGCGCTCGGGCATCGGCACGCGCCTGGCCAGGCGCGCAGGCAAGAACAGTTTTCCAATGCGGACTCGGTCTCGATCCGCGCCCGCCATGCCCGTAACATCAGTACCGGCGGCGGCGATGACGCGATTGCGATCCAGGCGGGCACGCTGCGCGGTGTCCGTGCCGGGGCAGGCGATGACAGTATCGCGGTTGCCGCCACTCTGGTGTCGCGGATCCGCGGAGGTGCCGGCAACGACGTGATCTCGGTCGCGGCTCAGCGTGCCTTGCGCGGCCCGAACGAAGGCCCTGCGCCTGTTTACAATGCCGGCGCCCCGGCAGCGGAGAAGATGCGCCAGGCGCTCAGCAGCTACGCCCAGGTCAGCGGCGGCAGCGGAGATGACCAGATCACCCTGCAGGTGGGCGAGACGCTGGCCGCACGGGGTGGCAGCGGCGATGACCGCTTCTCCTTGCAGGGCGGCACCGTGGCGCTGCAGTACAGCCTCGGCGACGGCCATGACACAGTTGAACTGAAAGAAGGTGCAAACGCCGTTGTGCAGCTGCGCGAAATGGGCGCCTCCGCCTACAGCTCCACGCGCGACGGTGACACGCTGACTCTGACCTTCGACACCGGCGGAAGCATCACCTTCACCAACGTGTCCCAAGGCGGCGCCATCGGTGTTGCGACCGGCCAGAACGCCCCCATCGCACTGCTGCACCAGCCCGCGGCAGTGAACACAACGGCCTGAGCCTGAAGCTGCCAGCAGCGCACCGCAGGTGCGCTGCCCGGCCCAAGGCTGCAAAGAGGCCCTGGCGCAGCCGGGGCCTCTGCAGGCGCGGGAGCCTCCCCGATCACCAGTCCGGCTGCTCCTCGGCAGCTCCCCCAAAAAGCTGCCCGTCCTTGCCCGGGCGCGGGTCGCGCAGGCGTTGCAGCCTGCGGGCCGCATCCATGGCGAACTTCTGCACCAGCTTCTTGCGCCGGGCTGGCGCCAGCTTGTCCTCCGGTGCCATGCGGATGATTTCCGCATCATAGGCATCAGCTATGATCAGACCGGTGCCGTCCGGCAGAAGTTCGGTGGGGAACTCCATGTCTACCGCCCAGAAGTAGCGGTCGCACCATTCCAGGTAGCCCACCCACTTGCTGTCGGACTGAAAGTCGGCGCGGCTGGATTTGCACTCGATCACCCACAGCTCCCCCTTGGGTCCCAGCGCCATCACGTCCACCCGCAACCCGCGCGCCGGAACGAATTCCTCAAGCGGCGCAAAGCCCAGCGAGCGCAGGTAACGCGACACCCCTCGGGCAAGTTTCTGGCCAGGCTGCAAATCTTCCATCATGGCGGCAAATGTGAACAATTAGAGAACAAATTGCAATGGCGCGCTTTTTCGGCGAAAGGCACATGCAAGGCCACCGCCCTCTTGTAACGGCGCCTCCGGCAGCTTACTTACGGGCTTGGCGGGTTCTGCCCTTCTCGTGACAGGCAGCATTCCGGTGGCCTTAAGCAATTCCGAGGGAGCTGGCTCTGTCCGGATCCTGGTCCGTTTACCTGGCGCCCACCTGTATATACAGGTCCTCGGGAATCAAAGCCGCACGGTTGACTGGTGGTCCCGCCGCTTTTCCTCCCCCCAGCACAAACGAAAACCGCGCCTTCCGGGGAAAGCGCGGCGGACATTCAGGTGTTTCGCAGTTCAGCGGCGGCGCAATTGGCGCTGCTGCGGATGGGTTTCCTCTGCCGGGACACGCACCACCTGGAATTCATGCGCGGCGGGAGTGCCGCCGCGGGGGCCATCATCTTTCTCTGCCATGGCCATCACCGCCCAGGCGAATTGCACGCCGGCAAACACGATGCCGTTCATGAACCACAACAGGAACACCGCCAGTAAACCGACGTCGGAACCGGAGACCAGTGCCCAAAGGTTCATCACGTTGAACCACAGCAGCATTGCCACAAAGGCCGCCGCGATCCCAAAGCCGATCACCACGTTGCGGATGTACATTTTCACCAGTTCAGGCATCTGAGTCCTCCGGATAAGCTACATGAGGTTAGCAGCCTTTGCGGCGGCGTCCAGCACTTCCGGCGGTGATGAGCGGAATTTGCCGCACCCTTTGCCCGCGTTGGCAGCGGCACGAAAAAGCGCGCCCGGAGGCGCGCCATTTTCATCTCAAATCAGCGGCAAATGGCGGCTCAGAATGCTTCCGGCCGGGCCTCGCGCGCCATGTGGTCGAGCACGGCGTTGACGAACTTCGCCTCCTTGCCCTCGGGGAAGAAGGCGCGGGCGATGTCGACAAACTCGTTGATCACCACCTTGGGCGGTGTGTCGGACTGGACCAATTCCGCACCCGCGGCGCGGAACAGCGCCCGCAGGGTCGGGTCGATACGGGCGATCGGCCATTTTGCCACCAGGGCGCGGTCGGTCATCTGATCGATCCGCGCCTGATGGTTCACCGCTTCGCGCACCAGCTTGCGGAAAACGGCAGTGTCGCCTTCCGCCATCTCGTCACCCTCATAGACAGCACCAAAACGGTGGTCCTCAAATTCGACGATCACCTTGTCGAAGGTGAGGCCGCTGTGTTCCATCTGGAACAGCGCCTGCACGGCATAAAGCCGCGCTGCCGATCTCATCTGATTCTTGCCGTTGCCCTTGGGGCGGCTGTCCTGGGTGCTCATGCGCTGGTGGATCCGTTGTCTGTACCGGCAACCTGATACGCCCCTGCGGGCGCCTTGAAGCCGATGCCTTTGGTCTGGGCGCCCCACTTACGCGTGAGTGCGATCAGATGCAAGGCCGCAGCTGCCGCGCCGCCGCCTTTGTTCTGATCGGCGGTATCGGCGCGCACCTCGGCCTGCTTGCGGTTTTCCACGGTCAGGATGCCGTTGCCGATGCACAGGCCCTGCAGCCCCATCAGCTGGATCGCGCGGGAGCTGTCATTGCAGACGGTGTCATAATGGGTGGTCTCGCCGCGGATCACGCAGCCCAACGCCACGTAGCCGTCGAAGTTGGAGGTGCGGTCGGCAATGGCAATTGCGGTCGGCACTTCGAGCGCGCCAGGCACTTCCACGATTTCAAACGTGCCGCCTGCGGCTTCGATCTCCCCTGCGGCGCCCGCCACCAGATTGTCGGCGATATCCTTGTAGTACGGCGCGACAACAATCAGCAGCTTCACCGGCTTGTCGAACTCAGCGCGCGGCAGGGTGTAGTGGGTTTCATGTCCAGCCATATCAAGCGTCCTTCAGAATGGGGCGGCTGCCGGTGATGGACAGGCCATAGGCATCCAGGCCGACGTATTTGGTCGAGGGCGAGTCGGTCAGCAGGATCAGCTCATGCAGGCCCAGGCCCGACAGGATCTGGGCGCCGATGCCGGTCTGCTTGATGGTCACCGTGCGCGGGCCTTCGTCCTCGTTGGCATAAAGCGCGTTGCGCGGCTGGCGGAACAGGGTCACGACGCCGCGGCCTTCTTCGGCAATGATCTCCATGGCGCGGGGCAGCTGGCGGGCGGACTTGGGGCCGAGGCCCAGAATATCCGTTGCCTCGTGCAGCGCGTGGGTGCGCACCAGCACCGGTTCTGGTGTAGTGATGTCGCCCTTGATCATCACCACGTGTTCGATACCGTGGGTCTGGTCGGTGAACAGCCGCATTTCCCACTCGCCGCCGATTTCCGAGGTCACGGTCTCGCGCGAGGTTTCCACCACCAGGTTGTCATTGCGGGCGCGGTAGGTGATCAGGTCGGAGATGGTGCCGATCTTCAGTCCGTGTTTTTGGGCGTATTCGACCAGGTCAGGCAGGCGCGCCATGGTGCCGTCTTCCTTCATGATCTCGCAGATCACCGATGCCGGGTAATGGCCGGCCAGACGGGCAACGTCGCAGCCTGCTTCGGTATGGCCCGCACGGACCAGCACCCCGCCCCGGCGCGCGCGCAGCGGGAACACGTGGCCCGGCGTAGCGATATCGGCTGCGGTTTTGTCAGGGTCGATGGCGGTGGCCACGGTCAGGGCGCGGTCGGCGGCGGAAATGCCGGTGGACACCCCTTCGCGCGCTTCGATGGAAACGGTAAAGGCCGTCTCGTGGCGCGAGGAGTTGTGCAGCGCCATCATCGGCAGCCCCAGCTCCTCGATACGCTCGGCCGGCATGGTCAGGCAGATCAGGCCGCGGCCGTGGGTTGCCATGAAGTTGATCGCAGCCGCATCGGCGTGCTGGGCGGGGATTACCAGGTCGCCTTCGTTCTCGCGGTCCTCGTGGTCGACAAGGATGAACATCCGGCCCTGGCGGGCCTCCTCGATGATATCTTCGATCGGGCTGATGGCATCGCGCAATTGCGCCTCAACCGGCCCCGGTGTTTCAAAGCTCATATGGCAGCCTTTCAATGCGCATGGGCAGCACGCCTGGCACTGCGGGTTCTTTCCCAGCCAGATAGCCCAGGCCGGCGGCAAATGCCAGTCCTGCAAACGGCAACCGGACGTCCGGACGCGTCCTGTGCGCAGGCGCACAGGGTACTGAGGGGCGCTGCCCCTCGGCCTGACGGCCTCACCCCGGAGTACTTTGGGAAAGATGAAGGGACGGGCGCGTTCAGCCTGCCTCGTGCAGCCGGGCGACGTAGCGGGCCAAGGTGTCGATCTCGAGGTTGATGCGGTCGCCCAGCTTCACATCACCCCAAGTTGTCACTTCCTTGGTGTGCGGGATGAAGTTGATGCCGAAATCGCAGCCGTCCACATCGTTCACCGTCAGCGAAGTGCCGTTCAGCGCGACCGATCCTTTGGGCGCGATGAAGCGGGCCAGCGCCTGAGGCGCGCGCAGGGTGACGCGGGTGCTGTCACCCTCGTCCTTCATCTTCACCACTTCGGCGACGCCATCCACATGGCCGGAGACGATATGGCCGCCCAGTTCATCGCCGACTTTCAGCGCGCGTTCCAGGTTCACCCGCTTACCCACGGCCCAGCTGTCCAGGTTGGTCTTGGACACGGTCTCAGCCGAGATCTGCACATCATACCAGTCCTCGCCCAGCGCGATCACAGTCAGGCAAACACCGTCCGAGGCAATGGAGGCACCGAGGTCAATGGTGGCGGTGTCATAGGCCGTGCGGATGCGGGCGCGCAGGTCGCCCTGCTGCTCCAGTTCGGCAATGGTGCCCACATCGGTGATGATGCCAGTAAACATGGGTGCGCTCCCCGCAGGTCATATGTCATTCCTGCCGCAGAGGTAGCCAAGCCGCGCGGCCTTCACAAGCCCCGGCTTGTGTTTGCAGCCGGCCAAGCCTTAGTTTCGCCCCAGTCAAATGTTAATCAAATCCTGAAATCGCTCCTTTATAACACTCCTCGTGATGCCAAAAGCCGCCTTGAAACACCGCAGCTTCCTGTTCCTGCAAGGCCCGCACGGGCCGTTCTTTGCCGCGCTCGGACGGATGCTGAGGGCGGCGGGCTGCGAAGTGGCGCGGGTGGGGTTCAATGCCGGCGATGAGGCATTCTGGCGCCCCAAGGCGAGTTACCTCCCCTATGACGGAAGCCCCCAGGATTGGCCTAATTACCTGGCCGGAGTGCTGGAAAGCCGCGGGGTGACGGATATTGTCCTGTACGGCGATACCCGCCCCATTCACGCCACTGCCGTCGCGGCGGCGCGGCAGCGCGGCATCACCGTGCATGTGTTCGAGGAAGGCTACCTGCGCCCGTATTGGGTCACCTATGAGCGCGGCGGCGCCAATGGCCATTCACGGCTGATGGAAATGACTGTACCGCAGATGCAGGAGGCACTGGCACTATCCGACATGGAAGCGCCGCTTCCGCCCGCGCATTGGGGCGATATGCGCCAGCATGTGTTTTATGGTGCGCTGTACCACTGGTTCGTCATGTTCCGGAACCGCAAGTACAGCAACTTCCGGCCGCACCGGGCGCTGCCGGTGACCAAGGAATTTCAGCTCTACCTCAAGCGTCTGCTGCTGATGCCGTTTCAGGCATTGGAGCGGCGGCTGGCGGAGCGGCGCATCCGCAATGGCGGATTTCCCTATCATCTGGCGCTGCTGCAGCTGGAGCACGACAGTTCCTTCCAGATGCATTCCCCGTTCACAAGCATGGGCGATTTCCTGGCTGAAGTGATCACCGGCTTTGCCGAAGGCGCACCGCGCCATCACCATCTGGTCATTAAGGCGCATCCTCTGGAGGATGGCCGGGCCCAGGTGCGGCGCACCCTGCGCCGGCTCGCGCAGGACCACGGTATTGCCGGGCGGGTGCATTATGTGCGCGGCGGCAAGCTGGCTCAGCTGCTGAATGAAGCCCGCAGCGCGGTAACTGTCAATTCCACGGCCGGCCAGCAGGTGCTGTGGCGCGGCATTCCGCTGCGGGTGTTCGGCCGCGCGGTCTATGGCAAGCCGGAGTTTGTGTCGGAACAGCCGCTGGCCCAGTTCTTTGCGGCCCCGGCGCGCCCTGACAGCCGCGCCTATAAGGATTACCGGCGGTTCCTGCTGGAAACCTCGCAAGTGCCGGGCGGCTATTATTCCCGCGAAGGGCGGCGCCAGCTGCTGCGCCAGGTTGCCGACATGATGCTGGCGGGTGAAGACCCATATGACGCTCTGCGGCTGGGCACAGCGGCTCCACGGCAACAGTTGCGGCTGGTGACCTGAAGCGGAAACACCCAAAGACTGGATTTTTTCCTGCCAGCCGGTTAGGTTGCCCCTAAAACTTGAGGCAAACAATAATTGGTCGAGGAGACCGAGCAGTGAAATCCGTTCCCCTTCGCTGGGCGCGTCCCGTGGCAATGCTGGCAGCATTGACCCTTGCTGCGTCCTGCGGTCTGCCGAAAGTCGGCCCTTCCAAGCGCCAGATCTTTGCCGGTTCGGTGCAGCGCGAAGGCGATGCCTTTATCGTTTCCGTCAATGACCGGGTTGCCCGCGCCACAGCCGTGGTTCCGGCACTCGGCTTTTCCTCCGGGTTCACTTCGGCGGGCAAGCTGACGTCGGACACCATCCGCCCCGGCGACGTCCTTGGGCTGACGGTCTGGGAAAACGTCGACGACGGGCTTTTGGCTGCAGAAGCCACCAATTCAACTGTGCTGGAAGAAGTGCAGGTCGACAGCGCCGGCTATATTTTCGTGCCTTATGCGGGCCGCCTGCGCGCCTCTGGCAATACGCCTGAGCAGCTGCGCGAAACCATCACCAGAAAGCTTGAGGATCAGACCCCTGACCCGCAGGTGCAGGTGCGCCGGCTGGCAGGGGATGGCGCCACAGTCAGCCTGACCGGCTCTGTGGGCGCACAGGGTGTCTATCCCATCGAGCGCCCGACCCGGACATTGTCCGCGATGCTGGCCCAGGCCGGCGGCGTGACGATCCAGCCTGAAATTGCCCAGGTCACCGTGATCCGGGGCCAGGAAAAGGGCAAGATCTGGTTCCAGGACTTGTTCGACCACCCGGAGCTGGACGTGGCCCTGCGCGGCGGCGACCGCATTCTGGTGGAGGAGGACACGCGCTCCTTCACCGCGCTGGGTGCAACATCCGCTCAGGCAAGGGTGCCGTTTGAAAGCCAGGATCTGTCGGCGCTAGAAGCCATTGCACAGGTCGGCGGCCTGATCTCCACCGCCGCTGACCCGACCGGTGTCTTTGTCCTGCGCAATGAACCTGCCGAGATCGCAAACCAGGTACTGGGCCGTGATGATCTCATCGGCGCGCAGCGGATGGTCTATGTACTGAACCTGACGCAGCCGAACGGGCTGTTCATGGCCCGCGATTTCGTGATCCGCGACGATGACACGCTCTATGTGACTGAGGCTCCCTACGCTCAGTGGACCAAGACCATCTCCCTGCTGCTTGCCCCGGTGGGATCGCTGGCCAGCACCTCCTCAGCTGTCAGCGGCTAGGCAAGATGCGCCTGACTGCAGGCCGCCAAAAAGCCGGGAGCGCAGCATCCCGGCTTTTTGTCTACAACGGCGGCTTTGTTACTCAACACCGGATGCGGCGCATCCTTGAGCTGTCCGGCTATTCCATCCGCGTGGGCCTGCCGCAAGCAGAAGACCTGGTCGGCATCTGGGGTGCCTCGCCCACCGCGCACCGCGGGCGGGCTGTTGCTGCAAAGCGCGGCTGCGGACTGCTGCGGGTGGAGGACGCGTTTTTGCGGTCGCTTCATCCCGGCCGCGCGGGAGAACCGCCTGCGGGCCTGATGCTGGACCGCTCCGGCGTGCATTTCGATGCGGCGGAGCCGTCGGATCTGGAACAGCTGCTTGCAGCCCACCCTCTGGATGACGCGCATCTGATGCAACGGGCGCGCGACTCCATTGCCCGCCTCAAGTCAGCGCATCTCAGTAAGTACAACGCGTTTGATCCCAGCGCATCAGTGCCCGAGCCTGGCTATGTTCTGGTTGCTGATCAGGCGCGTGACGATGCCTCCGTTACAGCCTCACGTGCGGACCGGGCGCGGTTTCTGGAAATGCTGGCGTTCGCACAGGAAGAGCACCCCGGCGCACGGGTTCTGATCAAGACCCATCCCGAGACGCTGCGCGGATACCGGGCGGGATACTACGACGCGGATGATGCGAATGGGCGTGTGCAACTGTTTACAGACAGTGTCTCCCCGTGGGCGCTGCTGGACGGGGCCATCGGGGTTTACACGGTCTCATCGCAACTGGGATTCGAGGCAATCCTGGCGGGTCACAAGCCACGGGTGTTCGGGCAGCCGTTTTATGCGGGCTGGGGGCTCAGCGCGGATGACGCCCCGCCCCCGCGGCGGCAGCGGCGGCTGACCCGGGCGCAGCTGTTTGCTGCGGCGATGATCCTTTATCCGAAATGGCACGACCCGTTCCGGGATGAGCTGTGCGAGCTTGAAACGGTGCTGGACAACCTAGAGGTCCAGGCGCGGGCCTGGCGTGAGGACAGCCTAGGCTGGGCCGCCTCTGGCATGCGGCTTTGGAAGCGCAAACCATTGCAAAAGTTTTTTGGCGCGCACAGGCGGGTGCTGTTCACCGATGATGCCGCCAAGGCACAGGCCAGCGGCCGCAGACAGATGGTCTGGGCTGGCAAGGCCTCAGCGGCCCAGGCAGGCGCGGCGCGGGTAGAGGACGGTTTCCTGCGCTCCCGCGGGCTAGGGGCGGAACTGGTGCCGCCGCTGTCGCTGGTGACCGACCAGCAGGGGATCTACTACGATCCGCGCCAGCCGTCGGACCTTGACGCTCTGATTGCCCGGCGGGCTGAAATGACCCAGGCTGAGGAGCGCCGCGCAGAGCGGCTTGTGCAATCGCTGATCCGGGGCGGTGTTTCGAAGTATAACCTAGGCGGCGCGGCCACCGCCCTGCCGGAGGGCCGCCGGATCCTGGTGCCGGGCCAGGTGGAGGACGACGCCTCGATCCTTTGCGGTGCTGGCGAGGTGCGGACAAATCTTGACCTGCTGCGCGCCGTGCGGGCCGCCAATCCGGATGCGGTGATCGTCTACAAGCCGCACCCGGATGTGGAGGCAGGCCTGCGCAAGGGCCGGATCGCAGCAGAGGAGCTGGCTGATGTTGTTGCCAGGCAGGCCGATCCAATGTCGCTTCTCGGCGATGTGCAGGAAGTCTGGACGATGACCTCTCTTCTGGGGTTCGAGGCGCTGCTGCGCGGGGTTAAGGTCGCAACGCTTGGCACCCCCTTCTATGCCGGTTGGGGGCTGACAACCGACCTGGCACCGGTTCCGCCCTGGCGGCGGGCGCAGGTGCCGCTGCTGGGGCTCGCCCACGCAGCTTTGATCGACTATCCGCGCTATTTCGACCCGGTGACCAGCCGGCCCTGCCCGCCGGAAGTGGCAGTGATGCGCTTGCGTCAGGGACATCTGCCGCATCCGGGCCTCAGCAACCGGCTGCTATCAAAGCTGCAAGGACTGTTCGCAACTTACGCCCATCTGTGGCGCTGACCGGGGCAGAGGCGCTCCCGCGCCTGCAGGATGCACAGGCTGCACCCAGCCGACGCGGAGCAAATTAGAAGGATTACCGCAAAGCCCGTGTCCAGCGGTGCAGGATATCCCTTCCAACCGGGCGCGCCTCAACCAGTTCGAACCGTGGCGCCTCCTCCAGCCTTCCGATCCCCAGCGCGCCGATCGACGGCAGCCCCTCGGCACCGATCCCCAGACCGGCGGTGAAGCCGATCAGCTCATCCACCAAATCGAACGCCAGCAGCGACGCCGCCAATGCGCTGCCGCCTTCGCAGAACACCCGGGTCAATCCAGCCGAACCCAGCTGCTGCAAAACATCTCCGGCATCCAGTTGCACCCCATGCGACGCACAGGGGATCAGCCTGGCACCCAGCCCTTCCCAGGCGCGGATGCGCTCCTGATCAGCTCCATGGCCGTGGCAGAGCCAAACCGGCACCTCCTTGGCGGTGCGGGCCAGCTGACCCATCAGCGGCAGATCCAGGTGGCGCGAGATCACCACCCGCACCGGCTGATGCGCCACCCCTAGATCACGTACAGTCAGCGAGGGATCATCCGCCCGCGCGGTTCCCCCGCCCACCATCACCGCGTCATGGCGGGCACGCATCGCGTGCACGGCACGGCGTGCTTCCGGCCCGGTGATCCATTTGCTTTGACCCGATCCGGTTGCGATGCGGCCGTCAAAACTGCCCGCCAGCTTCAGTGTCACCAGCGGGCGCCCCTGTTCGGTCTTCAGGAAGAACCCGGCATGGTCCCGCGCAGCCTGCGCGCCCCACACGCCAGTATCCACTCTGATACCTGCGTCCCGCAACATCCGGATGCCCTGCCCTGAAACGCGCGGATCGCTGTCCCCGATCGCAGCGACGACTCTCGCCACCCCGGCATCGATCAGCGCCTGCGCGCAAGGCGGTGTTTCGCCATGATGGGCGCAGGGCTCCAAAGTCACATAGGCGGTGGCACCACGCGCAGCGTCCCCCGCCTGCGCCAACGCTTCGGTCTCCGCATGCGGGCGCCCGCCCGGCTTGGTCCAGCCGCGCCCCACAACCCGGCTGCCCTGCACGATGACACAACCCACAGCCGGATTCGGCCAGCAGTTGCCCTGCCCGCGCCGTCCGAGGGACAGCGCCAGCGCCATGTAACGGTGATCCGTATCCATTATTCTTCCGGTGCCACCGGCGGGCGCAGCTCGTGGACGAAGTCCTCAAAGTCGTCTGCTGCCTGAAAGTTCTTGTAAACGCTGGCAAAGCGCACATAGGCCACGGTGTCGATACGGGCCAGCGCCTCCATCACGATTTCACCGATCTTCTTGGAGGGAATATCGGTCTCGCCCATGCTTTCCAGCCGCCGCACGATGCCAGAAATCATCTGGTCGATGCGGTCCGGCTCGATCGGGCGTTTCTGCATGGAAATACGGATAGACCGCTCCAGCTTGTCGCGGTCGAAATCCTCGCGCTTGCCATTGGTCTTGATCACCACCAGATCGCGCAGCTGAACCCGTTCATAGGTGGTAAAACGGCCGCCGCAAGCCGGGCAAAACCGGCGCCGCCGGATCGAAACGTGATCCTCGGCGGGGCGTGAATCCTTGACCTGAGTGTCGATATTTCCGCAAAATGGGCAGCGCATCCGCCTGCTCCCTCAATCCTGTCAGCCTGTTTATTGTGCCGGCGTTTTCCCGGTTATCCACAACTATAGGCGACCCTCCAGAATTTGGGTAGGGGGCATTTGCCGCCGCTACATAAAGAGGTTCAGGACAGATGCGCCGCCACCTGCCGCAGATGCGGCGCATCGCGGTGTTCAAAAAGGTAGATGCCTTGCCAAGTACCGAGCAGCGGGGCACCGTTGCGGACCGGAACCGACAAGCTGACAGGCATCATCGCGGCCTTGATATGGGCTGGCATGTCGTCGGGCCCTTCGTAGGTATGACGCAGATAACCCATGGACGGATCAGAGGACGGCGGCACCAGACGGGCAAAAAATGCATGCAGATCGCCCTGCACCTCCGGGTCGGCATTTTCCTGGATCAACAGGGAACAGGACGTATGGCGCACAAATAGCGTCAGCAGCCCGTCCTGACAGCCCTTCGCTGCCACCCAGGCCTGCACGTCGCGGGTAAACTCATAGAGACCCTGCCCGCGCGTCGGAATGGAGAAGTCATGCTGCATGCGGCCTTTCTGGCGCAAGCACCATGTTCAGGCAACCCTGCACCGCTGGCCGCTGCCCTTTACGGCAGCCAGCGGTCGCGCCCGGGAAGCCGGTCGTAGCAGTAGTTCTGCGCCGAGGTCACCCGCAGGCTGTCCCCTGCTTCACGAATATTCAGCGGCAGGCTGCCGGAGCGGTCAGGAACCCCCGGCGGCAGGCCAAAGGCAAATTGCACGGCTTTGCGCCCTGGCCGGTTCACCGAGGGGCCTTCGCCGCGCCAGACGTAGATCCGCTGGTTCACTGGCGCCCGCAGCTGGCGAATGGCAAAATCGGCGATACTGCACCAGTAGTCCTGGGCGCCGGAGCGGCTCCGGGCGACCACTTCCCAAACACCTTCGGAGACCGGCAACACCTCATTGCGGTTGATCGCCCTCCAGGCGGACGCGGGCACAGGAACGGACAGAACCAATACCAGCATTCCTGACAGCAAAAGTCTCTTGCAGGTCATCTCAACCTCCTACTCCGCCATCCGGAACAACCGTGGATCATAATACCTTCACGGCCGCCCGAACGGCACAAAACAATAATCAAAAGCTCTCTGGACACTCATTGTATCACCAGCTTGCAGGCTGTTAACAGACCCGTATCCGCCAGACGGAGGTGTTTGGGCCAGATTGGAATCCAGCGTGAATTGAACTGCTGACCTGCGGCCCGTGGTTTCACTGGGCCCCAAACCACGTGTTATGTGCAGGCTGGCACTCCAGGGCGCCCCGATAACACGGTGGGCATAGTCTGCGGCACCGCACCAGTACAAGTAACCGTTTCCAGATCTTGGTATCACTTCGAACACACCGCCTGGCATTTGATTGACGTTTATGCTGTGCCGGCTGGCATTGGCTTCGGACCTGACGGGCAGCCCCAACATTAAAATTGCAGCGGCGATAACAGCTGCGGAAACAGGTTTCATGGCGGCCCCCTTTCATTCGGCATGGCGCAAAACGCTGCGCCCGGTTTTCAGGGTACGGAAATCTGAAACACAGGCCATACACACTGCTGTGCAGTCAAACCCGCCCTCAGGCTTCAAGCCGGGACACCGCAGGACACCACCGCACAGGCTTTGGAAACTCCGAGCAATCGCAAGTCCTTAGAGCGGTTGGCCAGATACCCTCTGCCGCCTGCCGCGAACAACCTGCCAAACGGTGGTGATCAGCTCATCCACGCGCTTCTCGCAGCGGCCGCACAAATCTGTGGCCGCCTGTGAACCAGTTCCCCTTCTGGAAGGAACTACAGCGCCGGCGCCTGCACGCAGTACCCGTACCCCTGCTGCACCGACAGGCTTTCACCCGGGCGGAAACCCAGCGACAGCCAGCCCGTCTTGGGCGGCACCCCGGCCTGTTCCGGATGAAGGGTAAACTGCACGGAGGACCGGCGCCCTGTCGTGACGCTGACATCACGTCCGCGCACGACGTAATACCGGTCTGTCCAGTTCGCGCCCAGCACCCGGCGGGCATATTGCGCGCCGGCACACCAATAGTCCCAGGTCCCGCCAGAGCGGCCCGGCACCACCTCGTAGACAAAATCGCTGACAGGCAGAACACGCACACCGCGATTGGCAACGAATGTATCGGCAGCAGCGGGCATGGCTGAAGCGCAGGACAGCAAGGCAGCAGTGATGAGGTTTTTCATCAGGAAATGTCCCTTTGTTTGCCTCAACATAGGGACTAGCCGCATGCTCTCCAAGGATCGATCATGGACGAGACGGCAAGCTCTCGCAGATGTGTGCCGGAAGGTGTCATGCCCGGACGGGAAAAGGAATGATCTCTGCGCTCTCCTGGCGAGGAGCCAGCACTTCTTCCAGAATGGCCAGAACCGCTGCATCAGGTGAAGTTCCGGTTTCAGGATGAAACCGGACCCGGGCCTGATGGCGCAGCATGTCCCGGGTGTGGTCGCTGCTCATCTGTTTCAGTGCGTCACCCTGGCTGGCCATCACCTCCACCATGAACTGATTGGCGCTGACCAGGTTATTCAGCGACTGAAGCTTTCCCTGCAGCGCATCCAGCGCCCCATTCAAATCGGCATGTGCAGACATCTTCTTCCCCCCGGAAGGTAAATGCGGATGCTGCGAGTTTAAAACTCAGGCCGCCGGCGGGCAACGCCACGGTTAGCAAATGGTTAACGCCTAAGGTTCAATTCCGGCAGTGCAATGTGGCCGGTATAGCGAACCAGCAGGCCGAGTCTTGGCAGGCTGGCGGAGATATCAAACCCCAAGTGCCCCTGCGGCGTCTCATACTCCATCGATGCGCTTTCGGGGCACAAAGCCCTCGGCAGCGGAAGTCCGAACAGGCGGGCTTTTTCCACTGAAACCATCAGGGCGCCCTGCTGCACCCCAACTGAAAGCTCCAGCTCAACCGGACCTAAGCGCTCCACCGCGCGGCCCGTGCGCGCATCGTAGCGCAGCACAGACCGGGTCTGATGCTTGCCGAAAACACGCCGCCAGACATGGCCGTTTCCCTGCTGTGCGATGTCCAGCCGGAACCGGCTTTGCGGCATCGGCGGCGGAAATCCTGCCAGCCGGGCCAGCAATTGCGCCCAGCGGGTTCCGCCCTCGACGCGAACCACGCCAAAGCTTCGTTCAGGCGGTTCTGCATGAAACCGCATCAGCGCCGGCGGCACCTGAAGAGATTTTGCGGCGATGATTTCGCCAAAGGCGTCCCTCATCCGCCATAGCCCCCCACGGCAAAGCGGTCGCGGACTTCCCGACTGGGGACCATGCAAGTGTCACGCCGCCCGAACAGGCGGTAGCGGTTGCGGGCGACACTGAAATAGAGCGCATCCTTCAGGCGCTGCGGCAGAAACCGGCACACAGACAAGACCGGCCATGGCCACGGCAGCGCCCGCATCGCCGCGGCAAAGGCATCAAGACGCTGATGGGGGTGTCCGTCAACGATCACCAGGTTGGTCTCAAAATCATCTTGGGGCAGCCCAAGATCACGGTACAGCTGCTGTCCCAGCGGTGACTGCGCGGTGGCAAAGGCAAACTGCCCGGTACGGTCGTGGCGCAGCATGAAGCGGAAGAAGCCCGAGCACAGCACACATTCGCCATCAAAAACGATGAGGAACTTGTGCTCCGGCTCCTGGTTTCGTGCCTTGCCGCTCACCTATTGCCACGCCCCCGTTTCCAAGGAGTATTCCTGCCCGGCTGCGATTTTTGCGTCAAACAGCGGCAAAGGGTAGCCGCTGTCCACACTGCCCGCATCACACCGCAGGTGCGCCAGTTCTTTGCCGCTCTGTTCGACGACAACGCCCCCTTCCATAGGGTTCTGCGCTCCCGGATCCTTCGAAATACTGTAATAAACGATGTAGCGGGCATCGGCATTGGTAAAAATGACTTCCTCCCAGATCGACCCGCCAATGCCCGGCCATGGGGTCATGTCCACGTCGCGCACATCCCGTTTCATTTCAAGTTCCGGCTGCCGCCCAGGTGTCCCGAAAACATAAGTCGCCTGTTCCCCCTGCAAACAGGTCGTCAGCTTTTTTACTCCATCCTTGAATGTACAGGAAACCATCGTCTCGGCTCCCTCAGGACATGCCAGTACTGCTGCGCTGTTGGCCAGTAAAAAAAGGCCGGACAGAAAAATCCTCAAAATACATCTCCATGAAATGCAAAGGCGCCCCAGGGGGCGCCTTCTGTCTTACTGATCCAGGAAACTGCGCAGTTTGCGCGAACGGCTGGGGTGCTTCAGTTTCCTGAGCGCCTTTGCCTCGATCTGGCGGATCCGTTCGCGGGTCACGCTGAATTGCTGACCGACTTCCTCCAGGGTGTGGTCGGTGTTCATGCCGATGCCGAAACGCATCCGCAGAACCCGCTCCTCACGCGGGGTGAGCGAGGCCAGAACCCGGGTGGTGGTTTCCTTGAGGTTCTCCTGAATGGCGCTGTCCAAGGGCAGCACGGCATTCTTGTCCTCGATGAAATCGCCCAGCTGCGAATCTTCCTCGTCGCCGATGGGGGTTTCGAGAGAGATCGGCTCCTTGGCGATCTTCATCACCTTGCGGACCTTCTCCAGCGGCATCTGCAACTTGTCGGCCAGCTCTTCCGGGGTAGGCTCGCGGCCGATCTCGTGCAGCATCTGGCGGCCGGTGCGGACCAGCTTGTTGATGGTCTCGATCATGTGGACCGGGATCCGGATGGTGCGGGCCTGGTCGGCGATCGAGCGGGTGATGGCCTGGCGGATCCACCAGGTCGCATAAGTCGAGAACTTGTAGCCGCGGCGGTATTCGAACTTGTCCACCGCCTTCATCAGGCCGATGTTGCCCTCCTGGATCAGGTCCAGGAATTGCAGACCGCGGTTTGTGTATTTCTTGGCAATCGAGATCACCAGCCGCAGGTTGGCCTCGACCATTTCCTTCTTGGCCTGGCGGGCTTCCTTCTCACCCTTCTGGACCTGCTGCACGATGCGGCGGAATTCGGAGATGTCCAGACCGACATACTGGCCGACCTGGGCCATGTCTGCGCGCAGTTCTTCGACCTTGTCGGTGGAGCGTTCGATGAACATCTGCCAGCCGCGGCCCGGCTTTTCGCCCATGTCGGCCAGCCAGTTCGGGTCCAGCTCGCGGCCGCGGTAGGCGTCCACGAACTCGCGGCGGTTGATGCGGGCCTGGTCGGCCAGCTTCACCATAGAGCTGTCGATCTGCATGACGCGGCGGTTGATGCCATAGAGCTGGTCGATCAGCGCCTCGATCCGGTTGTTGTGCAGATGCAGACCGTTCACCAACTCGACAATTTCCGAGCGCAGCGACTGGTAGCGTGCCTCATCCTCGGAGCTGAAGGAACCATCCTCGTTCAGGGTTGCCGAGATCCGGCTGTCCTGCATTTCGCTGAGTTCGGCGAAGTCGGTGGAGATCCGCTCCAGCGTGACCAGAACCCGGTCCTTGAGCGCGGCTTCCATCGCGGCCAGCGACATGTTGGCCTGATCGTCCTCGTCCTCGTCATCATCGCTGGCAATCGGGTTGCCGTCGGCATCCAGTTCCGGGCCTTCTTCCTTGGCCGGTTTGGCCGCCGACACGGCGGAGGTGTCGACGACCGGCTCTTCCTCGCCGTCCTCATCCAGCTGGTTGCCGAAGGTGGCTTCCAGGTCGATGACGTCGCGCAGCAGGATGTCCTCGGACAGAAGTTCGTCGTGCCAGATGGTGATCGCCTGGAACGTCAGCGGGCTTTCACACAGGCCCGCGATCATGGTGTTGCGGCCCGCCTCGATGCGCTTCGCAATTGCGATCTCGCCCTCGCGGGACAGCAGCTCAACCGAGCCCATCTCGCGCAGGTACATGCGCACCGGGTCGTCGGTGCGGTCCAGCTTCTCGGTCTGGGCGCCGGCCAGCGCAACCTCGCGCGGGCCTTCGGTGGTCACAAGGTCGGTGGTGCCCTTGTTTTCTTCTTCCTCGGCCTCTTCGTCCTCGATGATGTTGATGCCCATTTCGCTGAGCATCGACATCACGTCTTCGATCTGTTCCGAGCTGACCTGATCCGGCGGCAGAACCTGATTGAGCTGATCGTAGGTGATGTAGCCTTTCTCGCGGGCCTCCGCGATCATCTTCTTGACCTGAGCCTGGCTCATATCAAGGGAGATTTCGGCGTCCTGATCGTCAGGTTTGCGGTCGTCGGTGTCTTTGGCGGCCATTAAATGCTCCTACTCAGGGGCTGCGGGGCGATTCGCTGAGCGAATCATTAGCGCGATCATCTGATTCGTCACCCCGTTTACCCAATTTTCCTGTGCTCTTCCTTAGCAAAACGCAGAATCACCCCCGCGTGTTACTTCTCGGAGAAGCCGATCCGGTCCAAAAGGGCCCCGAAGGCATCGCGCTCATCCCGGTTGAGCCGCGCGCCGTTCTTGCCCACGTCATACGTAGCCTTGTCCTCGTTTTCGCTGCGCACGGCTTTGTTCTTGGCCTCTGCCGCCTGCCGCAGCCGCCAGGTCAGCGCCTCATCCGCAAGGCCGTGCAAATCCTCTTCGGCTTCTGCCAGTTCTGCATCCAGCCCGCGCAGCGTTTCGAGTTTTGCGAGTTCTTCGGCCAGCGTCATGCTGGCCAGTTCGGTGTCGCCGGGTTTGCGCAGGCAGGGGATGATTGCAACGTGGCGAAGGGCAAAGAGGTTTTCAAGGGCATGCGGCCCCAAAGACCAGTCGATTTCCTCACGCAACCGATCCGGCGCGCTGATGCCGTGGCGAAGCACCATGTCGCGCAGGGCCGCCAGATCCGGGTCGGCGCACTGCAAGCGTTCCAGGCTGGTCTCGAACTCCGGGATCACCTCGGGTGTGGTGATGGCCGTGGCCAGGATCACCGCCTCACGCATCGCGGCAAAGGATTCATCATTGGCTCCCGCCACCAGCGAGGCGCGGGTGGTGGCGCGCGGCTGCGGAATCGGGCCGAAGCCCTTGCCCGATTTCCAGGGCGCGCGGGCGCCATCGCGGAAGCCGCCGCCTTTGCCGGTCCTCTGCTGATAGCTGCCGCTGTCCCGGTTGCCCCGGAACAGCTGCCAGCGCATCTCTTTGACGTCCTCGCCGTAATGCTTACGGATCGAGGGATCGCGGATCAGCTTGATCTTTTCCCGCAAGCTCTTGTCGAGCGCCGCCTTGCGCTCCGGGCTGTCAAAGACCTTGCCTTCGGTTTCACGCTGCCACAGCAGTTTGACCATCGGGATTGCCCGGTCCAGCACCGCCTGCACGGCCTCCGGGCCTTCGCTGCGGATCATGTCGTCCGGGTCCTTGCCCTCCGGCATGATGGCAAAGCGCAGGGATTTGCCCGCCTCCAGCAGCGGCAGCGCCAAGTCAATCAGCCGCATGGCGGCGCGAATGCCCGCGGTGTCGCCATCCAGCGCGATGATCGGCTCATCCGACATCCGCCACAGCATCTGCAACTGGTTTTCGGTGATCGCGGTCCCCAAGGGCGCGACAGAGGACTGGAACCCGCCTTCCGCCAGGGCAATCACATCCATATAGCCCTCGGCCACAACCAGCGTGGAGCCGCGCCCGGAGGCCGCCCGTGCCGGCCCGTGATTGTAAAGGCTGCGGCCCTTGTCGAACAGCTCAGTCTCGGGCGAGTTCAGGTATTTGGCGTTGTCATTCGGGTCCAGCGCCCGGCCGCCAAAGGCAATCGCCCGGCCGCGTGCATCGCGGATCGGGAACATGATCCGGTTGCGGAAGGTGTCATAAGGCTTGCCGCCCTTGTTCGACGGCTTTGCCAGCCCAGCGCCGATGATCAGGTCCTCGGGCACGTTCTTGCCGCGCAAAGCGTCCCACAGGTTCTGCCAGCCATCGGGGGCAAAGCCGATTTCCCAGCGGTCCAGCGCCTGCGCCGTTATGCCCCGCCGCTGCAGATAGGCGCGGGCATCCTGGGCGGCATTGGTTTTCAGCTGCAGGCGGAAGAACTGCACCGCCTGCTCCATCACATCGGCCAGCAGCGTCCGGCGGTCCTGTTTCTCTTGCGCACGCGGATCGCGCTTGGGCATTTCCATGCCCGCTTCCCCTGCCAGGATTTCCACCGCCTCCATGAAACCGACGTTCTCGGTCTCCTGAACAAACTTCAGCGCGTCGCCCTTGGCGTGGCAGCCGAAGCAGTAATAGAACCCCTTGCGGTCCTCCACGTGAAACGAGGCGGTCTTTTCGTGGTGGAAGGGGCACGGCCCCCAGAAGTCGCCCTTGCCCGGCTGTGACTTGCGCTGGTCCCACATGACCTTGCGCCCGACAACATCAGATATGCTGATGCGGGTGCGCAATTCATCCAGAAAGCCGGGCGGCAGGGACATATCAGTTCGACTTCAGTTGTTTCTGCATCGCCTGGATCTGATCCCAGTTCTGCAGGCACTGCTGTTCGAACAGCGCGCCGAGGTCGGTTTCCTTCAGCTCGCGCCGCTTCATCGCATAGACATGGCTTGTCAGCTGCGGGATCGCATTGGAGTAGGCATCAGGCCACTCTGGATTGCTGTCCAGAATCACCTGCTCCACCTCCTCCTGCTTCACCCGGTCCAGCCGCGCCTGCTGCACCGCGGCCATGACCTGGCCCTGGTATTTGCAGCTTTGTTCTTTGTTTTCAGAAGCATAGGCCGGAGCCGCCAGCAAGGCGGCTGCAAGGGCGATGCGGATCATAGATGCGCTCCGGGAATCAGTTGGTGATCTCCGCAGGTTACCCCCGCGCCGTGACGGCTTCCATGGCTGTTTTCAAATCATGCACAAGCGTTTTTGCCATCGAGCGGAACACCATGATCTGAAACGCCTGCGGGCCAATGCGGGTGACCGAGGCCATCATGTGCTTGAGTTCCGTTCGGGCGGTATGGCCGCGCTTGAAAACCTGGGGGCGCAAATCCACCGGCACCAGCCGCGCCAGCACGTCCTCAGCTCCCTTGCCGTCCAGCCGGACAACGGACCAGGCGTCGCTCTGATCCGTCAGTGCGGCATGTTCGGCCAGGCTGGCGTCAGGCTCCGGCCCCATCAGTAGCGCCATGTCGCGGCCGAACCAGACAGCCCGGCTGCCTGCCTTGCCGGTGGCGCGGTTCACCGCCGGGAAGGCCATTCCATGCGCGGCCTCCAGCGCCTTGCCCAGCGCCTTCTCCTGCCCCTTGAATGGCGCCAAGGCCCACATGCTGCCGGGCTGTTCCTCAGTGAGGCTCATGCCTCCAATAGTTACCGGCAGCAGCCTGTCACAGGGGCTTTTTGCGATCAGTTCAGCCACGGGCACGCCCTCCTTCCGGGTCAAAGAACACAGGCGAGACTACCTCGCACAGGGTATCCACACCGCGCATATGGTCAACCAGACGCACGGTCTCGCCGATCCGCTCCGGCCCCTCCTTCAGGAACGCCAGGCCAATCGGATGCCCAAGGGTGGGCGAATAGCCGGCCGAGGTGACATAGCCCTGGTCATAAATCCGCTCGACCGGATCCCCCGGCATGAACAGATGCGCACCGGCGGTGATTTCCTTGGCAGCACCAACGGGTTTCAGTCCCACAAGGCGCATCCGGTCTTCGGCCATCAGCCCCTCACGCGTGGACATGGCCTTGCCCAGGAAATCCTTCTTCTTCGACATCATCCCTTGCAGGCCCAGGTCAAAGGCGGTCACAGTGCCGTTGATCTCGGCGTGGGTGATCAACCCTTTCTCGATCCGCAGGACATTGAGCGCTTCCATGCCATAGGCACCGCCGCCCATCGCCTCCGCCCGCTTCAGCAGCTCGCGGAACAGAGCCTCGCCATAGCGCGCAGGCACGGCCACCTCATAGGCATGCTCACCCGAGAAAGAGATCCGGAACAACCGCCCCTTGATCCCCAGCACAGTCGCCTCGCCGCAGCCCATGAAGGGCCAGGTCTCGCCATTCACCTCCTCGTCGATCAGCCCGTTCAGAAGTTCCCGCGATTTCGGTCCGGCGACAGCAAACTGCGCCCACTGCTCGGTCACCGAGATAAAGCGCACGTCCCATTCCGGGTAGAGCACCTGGCTCACGAACTCCATATGCGCCATCACCTGCCCTGCGGCGGCGGTGGTGGTGGTCATGACAAAGTGGTTTTCACCCAGCCGCGCTGTGGTGCCGTCATCCATGACAAAACCGTCCTCGCGCAGCATCAGGCCGTAGCGCACCTTGCCCACCTTCAGCGTGCTGAAGGTGTTGGTGTAGAGGAAGTTCAGAAATTTGCCCGCGTCCGGCCCTTGAATGTCGATCTTGCCAAGGGTGGAGACATCGCAGATGCCCACAGCCTTGCGCACCAGAGTCACCTCGCGGTCGCAGGACTGGCGCCAGTTGGTCTCTCCCTGCTTGGGGAAATAGGCAGCGCGGTACCACAGGCCCACCTCTAGCTGATGCGCCCCGCGGGTGTCAGCCTCGCTGTGCGAAGTCAGGAAGCGCTGCGGCTTAAAGCCCTCATCCGTGGCCCCTGCCCCCATCGCGCCCAAAGCCACCGGCACAAACGGCGGACGGAAGGTGGTGGTGCCGGTCTCGGGAATTGTCCGCCCGGTCGCATCCGCCAGCACCGCCAGCGCGGCGACGTTGGAGTTCTTGCCCTGATCGGTCGCCATGCCCTGCGTGGTATAGCGCTTCATATGCTCGACCGAGCGGAAGTTTTCGGTGGCCGCCTGCTTCACGTCCTTGACGGTCACGTCGTTCTGGAAATCAAGCCAGGCGCGACCCTTGCCCGGCACCGCCCAAAGCGCGGCAATGCGGTAGGGATCATCCTCTGCATCCGGCAGCTCTGCCGCGGAGGATTTCAGGCCCAGCGCCTCCAGCACCTTGCCAGCCGCCGCAACGCCCTCGCGCAGCGCTCCTGCAGTCGAGAATGTGCCATTGCAAGCGCCAGCTGTCATCAGACCCGGCACTGCGCCCTCAACCGGCACAAAGGCCAGCGCCTCGCGGTTCCATTGCGGACGGCTGTTCAAATGGCAGGTCAGGTGCACAGACGGATTCCAGCCGCCGGACATCGCCAGGCAGTCAGTCTGGATCTTCTCCTCGCCCTTGACCGAGCGCACGGTAATGCTCTCGACGCGCTGGCGGCCCGCGCTGCCGCAGACCTGCGCACCTTTGAACACCTGATACGGGCCGTCAACGGGCGCGTCATGCCGGCTGTCGATCACCGCAGCGATATGCACGCCCGCGTCATGCAGATCGCGTGCAGTGCGGTGCGCCTGATCATTGTTGGCAAAGACGGTGACGCGTTCGCCAGGCGCCACCCCCCAGCGGTTCAAATAGGCCCGCACGGCACCCGCCATCATGATGCCGGGACGGTCGTTGTTGCGGAAGGCCACCGGGCGCTCAATCGCGCCCGCCGCCAGCACCGCGTGTTTGGCCGCAATCCGCCAGAAGCATTCACGCGGCAGATGGCTGCCCTTCAGCGAATGACGCCGCGGCAGATGATGCGAGACCCGTTCCAGCGCGCCGTAGGTGCCCTGGTCATAAGCGCCAGTGACGGCAGTGCGGGTCATCAGCCGCACATTGTCCATCGCCTCCAGCTCAGCCAGCACTTCTGCGGCCCATTCAGGGCCCGGCTTGCCGCCGACCTCCTCGCGCTCCGCCAGCAGGCGGCCGCCCATGCGGCTGTCTTCTTCCGCCAGGATCACATCCGCCCCGGCCCGGCCCGCGGCCAGCGCCGCCATCAGCCCGGCAGGACCCGAACCGATCACCAGCACGTCGCAGAACGCAAAGGCCTTCTCATAGCGGTCCTGATCCGCCTCGCCTGACAGCGCACCGAGACCGGCCGCATTGCGGATCATCGGCTCGTAAACCTTCTCCCAGAACGCCGCAGGCCACATGAAGGTCTTGTAATAGAAGCCCGCGCCAAAGAACGGCGCCGCCAGATCATTCACCGCCATCACGTCGCGCTCAACCGACGGCCAGCAGTTCTGGCTGCGCGCCTCCAGCCCCTCGAACAGTTCCTGCTGGGTGGCGCGCACGTTCGGGTCCTGCTGGCCGCCGGTGCCGATGGTCACCAGCGCGTTCGGCTCCTCGCTGCCTGCCGTCAGCACCCCGCGCGGGCGGTGGTATTTGAACGACCGCCCCACCAGATGCACATCGTTGGCCAACAGCGCCGCCGCCAGCGTATCACCTTCCAGCCCCATCATGTGACGGCCGTTGAAGGCGAAGGTGATCGGCTTCGCACCCTGGTTCAGGCCTTTCCCGGGAAGTCTCATGTCTCACCTCCCAGCCCGGCCTCGGAGGCCAGTTGCACCTCCAGAATTTCATGCGTCGCGGTATTGCGGGTGACCTTCAGCCAGGCATTGCAGCCCATTTCGTGGTACCACAGCTCATCCAGCGGCCCCGCCGGGTTTTCCCGCAGGTTCACATACTCATGCCAGGCATCCAGATCCGCGCCTTCCGCCGGGCGCACAAGTGCAGCGCCCTTGTAATAGAATTCGCGGCGGTCCCTCTCGCCGCAGAGCGGACAGGTAATTCTCATGACCGGCGCTCCTTCATCTTTGCAAAAATACTCCCGCCGGAGGCATACCCGGCGCGCTTCAAACGCTTAGTGCAGATTATGCTGCGCACCGGTCCCCTCCTCATCCATCAGGCCAACGCCGCTGCGGAAACGGTCGAGCTTGAATTTCGTGGCTGCCCCGTGCGGCCGGTCCGTGGCGATCAGATGCGCATAAACGCTGCCCGATCCCGGCGTTGCTTTGAAGCCGCCGTAGCACCAGCCGCAGTTCAGGTAGAGGCCGTCAATCGGCGAATGGTCGATGATCGGGGAGCCGTCCGGCGTCATGTCCATGATGCCGCCCCAGCTGCGCAACAGCCGCGCCTTGCTGAGCGCAGGCACCATCGCCACAAAACTCTCCATCGTATGCTCCACCATCGGCAGATTGCCCCGCGCAGCGTAGGAGCTGTAGAAATCCAGATAGCTGCCGAACACCATGCCGCCCTTGTCCGACTGGCTGATGTAAAGATGCCCCTCGGCGAAGGTGATCACATGGTCCACGATCGGCTTCAGCCCTTCCGAGACAAATGCCTGCAGCACATGGCTTTCAATCGGCAGCGTCAGGCCGGCCATTGCGGCCACCTGGCCGGACCGGCCCGCCGCCGCCAGCGCCACCTTCTTGGCGCGGATCGGGCCGCGCGCGGTCTGCACGCCCACCACCTTGCCGTTTTCGACATCAATGCCGGTCACTTCGCAGTTCTGGATCAGGTCCACCCCGCGCATGTCGGCAGCACGGGCATAGCCCCAGGCGACCGCGTCATGGCGCGCGGTGCCAGCCCGGCGCTGCATCAGGCCGCCCATGATCGGAAAGCGGGCATTGTCGAAGTTCAGGAACGGTGCCATCCGGCGCAGGTCGTCACGGCTCAGAATCTCTGCATCATCGCCTTGGTTGATGATGGAATTGCCCCGGCGCACCGCAGCATCGCGCTGGCCGTCATTGTGGAACAGGTTGATAATGCCGCGCTGGGACATCATCGCGTTGTAGTTCAGGTCCTGTTCCATCCCCTCCCACAGTTTCAGCGAGTGGGAGTAGAATTCCGAATTGCCCGGCAAATAATAGTTGGCACGCACGATGGTAGTGTTGCGCCCCACGTTGCCGCCGCCGAGGTAGCCCTTTTCCAGCACCGCGACATTGGTGACGCCATGTTCCTTTGCCAGGTAAAAGGCCGTTGCCAGCCCATGGCCGCCGCCGCCGATGATCACCACGTCGTATTCGGATTTGGGTTCAGGGTCCCGCCAATGGGGTTTCCACCCCTTGTTTCCGGTGAGCCCCTCGCGAAGCACACGCCAGCCCGAAAACCGCATGTCGTCCCTCCCCGTCAAATCACTTCCGCCGCCCGGGAAAATCTGGTCCGGGCCCTGGCGGCATTGCTACCCGCTTTCGCGTGCTGCTCCTAGCCCCAAGGCTCTCGTTGCAGCACTTCAGCATGGCCTTGCCGCAAAACACACAAACTATTCACTTGTGTCTAGTGCTATTTGCGACGGCGAATGCCGTAGTGCGGGTCAGAGGAAAGAAGACAGGGCGGAGAGTTTCCCCTCCGCCCTGCACAACACGTTTCGCCCGGCGCGGTCAGAGACCCTTGGCGTGATAGCTTTTGGCCACCTTGTCGATCGACACCAGGTAGGCCGCGGTGCGCAGGTCCGTGACATCGTCGCGGCTGTGCCAGACTTCGCGCATCGACTGATAGGCCGCCCGCATGGTGTCATCGAGGCCAGAACGCACCAGTTCCAGTTCGCCCGCGCCCTTCAGGTACTTCTCCTTGAAGTCCGGCGACATTGACCAAGTGTCCCCCATGACGTCATCCAGACGCTGCAGTTCGTCGATCACCAGCTGATGGCGCGCCTCTTCCTGGCGGCGCTGCATCCGGCCAAAGCGGATGTGGCTGAGGTTTTTCACCCACTCGAAATACGAAACGGTCACACCGCCTGCGTTGGCATACATGTCAGGAATGATCACGCAGCCCTTCTTGCGCAGGATCTCATCCGCGCCTGCGGTCACCGGGCCGTTCGCGGCCTCGATGATCAGCGGCGCCTTGACGCGCTGGGCGTTGGACAGGTTGATCACCCCCTCCAAGGCCGCCGGGATCAGGATGTCGCATTCCTCCTCCAGCAGCGCCGCACCGTTTTCCACGAACTGAGCATCGGGATAACCGGATACGCCATCATGTTTCACGATCCAGTTGCGCACCGCCTCGACATCCAGCCCGTCAGCGTTGAACAGCCCGCCATCGCGTTCGATGATGCCAATGATGCGTGAACCGTCCTCCTCGGACAGGAACTTGGCAGCGTGGTAGCCCACATTGCCGAGTCCCTGAACAATGACGCGCTTGCCATCCAGCTTGCCTGAAAGGCCTGCAGCGGCCTTATCTTCCTCATGGCGGAAGAACTCCTGCAGCGCGTACTGCACGCCGCGGCCGGTTGCCTCGACCCGGCCTGAAATGCCGCCGGCATTCAGCGGCTTGCCGGTCACACAGGCCTTGGCATTGATGTCGGTGGTGTTCATGCGCGCATACTGGTCGGCAATCCAAGCCATTTCACGCTCACCAGTGCCCATGTCGGGCGCTGGCACGTTTTGCGAAGGATGGATCAGATCGCGCTTGGCAAGCTCATAGGCAAAGCGCCGGGTGATCAGCTCCAGCTCATGCTCCTCATATTCGCGCGGATCAATGCACAGGCCGCCCTTGGATCCGCCGAACGGGGCTTCCACCAAAGCACATTTATAAGTCATCAGCGCCGCCAGCGCCTCAACCTCATCCTGGTTTACCCCGGTCGCATAACGGATGCCGCCCTTCACAGGCTCCATATGTTCCGAATGCACCGAACGGTAGCCGGTAAACGTGTGCATTGCGCCCCGCAGGCGCACGCCGAAACGCACCGTGTAGGTTGCGTTGCAAACCCTGATCTTCTCCTCCAGCCCCGGCGGCAGATCCATCAGTTTCACTGCCCGGTTAAACATCAGGTCCACGCTCTCGCGGAAGCTCGGCTCTGTGCGGCTGCTCATCAAAAATTTCTCCGTGATCAAACATCGACTCGCTGCCGATGATGATCTCACTCTATGCAGAGTTACTTAAGGAGTGCGACCTTTTTGACCATTTGCGGCCAAAAAGAATCTATTCCCGGCATGTGACCTGCGATTCGCTGTTACCCAAAGAGCAATTGTCCCGACCCGCACCACAACCCCGCGGAATTGCGCAGGATTAGCGCCCAGGACTGCAACAATGGGAGAGTTTTCGGCCAATTTCCGCCCCATTTCCGCCCACTTTACCAAGCATTAATTAATGGAATTCCGCTGCAGAAGCCGAGCTGGCCCGTTCCCCAGCCGGAAGGGGGTATTTAAATGAGTAAGCACCACAAGAATTCAACTGCGCTGAGCAATCCGCTCTTTCTGCGCTGCCGGGACAAGGTCAAAGGCTTCCTGCGGGAAGAGGATGGCGTTCTGGCGAAGCCAATGATTATCACGCTGCTCCTTATGCTGGCCGCCGGCGGCATGGGCGTTGACCTGATGCGGATGGAGCGTGACCGCACCACCCTTCAATACACGCTGGACCGTGCTGTTCTTGCGGCTGCCGACCTTGATCAACAACAGGATCCGGCAACGGTTGTTCAGGAGTACCTGACCAAGGCCGGGCTCGCCAACTATTACAGCGAGCCGGAAGTCGAGCAGTCACTGGGCTACAAGAGTGTTGAAAGCACGATCAACGCGACCTTCCCGGCACACCTGCTGAAGTTCGCCGGCGTCGGCGACCTTCCGGTTTACGCGAATTCCCGGGCCGAAGAAACGATCGGCGCTGTCGAGATCTCGATGGTTCTCGACATTTCCGGTTCGATGTCCCGTAACAACAGGCTGGTCAATCTGAAGGCCGCAGCACACAGCTTTGTGGATCAGATTACCCAGAACACCGACATCGATAACCTGTCGATCTCGATCATCCCCTACGCCACTCAGGTGAATGTGGGGGAAGAGCTGCTGAGCCAATACACCAATGTCACTCAGGAGCACAGCTATTCTCACTGCGTGAACTTCATCAAGGACCAGTTCAGCAAACACACGCTGCCCCGCGATGAACGGCTTGAGCGCACCGCCCATTTCGACACGTTCACCTACTCCGAGAACATGATCTCGACGCCTGTCTGCCCGACCCGGGACGGCTCCCAGATCCTGCCTCTGACCAACAATGCTGCTTTGCTGCACGAGCACATCGACAAGCTGACCGCAAGCGGCAACACCTCAATCGATATTGGCATGAAGTGGGGCAGCGCCTTGCTTGATCCGACGGCACGTCCGGTTGTGAACGACCTGATCGCCGACGGCGTGATTGATGCATCCTTCGTGGACCGGCCCACCGAGTACGGCAGCGGCGACACGCTGAAGATCATCGTGCTGATGTCGGACGGCCAGAACACCAACCAGTACATGGTGAACCCGTCGCGGCGGGAAGGGGACTCTGACGTGTGGTACAACCCCACTGCAGATGCCTACTCCGTCTACCATTCCAACGGCACCAAGAACTACTACTGGGAGCACATGAACCGCTGGGAAGACCATCCTTACGGCGAGGGCACCTACCAGACCTGCGACTCTTATGGCTGCACGACCCACACAGAGGAAGGCACATCCTCCCGCTTGACCTACCCGGAGTTGCATGCCCGCGCCTCGCTGGCCTGGATTGCCAAATACATCTACGAGTTCAGCAGCAGCGCCTGGGCCGACTGGTTCCACGCAGGCCGCTACTTCCACAACCGTGTCGCCAAGGACCAGCACACCAAGCACATCTGCGACATCACCAAGGATCAGGGTGTGATCGTGTACTCGGTCGGCTTTGAGGCCCCGTCCGGCGGTATCAAGGTCCTGGAAGACTGCGCCAGCTCCCCCGCCCACTTCTTTGACGTGGATGGCCTGGAGATCACCGACGCCTTCTCGTCAATTGCGACTTCCATCCGTCAGCTGAGGCTCACCCAATGACACACCGTATCCAAACCGCCCTGCGCCGGTTCCGGCACCGTGAGGATGGCAATGCTACAATGGAATTTGCCATCATCGTCCCAGCCTTTCTTATGATCCTGCTGGCCACGGTCGAACTCGGCATCATCAATCTGCGCCATTCCCAGCTGGAGCGTGCCGTGGACCAGACTGTCCGCGACATCCGCCTCAGCACCGGAGCCGACCTGCAGCACGATCAGCTGCGCGACGCGATCTGCGCCCGCTCAGGCTTCATCAGCAACTGCTCGGACTCGCTGCGGCTGGAGATGATCCGCCTGGACCCGTTCAACATGGCTGAGATTGATCCGACGCCGGATTGTATCGACGTCATTGACGACGTTCAGCCCGTGCGCAGCTTTGAAAACGGCCAGTCCAACGAACTGATGTTCCTGCGGGCCTGCATGAAGTTCAATCCGATTTTCCCGACCTGGGGGCTTGCATCCCATATTGCACAGGACGAAGACGGCCGCATTCAGCTGATTGCATCTTCTGCCTTTGTCCAGGAACCGAGGTAACGCCATGCTGACGCTTATTTCCCGCCTTTCCAACCGGACCCCGCGACCGCTGCGCGGCTTCGTTGAAAACACCAAAGGCAGCGTCTCGATGGAGTTCGCCATCTATGCGCCGCTGCTGATGTTCATGTTCGCTGCGATCTATACGTTCTTCGATGCCTTCCGCCAGGAGAACGTCAACCTGAAAGCAGCCTACACAGTCTCCGACCTGATCTCGCGCGAGACCAATTATGTGAATGAGACCTACATCGACAGCATGCACGCGCTGGCAACGGAGCTGGTGCGCGGCGACACCTCTTTGTCGACACGCATTTCCGTTGTGCGCTGGGATGACGGCGATCAGCGCTACTATGTCGACTGGTCCAAAGTCCGCGGCTCGACCTTCACGGAATGGGACGATGCTTCTATCGCCGAAGCCGAGGAAAAACTGCCTGCGATGTACGACCAGGAACGCGTGATCGTGGTGGAAACCTGGAACGAAGTGACCCCGGCCTTCAACATCGGCCTGCCGCTTCTGGACGTTCAGAACTTCGTGTTCACCCGTCCGCGCTTTGCGCCTCAGGTTGTCTTCCTCGAGGACAAGGGCAACGGCAACAATCACAACGACGATGCCGAAAAGGTTTCGCCGCCGGCCTGATCAGTTACCGGATCAATCAGTCAGCTTTGGCCGCGTTGCACCAGCATCGCGGCCAAAATTTCTGACATGGCCTTGCCCTGCGATCCGGGCGTCACGCCGCCAATGCCGATCCGCCTGCCGGACCGCCACCACAACCCTGGCATCCAGGCCCGGCTGCCTTGGGTGCCGGTGCGGATCAGAAAGCCGTTGGACGGCTTGAAGGCAAAGAAGCCGCGGTCGATGGCTTCGATATCCTCGACCCGCGCGATCACCTGCCCATCAGAGCAGCGCAGCTCTTCCGGCGTGAGCTCAATCCTGTGAACAGTAGCCTGCCACATCCGAGCGGCCAGCCACAGAGCACCTGCGCCAACCACCACCAGAAACACCAGCCAGGCCGGCGAAGGCGGTGCGGCAAAAGCCACATAGACCAGCAGGCCGCCGGTCAGCCCCAGCATCGCCGTGCCCATAACGCGCCGGCTGGCCGAGGCCTCAATCGTCGCCAGAATGTCGTTGCCCATCTGCTGCTCCCTGTTTTTCTTTGCCGGGCATAAACCGGATCGGCACAAGAAAACAGCCCCCGGCACGCCGGGGGCTGAATGCAGCCGTGCAGTTTGGGGAAACTTATTCCGCAGCAGCGCGGCGCACGACTACCTCATAGCCCGGCTCTTCAGGCTCGTCGTCGATCAATTCCTGCGGGAAGCCCGGCGCGGTGATCGACAGGCCGGTGGCCTCCTCCAAGCGCTCGATCATCCGGTCCGACTGCGCCCGCTCGCCATAGCGGCGCTGGCCGTCTTTCATCATCTCGATCATCAGCGGGGACAGCTCCAGCGGCACATTGTGACGGTCGGCCAGGGTCTGGAACAGGCCAATGTCCTTCATCACCAGATCCATGGTGAAATTCACATCGCGCGAGCCGGACAGGATCAGCTGGCTTTCGGTCTCATGCGCAAAGGATGTGCCCGACGACATCGAGATCGCCTCGAAGGTCATGCCCAGATCCATGCCGCAAGCCTTCATCACTGTCAGCGCTTCCATGACGGCCAGCAGGTTCAGGTTGGCCAGGTAATTGGTCATCACCTTGAGGGTGGAGGAATTGCCGATCTCCCCCACATGCAGGATGCGGCGGCCCATGGTGGTCAGGACCGGCAGGATCCGGTCGAAAGTGGCACGCTCGCAGCCCGCATAGATCGAGATATTGCCGGTATCCGCCCGGTGGCAGCCGCCGGAGACCGGGCAATCGACCGGTTCACCGCCGCGCTCGACGATCAGGGCGCCGAGGCGTTTCACCTCCGCCACGTCGGTGGTGGACATTTCCATCCAGATCTTGCCCGGTTTCACATGCGGCAGCATTTCGGTCACCACTGCATCCGATGCCGCCGGGCTGGGCAGGCAGGTGATCACCGCATCGCACTCCTGCATCATCTGCGCCGGGCTGCCGCCTGCCTTGGCGCCGCGCGCCACGAATTTTTCAACCAGCGCCGCGTCCAGGTCATGCACAGCCACATCCAGCCCGTTGCGCACCAGGCTGCCTGCCAGCTTGCCGCCAACATTGCCAAGGCCGATGAAGCCGATCTTCATATCCGTTTTCATGTCCCGTTTCTCCTCCCGGGGTAATCGCTTGCAAAAGGGCTAGCTTGACCTAAGCCAAAACAAAAACGAATAATAACGCGACCTGACCCCAAGAATTTTTGCAACGCAAATGTCTGATCTGCCCAATCTGGTCTGGCTGCGCGCCTTTGAGGCCGCCGCCCGCCTGCAAAGCTTCACCGCCGCCGCTGATGAGCTGGGCCTGACCCAGGCCGCCGTCAGCCACCAGGTCCGCAGCCTGGAGAAAAGCTTTGGCATCACCCTGTTCATCCGCCGCGCCCGTCATCTGGAGCTGACGCAGCTGGGCCACGCCTACTACCCCTCGGTCGCGCAGGCGCTGACCGACATTGCCTATTCCACCCGCGGGCTGCTGGGCCATGCCGAGACCCGGACCGTAACCCTGCGGGCGCCGGTCTCTACTGCGGTTCTGTGGGTGGCGCCGCGGCTGGGGGCCTTTCACGCGGCGCACCCGCATATCCGCATCCGGCTGATCTCTGCCGTCTGGGCCGATAGCACCCAGGACGAGGACGTCGACATCGACCTGCGATTGGGGCCATCGGGCTGGTTCGACCGCCGCGCGCATCTGCTGGCAACCGAAAGCGTGATTCCTGTGGCACAGCCGCGGCTGGCGGAGCAGCTGAAATCAGTGGACCAGCTGTTCAGCCAGACACTGATTCACATCCACGGCTACCAGGATCACTGGCTGCGCCTGTCCGAACAGACGGGCGTTCCGCTCAGGGACCGCTCCGCACCGCTCTATGTCGACACCTCATTGGCGGCGATTGAAATGGCCGCCTCAGGTGCCGGTGTAGCCATGCTGATGCGGCGCTATGCGGAACTGCCGCTGTCGCTGGGCCGTGTTGCGCCCGTTCTGGACACCGAAATCCCGATGGGCCAGGGCCACTATCTGATGCCCGCCGCGGGCGAAGCCCCCAACAGCGCCGAGGTCGCCATGGTGCGGGACTGGGTCGTCTCCCTGTTCTGCTGACAGCTCCAAGCCGGCAGCCCTTGCCCGAAACCGGGCGGGCGGTTAGCGTCCCGTCATGCCCTGGCCCCAGAACACCCCGCCCCAGCGTGACGGCGATGCAGCTGCAGGAATCGAAGTCACCGACGGTTTCGAACGGTTCACGCAGCGCAACGACATTTTCACCCGCGCCTTCTGGGATGACCGGGTGAAGTCCAAGCACACGGCGAAATTCTTTTCCTCCTACCGGATGGAAGCGGCGCCCCGGCGCGGCGACGGGTTCACCCAGCGCGATTTTGCCCTGCGCAACGCGGCCTGGCTGATTTCCGACATGGTCTCCTCCCGCCGCGCGCACGAGGGCATCCGCGAAGGGTTCCAGGCCGCCATCCGGCCTGACACCCCGGTGGCAAAGGATGTGCTGGAAATTGGCGACCCCGCCAAGATGTCCGCGGAGATAAAGCGCATCGCCAAGTTCTTCGGCGCCGATCTCTGCGGCATAACCGATCTGGACGAGCGGTGGATATACACCGCCCGCGTCGATGCCCGCGACATGTCCGAGGCGCCGCATGATCTGCCGGAAGGGCTGACCAGCGTGATTGTGCTGGGCCATGAGATGGATAAGGATCTGGTGGCCACCTACCCGTCCGCCCTGGCCGGCGCCGCAACAGGGCGGGAATACAGCCACGAAGCCTCCATCGTGATGCAGCTTGCTGCCTATATCCGCAACCTGGGGTATGAGGCGGTGCCGTCAATGAATGACACCGGGCTGGTGATCCCCTACGCCGTGAAGGCAGGCCTTGGCGAGTACGCCCGCAATCAGATGGTGATCACGCCGGAGTATGGGCCGCGCCTGCGGTTTTCCAAGATTTTCACCAACCTGCCACTGGCGCATGACGCTCCAAAACCGAAGGGGGTGAAGGCGTTCTGCGACATCTGCACCAAATGTGCTGATGCTTGCCCGGTTAAGGCCCTGCCTTATGGGCCGCCGTCAGCGCAGACATCCAATATCTCGGCCATCAAAGGCGTGAAGAAATGGACCTCCGATGCAGAGAAATGCTTCTCCTTCTGGGCCAAAATGGCATCAGATTGCGCGATTTGCATGCGGGTCTGCCCTTTCAACCGGGATTATGCCAAGCCCCTGAACAGGATGTGGCTGAAACTGGCGCTTGGCCCCTTCCGCAAACTGGCACTGCGGCTTGCCGGCAACCATGGCGGGCGGCGCAAACCGGCTGACTGGTGGGCCGCATCCTCGCCCGGTGAAGACTGACGGGCGCGAGGGCTCCCGCCCGTCCTTGGCGCCTCCGGCACCGCGTCCCGTTGGGCCGGGCAGCCCTGCGGGCTGCGGCGCCTACTGTTCACCTGCGCACAAAGCGAGTGAACCTGGCTTGGTTTCCCCCTGGCTCCGCACACACTATCTTGCCAGAACAACCGCTCACAGGAGGCAGGCAAATGTCCCTCAGACCCATCCTCGAAACCCGCCCAGCGCAGCCGCATACCGAGGGCGCCGGCGTCAAGCTGCACCGCGCCTTCGGCTTTCAGGACCCGTCGGAGCTGGACCCGTTCCTGCTGTTCGACGACTTCCGCAACGAAAACCCGGAGGACTACCTGCGCGGCTTCCCCTGGCATCCGCACCGCGGCATCGAGACCATCACCTATGTGCTGGCAGGCACAGTCGAACACGGCGACTCGCTGGGCAATGAAGGCACTTTGGGCGCAGGCGACGTGCAGTGGATGACCGCCGGATCGGGCATCCTGCATCAGGAGATGCCCGCGGGCAACGCCAAGGGCCAGATGCACGGTTTCCAGCTGTGGGGCAACCTGCCCGCCAGCCAGAAAATGACCGCGCCGCGCTACCAGGACGTCAAAGGCACCGAAATCCCCGAGATCATCGACGACGACGGCACCCGGGTGAAAGTGATCGCCGGCGATTTCTGGGGCAAACGCGGGCTGGTCGACGGCATCGCCGCCGACCCGCAGTACCTGGACGTCTTCATCCCGGCAGGGGTGAAAAAGACCCTGCCGGTCGACACCTACCGCCGGGCCTTTGCCTATGTGTTCGAAGGCGAAGCGGCCTTTGCCGATGCCTCCGCCCCGCAAGGCGTGCTGCTGGAGAAGGAGGTCGCTGGCCAGGAGGTCAACATCCGCGACCTGTCCGGCGACCGCACCCTGATCCGCTTCGGCACCGGCGACGGGATCACCGTACAGGCCGGGTCGAATGGCGTGCGGTTCCTGCTGATCTCCGGCGCGCCGATCAACGAGCCGGTGGCCTGGCACGGGCCGATCGTGATGAACACGCAGGCCGAACTGCACCAGGCCTTCCGCGACCTGCGCAACGGCACATTCATCAAGCCCGCGCACTGACCCGGAAAACCGGTGCCCACTTTTCCCTGTGCGCGGCGCATCAAGCCCGCGCACAGGACGGGAAAACCGGTGCCCGCTTTTCCCTGTGCGCGGTGCAACAAACCCGCGCACAGGGCGTATCGGCCCGCCAAACGCACTGATGTTGTGCTATACTCCCCTTGTCCAATGACCGATGGGGGGGAGTGATGATTATCCGGGTGTTCCGTGCCACCGTCCGTGACGACAAGATCCAGGACTTCAAGGCCTTTCTGACCGATACCGCTGTGCCGCACGTGCGCCGCCAGCCGGGCCTTGTTTCGGTCACCGCCGGATTGCCGCGGCCGGATTCGCCGGCAACCTTCTGCGTGGTGATGGTCTGGGAAAGCGTCGAGGCGCTGCAGGCTTTTGCCGGCGAGGATTGGGAACAGCCGCATGTGCTGCCCGAAGAGGACCCGATGGTGCTGAGCCGCCAGATCGACCACTACGACATGCTTGGACTGCTGAGCTGATCAGGCCGTCAGCCGCCGGAATACCAGCTGTACAAGGTCTCCGCCCCCGCGCGCTCCGGCGTGAAACCGGATTTCTGCAGCACCCGGGCCGAGGCCGCGTTTTCCTGCATGACCCCGCCGGACAGCGTGACGCCGCTGCCGCGGTAATGCGCCTGCAATCCGCCAATCAATTCGCTGGCCAGCCCCTGCCCCCAAGCGGATTCGGCAAATAGATATCCCAGATTCCGGATGCTGCTGCCCTCTTCAGGGAAGGACAGGATGATCAGCCCGGCACCTTCGCCCGCCGCATTGCGGAGCGCCGCCACTTCGGCCTGCTGCGACACTGCCGCCAGGAATTCGCGGCGGCTCTGATCGCTGCCCTGTGCCTGAAACCCGTCCGGCAGCCATTGCACCGCCTTCGGCGCAAACAGGCCCGCCAGTTCTGCCGCTGTCAGATCCTGCCAGGGAGCGGCCCGCAGACGGCTGGTCTTCAGGTCCAGCAGGTTCACTTGCTGACTGCCTTCTGCACCATGCCCCAATAGACCCGCTCCACCTCGTCCAACGACAGCCGCCCCTCTGAGCGGTACCAGGTGTTGACCCCGTTCAGCATCGCAATCACCGCCAGCGTTGCGATCTTGGTGTCGGGAATGGCAAACACCCCCTGCTCCACCCCCTGCTTCAGGATCCCCTCCACCCCGTTTTCATAGTCCCGGCGCAGCGATTCGATGACGGTGAAATTCTCCTCCGTCAGATTGCGCAGCTCCATGTAGGCGATAAACACCGCATCCGGGCGCTCCAGGTGAAAACGGATGTGAAAGCCGGTGAAAGCGCGCAGCCGTTCCAGCGCGCTGTCCGCCTGCGGCACCGAATCCCAGGCCGCCTGCAGCTCTGCCATATGGCCCGCCATAAGATTGAACAGCAGGCTCTGCTTGTCCGGCGTGTAATTGTACAGGGCGCCCGCCTGCACCCCGACCTCTTTGGCGATCTGGCGCATCGAGACGGCGGCATAGCCATGCTGCGCAAACAGCCGCAGGGCCGCCTCGCGGATGCGGGGGCCGGTGATATCGGAGTGGGAGCCTTGGGTGCGTGCCATGGGGCGACAATAACTGAACGAATGTTCAGAAAAAAGAGCGAATGCCCCCACCCCATGCCTCTATCAGCCCGCGGCTGCAGGAACATCCCCCAACAGCCGCAGAAATTCAATTGTGCCAGCCTGCCGGACCTCCTAAAACCGCTCCAGCTGAGCATGGGATTTAGGCAATGCAGTTTTGGACTCGGATCGCATTCTTTCTGGCCGTGACGGCAGCCGCCGCCTGCACCCGGGTGCCAGAGCTGGAGGACAGGCTGACCCCGGACCTGCGTGGCGCGGATTATCCCGACCTCCTGCCGCTGGATGACGCACTGGAACCGCTGGATCCGCCGCAGCAGGCCAGCCAGGATCTGCAGGAGGAGCTCGACGCCCGCAGCGACCGCCTGAAACGCCGCGCCGAAGCCGTCAAAAACGCCGAACTCTGACCCCTCCGCGGCATTCCTGCCCGCCCTGCTGCGCCTTGTTCCGCGGCGCCGTTGCACGCCTGCGCCGAACCCGCTAAGGCGGGGCGGACAAGTTTTCGGACAAAGGACCTCCAGCCATGACAGAACCGCTACGCCTAGGGATCGCAGGCTTGGGCACCGTCGGCATCGGCGTGGTGAAAATCATCCGCCGCCACGCAGCGCTGCTGGAGGCGCGGACCGGACGCCCTGTCGTCATCTCCGCCGTGTCGGCAAGGGATCCGAACAAGGACCGCGGTGTGCCGCTCAAGGATTACGCCTGGGAGACCGATCCGGTGGCGCTGGCCGTACGCGGCGACGTTGACGTCTTTGTCGAGCTGATGGGCGGCCACGAAGGTGCGGCCAAAGCTGCGACCGAAGCCGCACTGGCCGCCGGCAAGGATGTGGTCACTGCGAACAAGGCCTTGCTGGCCATTCACGGCCAGGAACTGGCGGAACAGGCCGAGGCTGCGGGCCGGGTGATCCGGTTTGAAGCTGCCGTGGCCGGCGGCATCCCGGTGATCAAGTCCCTGACCGAAGGTCTGGCCGGGAATGAAGTCACCCGTGTGATGGGCGTGATGAACGGCACCTGCAACTACATCCTGACCCAGATGGAGGCTACCGGCCAAGGCTACAACGCCCTGTTCGAAGAATGCGGCCGCCTTGGCTACCTCGAGGCCGACCCGAATCTCGACGTGGGCGGCATCGACGCTGGCCATAAGCTGGCGCTGCTGGCCTCCATCGCCTTCGGCACCAAGCCGGCCTTCGATAACGTCGAGCTGGAAGGCATCCAGCGCATCCAGCTGGACGACATCCGCGCCGCTGCCGATATGGGCTACCGCATCAAGCTCCTGGGCGTGGCACAGCGCACCGCCCGCGGGCTGGAACAGCGCATGTCGCCCTGCCTGGTGCCCGACAATTCGCCGCTGGGCCAGCTGGAAGGCGGCACCAACATGGTGGTGATCGAAGGCGACTCGATTGAACAGGTGGTGCTGCGCGGCCCCGGCGCCGGCGAAGGCCCGACCGCCAGCGCGGTGATGGGCGATATCCTCGACCTCGCCCGCGGCCTGCGTATAGCAACTTTCGGCCAGCCCGCCAGCACGCTGCAGGATGTGCCCGCCGCCCAGACCGGCCTGCCCGCCCCCTTCTACCTGCGCATGGGATTGCTGGACAAACCGGGCGCACTTGCCAAAGTTGCCGCCATTCTGGGCGAGGCAGGCGTGTCCATCGACAGGATGCGCCAGTACAGCCACAAGGCGCCGGTGGCACCGGTTCTGTTCGTCACCCACAAATGCACCCGCGCGACCCTGGACGTTGCACTGGAAGGTCTCACCGCTACCGACGTGGTCGATGGCACCCCCGTTGCATTGCGCATAGAAGAGGTCTGAGCCGGCCGAAACCGGCCAAAAATGGCAGTTTACAGCGCTGCGGCTGGGATTTCCTGCCGCCGTGCCCCCTATCGCCTCTTGCGAGCCAGCCCCGCCCCGCGCTATTCGGCTTGAAACGCCCATTCACTTCTGACCCGTTGAGACAGGATTTCCGGTATGACTTCGAACACCTCTGACGCGCCTTTTCATGACCGCATGCTGTCGCTGGGCCTCGCCCGCGTTGCCGAACAGGCCGCGCTGGCCTCTGCCTCGCTGATCGGCCGCGGCGACGAAAAGGCCGCCGACCAGGCCGCCGTCAACGCCATGCGCGAGCAGCTGAACCTGCTGGACATCGCAGGCGTCGTGGTGATCGGCGAGGGCGAGCGCGACGAAGCACCGATGCTGTACATCGGCGAGGAAGTCGGCACCGGCAACGGCCCCGGCGTTGACATTGCGCTGGACCCGCTGGAAGGCACCACGCTGACCGCCAAGGACATGCCGAACGCGCTGACCGTGATCGCCATGGGCCCGCGCGGCTCCATGCTGCACGCGCCGGACACCTACATGGACAAGCTGGCAATCGGCCCCGGTTACGAGGACGGCGTGGTTTCGCTGGACATGTCCCCGCGCGAGCGTGTCGAGGCGCTGGCCAAGGCCAAGGGCTGCGCACCGTCCGACATCACTGTCTGCATCCTGGAGCGCCCGCGCCACGAAGCGATGATCGCCGAAGTGCGTGAGACCGGTGCCGCCATCCGCCTGATCACCGACGGCGACGTGGCCGGCGTCATGCATTGCGCCGAAAGCGATGTGACCGGCATCGACATGTACATGGGCCAGGGCGGCGCACCTGAGGGTGTTCTGGCCGCGGCCGCGCTGAAATGCATGGGCGGTCAGATCTTCGGCCGCCTGCTGTTCCGCAACGACGACGAGAAAGCCCGCGCCGCCAAGGCCGGCATCACCGACCTGGACCGGATCTATGCGCGTGACGAGATGGTCACCCAGGACGTGATCTTTGCCGCCACCGGCGTCACCGGCGGCTCGCTGCTGCCTTCGATCAAACGCACCCCGGGCTGGGTGGAGACCACCACCCTGCTGATGCGCTCCAAGACCGGCTCGGTGCGCCGCATGTCCTACCGCACGCCGCTGGAACCGCACCAGAAGTGAACCGGCACTGCGCCTGCGAAGCGGCTTGCGCCGCTGCCTCCGGCGGGAGTATTTGAGGAAAGATGAAAGGGCCGGATCCAATTGGGTCCGGCCTTTGCTTACGGGTGAGACGCATGAGCTTTTTGGGTGTAGAGCAGTCCTTGACCGGCCGCCGCTGGGTTGGCCCCGGGGTCGAAGTGGACCGTGCCTCCGAGATGATGGCGCAGCAGACCGGCCTGCCCCGCTCTGTCTGCCAGGTTCTGGCCCGTCGCGGTGTGCCGGCGATGGAGGCCAAGGGCTTTCTGGAACCGAAGCTGAAAGAACTGCTGCCCGACCCGCGCGAAATGAAGGACATGGAGGCCGCCGCCGCCCGCTTTCTGGAAGCCGTGCGGCGCAAGCAGCGGATTGCGGTCTTTGCCGACTATGACGTCGATGGCGGCAGCTCTGCCGCGTTGCTCCTGGTCTGGTTGCGCCAGATGGGGCTGCAGGCGACACTTTATATCCCCGACCGCATTGATGAAGGCTATGGCCCCAACGTCCCTGCCATGCAGGAACTGGCCGCCGCCCATGACCTGATCATCTGTGTCGATTGCGGCACCCTCAGCCACGAACCCATTGCCGCCGCCAAGGGTGCAGATGTCATCGTGCTGGACCACCACCTGGGCGGCGAGACGCTGCCGGATTGTGTGGCGGTGGTGAACCCCAACCGGCAGGACGAAAGCGGCGACCTGGGTTATTTCTGTGCCGCCGGCGTGGTGTTCCTGATGCTGGTCGAGGCAGGCCGCCAGCTGCGCGAGTCGGGTGCCAAGGGGCCGGATCTGATGGCACTGCTGGACCTGGTTGCGCTGGCCACCGTGGCGGATGTGGCGCCTTTGATCGGCGCCAACCGGGCGCTGGTGCGCCAGGGCCTGAAAGTGATGGGCGCACGCAAACGTCCCGGACTGGTGGCTTTGTCCGATGTCTCCCGCATGGATTCGGCGCCTTCCACCTACCACCTCGGCTTTCTGCTGGGCCCGCGGGTCAATGCCGGCGGGCGGATCGGCAAGGCAGACCTCGGCGCCCGGCTGCTGTCCACCAGTGACCCGCATGAGGCCGCGGCGCTTGCGGAACGGCTGGACGAGCTGAACACCGAGCGCCGCGATATCGAAAACGCCGTGCGCGCTGCTGCTCTGGAGCAGGCCGAGGAGCGCGGTCTGGACGCCCCGCTGGTCTGGGCCGCGGGCGAGGGCTGGCACCCGGGCGTGGTCGGCATCGTCGCCTCCCGCCTGAAGGAAGCCGCCAACCGGCCCGCCGTCGTGATCGGCTTTGACGGCGAAGAGGGCAAGGGATCAGGCCGGTCTGTGTCCGGCGTCGATCTTGGCGCCTCGATCCAGCGGCTGGCGGCCGAAGGGCTGCTGGTCAAGGGCGGCGGCCACAAGATGGCTGCGGGCCTCACCGTGATGCGCGACAAGCTGGAGCCGGCCATGGCGCGGCTGAGTGAATTGCTGGCCAAACAGGGCGCTGGAGAGGGCGGCCCGGCAGACCTGAAGCTCGACGGCGCGCTGATGCCGGGGGCGGCCAGCGTGGATCTGATCGGGCAGATCGAACAGGCAGGCCCGTTTGGCGCAGGCGCCCCTGCCCCGCGCTATGCGCTGCCGGATCTGCAGGTGCGCTTCGCCAAGAAAGTGGGTGAAAGCCATCTGAAACTCTCTCTCAGTGACGGTATGGGCGGCGGTGTCGATGCGATCTGCTTTGGCGCCTTCGATACCGCGCTCGGCCCCCGGCTGCTGGAGCACGGCGGCGCGCGCTTCCATTTTGCCGGACGGCTGGAAATCAACACCTGGGGCGGCCGCCAAAGCCCGCAACTGCGCCTGGAAGACGCCGCAGAATCCTGATTTTTCAAGGCCTTGCCGCCTGTGGATAAGAATTTTCACAAAGGCGTATTTTTTCCCTTGCGGGTTCCGGCGCTTGCAACTAAACACCCGCTCACGCACAGAGTGGCCCGTTCGTCTATCGGTTAGGACGCCAGGTTTTCAACCTGGAAAGAGGGGTTCGATTCCCCTACGGGCTGCCACTTTTTCTCCCGAACAATTCTCCTATTGAGCGTTCTCAGGAACACTTCTGGAACTTGTGCGGCTCCCAGCCCCAGTCCGCTCTGCGCCGCTTTCCTCCGCCAGAATGGTCTGAGAGACTCTCGTATTCGCACCGCAAGTCGATTGGAATTTTGACCGAATACCCTTTCAGCCAGGGCTTGAGGCAGAGCCGGACCTGACAGCGGCTCCGGCCTGCGGACGAGAGGCCGCGCGCCAGTAGCCCCACCCCATGATCACAGCCCCTGCAAAGATATTGCCAAGGGTGACGAAGGTCAGATTATGGGCTGCGCCGGCAATTGTGATGCTGGCCGGGTGATCCGACATCAGCGCCACCGAGAATACCGTCATATTGGCAATGCTGTGCTCGAAGCCCGCCGCGATGAAGGCATAGAGGCACCAAAAGATGATGATGCATTTGGTCACGTCGTCCTTGGCCCGCGCGGTGCACCACAGGGCCAGGCACACCAGCCAGTTGCACAAGACGGCTTTGGCAAACAGCTGAACACCCGTTCCGTGCATTTTCTTGGCTGCCACTTTAAGTAGCAGAGCCTCTTCTCCTGCCGCCAGGATCAGCCCGCCGCCGCCCGCCACAAAGAGCAGCGCCAGCAAAAGCGCTCCTATCAGATTGCCTGCCCAGCTGGCTGCCCAGCATTGCAGGAGGTCGCCCAAGCTGCTCTGCCCGGTCAGAAAGCCATGCGTCATGTACATGGTGTGGCCGGTGAACAGCTCGGCCCCTGCAAAAACCACCAGCGTCAGGGCAATACCAAAGCTTGCGCCCATCACAATGGGCCGGATGGCGGCGTCAGCTCCCTGACCCACTGAGAATATCAGCAGGATACCCGCCCCCACGAATGCACCCGCTTTAAAGGCGAGGATCAGGAAGCCCAATGGGTCGGCCCGCAGGCTGGCGCTTTTGTTCTGCGCGACCTCGGCAAATCCCAGAACGGTTTCAGCATAGGTCATTTTACTTCAAGCTCCGCGTTGGGCGTATCCGGAGCTGCCCAGCGCAGCCTGCGCGGATGTCCGAACAGAACCGGGATAGCCCAAAGGCAGGCCAGAGCCGCGGCGAGATAGAGGAAGGCAAAGCCCAGATCCTGCTGGGCCGAGACCAGGTAGGAGTTGCAGATCCGTACCGGCGCATGGGTATACAGAAACCCGAGCACCCCCAGCATCGACAGCGCATTCGCTTTCAGAAAGCCGCGCAGGATTGGGCCCAGCCAAGGCCAGGACAGCCGCAACGGCACCCCCAGCAGCAGCGGCAAAGTGATATATTTGGCGGCCTCCCCGGCCGGGGACAGCGCCCAGTCCACATTGCGCGGCAGCATCCAGAACAGAAAGGTGGTCAGCGCCGCCAGCAGCAGGGGCACGGCCCAGCTGCGCGGGGCTTTCAGGTTCCAGGCTGCCACAACGCCCGCCAGCACCAGCAAGGGCATCTGCACCAGGACATGCTGGACCGGGCTGGCCACCGCCGCATCCCGCAGTGCAACGGCTTCGGCAAAGGCAAGCAAGGCCAGGCAGATCATCCTCATGGCCGCGACCCGTTCACATGTGCCAGCACAGCGTCCACTGCGTCGGTATCGTAGACAGCAGAGAAGCGGCCATCGCCGGTGATCACATGGATCGCTGCATTATGCTGGTAGCCGCCCCACTCATCCGGGATGACAGTCACGTCAAACAGGTCCAATAGCTCCGGCAGTGCCTTCTGCTCCGGCCGTGCGATGGTCCACATAATGCCGTCGGCCTCATGCGCATCGCCATAGATCGCCATCTGCTCCGGCGTGTCGCGCTCCGGGTCGAAGCTGACTGAGAGCAGCCGGACCTTCACCCCTTGCGCCTGCAGGCGGTCGCGGATCTCTGCAAAATCGGCCGCGGCGATCTGGCAGATGTCGCCGCAGACGGTATAGATGAACTCGACCAGAACAACCTCACCCGCTTGAGGCAGCAATGGCACCGGCCGGCTCGTCATGTCCTCCAGCAGCACCTTGGGGACTTGACGCGGCGACTGCACCACATCCAGCCGCCGCGCCGCCTCGCTGGTGAAGGCCTGCGCCCCGTCGGTGGCCTGCCACAGGATCCCGCCGCCAATCACGGCGGCGAGAACCGAAGGGAGAACACGGGCCAGCATCAGCCTTCGCGCCGCCCTAGCCGCGCCGCAAAGCGCAGGACAAAGACCAGCGTCCCCAGCACAACCAGACCGCCGAAAAAGGTGCCGATGCGGTCGTGGGCCAGCCATTCCTCATAGTGCACAGCCCAGCGGCGCGGGATCGAGGCGGCACCGGAGAACAGGAACACCGTCACAAACCCTGCGGCACCCACCAGGTAGGTAACAAAAGCCGCCCGGTCCAAACCGCCCATTTGCGAGATCGTCTTGCCGCGCACCAGCCAGGCCATGAAGCCAAAGGCCATCGCCACCTCGCCCAGCAGCAGATAGGTGTGAAAATGGCCCGGCACCCACATGGTGTTGTGCATCACCTTGTTGACACTGATCATCCCGTCGATGGAGGCCGGAATGGACCCCACCGACCAACCCGCAACTGACAGCACCAGAAGCGACGATGCCAGGTCCCAGGTCATCTTGGAGCCGCGCACATAAAGGAAGGTGGAAAGGGCGGTGACCGCAATCAGGGGAATGCCGCTGAAGTAGGAGACCAGCTGCCCCACTACCAGCATCCACGGCGGCATCACCACATCCTGCAACAGGTGGTGCCAGTAGACTGCCATCACAAAGATCAGCACCGCATTCCAGGCGATTGCAAACAGCCGGTTCGATTTCCAGGGCTTTCCGGTGTATTCCGGCAGGATCTCATAGACCGCCGTCACAGCCATATAGATCGAGGCGTTGATGAAGACATGGCCGAAGAAATAGATCAGGTTCTTGGCCAGCAGCGCATCCACCTCGAACCCCGGCACCAGCAGATGCACCAGGCTTGCAACCAAAACGGCCGCGCCCAGGATGATACCAATCGAGTTGAATATTGTCACAGCCGCGGCCGCCACGATGGCCGGCGGCGGTGGATCGTTGTCCTCGCGCCCCAGGATCAGATTCCAGCCCAGCGCCCGGACCAGGCTGCCATAACGCGCATGGATCCGGCGGCCCAGCTCCAGGTAATACAGCAGAAAGCCCACCCCGATGGCAGTGTATCCCAGCATGAAGGACGCGGCTGCACCTGCCTCCCAGGCGCCGCCGGACAGGGCAGGCAGAGGGAACAGGAAAGTCCAGGCACCGCCGTAACCGCCAATGAAGATCGCGCCAAGGATCAGCGCCACGCCTAGCAGGAAAAGCCCCAGGAAGGCCCAGAAGATGCCGCCCGACAGCACAAGATGGCGGCCGCAGAAATACCACATGATGGCCGCGCCCGACAGCGCAGCAGTGCCCACCATGCCCGCGCCATGTGCGGTCAGCAGCTGGTAGAACAGTGCCGGGTCCAGCTCAATCCACTGGCCCTGCGCTGCGCGCATGAGGAGGCCGAAGACCATCATCAGCGCAAACACCGCGCCAGTGAGGATCATCGTCAGCTTGACCGCCCCGGCCTGCGGCGCAGCCGCTGCAAGCCCAGGAACATAATTTTCAGATGCAGTGCTCATTTACTCCTCCGCCGCGATAACTTCGAATTCATTGACCATGTCGTGATGCGCCACGCCGCAAAACTCCATGCAGAGAACCTGGTAGCTGCCGGGTTCCTCAAAGGTGTAGGTGATCTGCGTGGTGTAGCCGGGGATCGCCTGCACCTGGGTCAGAAGTGTCAGCTCGCTGTCATAGATGCCCATCCCATGGGTCACGTCCTCGGTGGTCACGTTGAAATTGACCGGCTGGCCCGCCGGAATTTCCGCGGTGTCAATGTCCCACCACCACTGGCCGCCGCTGACATTCACCTCCAGCGCATCGCCGGTGCCGGCCAGCGCATGCGGCCACTCCCGCAGCGAAGCAACAGAGATGATCACGCCCGCTATTGTCATCGCCCAGATCAGCCCCTTGCGTTTTGCGTTGGCGCCCGGACCAGGCGCCGGACCGCGCGAAGACCGCGCAGCAGCGGCAAACACCGCTGACAGCGCCGCCATCAGGACCAGCGAGATTAAAAGAACAACCGGCTGCATGCGCCGCCTCCATTTAATAGGTATTTTAGATGCCTATTATTGGATTGCCCGGATACATGTCAACAAAATACGTCTTTTCAGTGCATATTATTTATGGGATGAACGCTTATGCAGATCACCAAGTTTTCCGATTACGCCCTGCGCATCCTGATCCACCTCGCCACCCACGAGGACGGGCTGATGACCACCCGCGAAATTGCCGGGATGCAGCAGCTGCCGTTCAACCACCTGGCCAAGATTTCCCAATGGCTGACCCACGAGGGCTATGTGGAATCGGTCCGCGGCCGCAACGGCGGCATGCGCCTGGCCAAGCGGCCCGAGGCAATCTCCATCGGCGCTCTGCTGCGCAAATCCGAACACGGCACACCGCTGGTGGAATGCATGAAAGAGGACGGCGGCTGCTGTGTGATGACGCCGGCCTGCGGGCTGCTGCCGATCCTGTCTGAGGCGCAGGAGGCCTTCTTTGCCGCGCTGGACAACCGCACCCTCAAGGACGTGCTGGAAGGAAACCGCGGCATGAAGAACCTGATCCGAAAGCTGGAGGCGGAGCAGGCCTTGAAATAGGCAGCGGCAGCCTGCAAGGCCGCTGCCGTTTTACCCCCTCTTCACTTGGCGGCACCAGACACCGTGCCCTCCAGCACCTGCCAGTTCCAGGCTTCAAACGCCACGGACAGGTGCCAGGCCTTGAACCCGGCGTAGCCTGCCAGCAGCGCCAGTATCAGCAGGTACATCATCCTGCGGAAACGCAGGTTCTCTTCCGGCCGTGTGTTCTCAGTCCCGTGCATCACTGCCATTCCACAACACATACAATGTCAGCATCCGGATTTGGGCATCGCTCAGCCGTCCCTGCCAGGCCGGCATGACGCCCATCCGGCCATAGTAGACACTGCGGTAAATGTCGTCCCGGCTGCCGCCATAAATCCACCGGCTGTCACCCAGGTCCGGCGCGCCGTTTTCGTAGCCGCCACGCCCGTCATCGCCGTGACAGGCAGCGCAGTTGTCCTCAAACACCGTCCTGCCCGCTTCGGCCAGCTCCGCGTTATGCGCCTGTCCTGACAGCGACAGCACAAATTCCACTGCCTGGCGTGCCCCCATCGGGTGGTCCGGTTTAATTGTTAGTGCATCGTGGGTCTGGAGCTCACCCCATTTTTGGCCCGGGCTTCATGCGACCTTTCGGGTTTCGTTCAGTTGGGCCGCACATTCGCTCGGCGTCAAGTTCCCCGGCGAGGAATGCGGCCTGGCTTCATTGTAATCGGCTCTCCATTCGCTGATCCGCTTTCGGGCGTCGTCCATCGACAGGAACCATGAGGCGTTCAAGCATTCCTGTCTAAGGCGGCTGTTGAACGCTTCGATGTATGCGTTATCTTTCGGTTTTCCGGGCCTCGAGAAGTCCAACTCGACCTTGTTCAGGTAGGCCCGCTGGTCAAGTAACCGGCCGGCGAACTCAGGCCCCTTGTCGGCTCGAATGCTTCGTGGCTTGCCTCGGATCCGGGCTAACCGATCCAATTCATCACTGACCTGGCAGGCTCGGAAGTTTGTCCTCGCAGCAGTCGCGAGAGCCTCTCTCGTAAAGCAGTCGGCAATGGTCGCAATACGAAACGGTTTTTCGTCGAACGGCCGGTCCGACATGAAGTCCCCTCCCGGCGATGCACGGCATCGCCTGCCGGGCAGGGATTGCCCAGATCTCATTCATGCCGTCAGCCTCGGATCGGCCGGATCGATACCGGCAGGCCCGGCGCCGCTTCGGGCTGCGGGTCCGGATCGACAGGCCCTCTTCGCAGTACAGGCGGTACAGGCGCTTGTGGTTCACATGCCACCCCTCCCTTTGCAGCAGTATGTGCAGGCGACGATATCCATACCGCACACGGCTTTCGGCCAACTCCTTCAGGCGCATCCGCAATTCAACCGCCGGATCGCGCCTGGATTGATATCTGCGGGAAGCCCGTCCGAAGCCCATGGCATTACAAGCACGGCGCTCCGACACCTCAAACACACCCTGATAGTGCCGGACGACCTCGCGGCGGCGGACAGGCTTCACCACTTTTTTCTCAGCGCGTCCTGCAACATCGTTTTGTCCAGCGTCAGATCAGCGACCAGGCGCTTCAGCTTGCTGTTCTCGTCTTCGAGCTGTTTCAGCCGCCGGATCTCCGACACACCCATCCCCGCATAGACCTTCTTACCGCGATAGAACGTCGCTTCCGCGACCCCCATCTTGCGGCAAATCTCTCCAACCGCCGTCCCGGCTTCCGCTTGCCTCAAAGCAAAGGCAATCTGTTCGTCGCTCAATCGTTTCTTCGGCATCGGTACACTCCCTCTCTTGCCAGAAATGTTCCCAAAAATTCGCATTCACTCCGGACCAGTCTCAGGGGGCAGGACCACACCATCTGAGGGTATGTTTGCAGTGGTCACAAAGATGTTCAAGGATGCTTGGGGGCAACGTGTGGGGCAAATGGAGGCTGACAAGCGTTTGATCCTCACAGAGCGCAACCAACTGGCAAAGAAAATCGAAGGCCTGTTGGACCGTATTGTAGACGCCGACAACCCAACCCTGATCAAAGCCTACGAGAAGCGGATCGAAAAGATGGAGCGTGAGAAGCTGATCTTAGACGAAAAAGTGACTCTGTTGCGCAAATCGGTTGAGGGCCAAGGTTCCCCTTTCCCCAGACGGACTTATCCCACTGCCTCTGTGACGGGTATGCCAAGCGCGGTGAATCCGTTCATGACCGCAACACGGAGCTGAAGCTCGGCAACCTGACGTCCAGGATCCCGTGCCATCAGTCTTTGTCCCAGCAGTTTCATGCAGTGCATCTTGGTTTCGGCACGACTTCGGCGGTGGTATCCACTCCATTTCCGCCAAAGCGCTCGGCCAAGGTATTTCGACGCCCGCAGCGCTTCGTTGCGCGCAATCGCGCCTGCGGTGTCGGGTTTCCAGGGCTTGGCGTTCTTGCGGGGCGGGACGACGGCATTGGCACCTCGGTTGGCGATGGCATCGTGGCACTTGCGCGTATCGTAGGCGCCATCTGCCGTGACACTGCCGATCTCCTGCTCGGGCGGGATCTGATTAAGCAGTTCCGGCAGCATGGGCGCATCACCAATGTTGCTACTGGTGAACTCGACTGCCCGGATTTCCAGTGTCTTTTCGTCGATACCGAGGTGAACCTTGCGCCACACGCGGCGTTTCGAGCCACCGTGCTTGCGCGCATTCCACTCGCCTTCGCCCTCTACCTTTATCCCAGTGCTGTCGATCAGCAGGTGTAGCGGCCCCTCAGAACCACGATACGGGATGTTCACGGCGAGAGACTTCTGGCGGCGTGAAAGCGTGCTAAAATCCGGTACCGACCAGTCCAATCCACTCAATCGCAGGAGACTTTCCACGAAGCCGGTCGTCTGCCTGAGCGCCATACGGAACAGCACCTTCATCGTCAGGCAGGTCTTGATCGCGGCGTCGCTATAGATGGGCTGTCGGCCTCTCTTGCCGGTCGGCCGGGCCTCCCACGTCATCTCGGGATCGAACCAGATCGTCAGAGAGCCACGACGCTTCAGCGCTTCGTTATAGGCCCGCCAGTTCTTGATCTTGTAGGTCGGGGGTGTTGGTCTGCTCATGCCCTCCAGCTATCACGCTGGATTCATGAGATGAATCCCTCACCCGATTTGCGCAACAGAGCCGTCCTGAGGCCGACCTTTGCAGAGCAAATTACATATGCGCGAAATGAAGGGCTTCGAACACCAAAAACAACCTTGCCATTCAAGCTGTTAGAGGGGATTTCTTGCCAAAATAAGATAATGGCGGGGAGACAGGGATTCGAACCCTGGGAACGCTCTCACGTTCAACGGTTTTCAAGACCGCCGCATTCGACCACTCTGCCACCTCCCCGGTCCGTCAGCGGTTTAGGATGCCACGCCGGGCGAGGCAAGCGGAAATCCTTGGCCGGCGGAATGTGCGCAAGAGAAATTTTGCGGGGGCCGCCCGGCACGCGGAAACCTGCCGCCGGCGCGGCTTTCCCTTGCATCGTTCTCCGGCAGGGTTTTCATGACCGGAAGCGCAGGCTATCATGCCGCAAATCAAGAAGACCGGGCATTCCGGCAGGGGCGCAAAAGCGCCGCGGGCACAGGCAAGGATGAAAGCATGTCAAACACGGTGTCGAAAGCAAGAAGGGCCCCGCGGGCGGCCGCAGCGGCCTTGGGCCTGCTGGTCCTGGCAGCTTGCGAGGACGGGCCGAAACTGGGCTTCCTGGAACCGAAACCCAAGGCCGAAGGCGAGGTCCGCGCCTCCAGCAGCACCAAACTGGTCGAACGCGACGTGGAAGCGCCCGACGTGTTCCAGGTGACCGAGGCCGGCCTGTGGGACGGGCGCCCGTCGATCGGCGGCGTCTGGGTGGCGCACCCGGACACCAAGGACCCGGAACGGGTGATCATCCGCAACAATGCCAACGGCCAGTTCGTGATCGGCGCCCTCTTCCGCCGCGAGCGCGACATTCCGGGACCGCGGCTGCAGGTGTCCTCGGATGCGGCAGCTGCCTTGGGAATGCTCGCCGGCGCTCCGGTCGAAGTGAACGTCACCGCCCTGCGCCGCGAGGAAGTCGCCCCGGAACCGCAGCCGGAAGAGGCTGCTGCCGGAGAGGACACCCTGCCGGAAGGCACAGAAGCAGCCGAAGCCGCGCTGGCCGGCAGCGAGATTTCCGAGACGCCGCTGGATCCGATTGCCGGTGCCGCCGCCGCGATTGAGGCCTCCGCGCCCACCGCTCCGGACGCAGCCGCTGCGCCGGCCACGGCCGAAGCGGCCGCAGCGCCTGCCCCAAAACAGCAGAAGACCTCGCTGAGAAAACCCTACATCCAGATCGGCATCTTCAGCGTTGAAGCCAACGCCAAACATGCCGCCAACGCTATGCGCAGCTCAGGCATGGTGCCGGAAGTGCGCCAGCAATCCACCAGCGGCAAGACCTTCTGGCGGGTGCTGGTCGGCCCGGCGCAAACCAAGGCGGAGCGCAGCCAGCTTCTGAAAAGCGTAAAGGACACCGGATTCGCTGATGCCTATGCTGTCACGAACTGACACCCCCGGCGCGCATCTGGCGCGTCTCCTGAAGTCTTCGCTGCGCACGGGTCTTGCTGCTGGTCTTGCCGTCAGCCTGTCAGCGCTGTCAGCGGCCGCTTTTGATACCAAGGCACGTGCCGCCTATGTGCTGGATTCGGGGACCGACACCGTTCTGCTGTCGAAAAACGCCGATGTGCCGCTGCCGCCAGCCTCGATGTCCAAGCTGATGACCCTCTATGTGGCCTTTGAGGCGCTGCGCGACGGCCGGCTGACCCTGAACGAAACCCTGCCCGTCAGCGAACACGCGATGAGCTACAAGGGCTCCACCATGTTCCTGGACACGCTGGACCGGGTCCGGGTCGAGGATCTGCTGCGCGGCATCATCGTGCTGTCCGGCAACGACGCCTGCGTGGTGATTGCCGAGGCGCTAAGCCCGGATGGAACCGAGGCGGGCTTTGCCCGCTACATGACCAAACGCGGCCAGGAACTGGGCATGACTGCCTCGACCTTTGCCAACTCGAACGGCTGGCCCGCCGCCGGGCACCGGATGTCGGTGCACGATCTGGCAGTTCTGGCCGAGCGGCTGATCGAGGATTTTCCGGAATACTACCCGCTGTTTGCCGAAACCAAGTTCGAGTTTGACGGCCGTGCGCCCTCCAATGTCCGTAACCGCAACCCGCTGCTGAAACTGGGCATTGGTGCGGACGGGCTCAAGACCGGCCACACAGAGGAAGCGGGTTATGGTCTGGTCGGCTCCGCCAAGCAGGGCGACCGGCGGGTGATCTTTGTGGTCTCCGGCCTCGACAGCGAGCGCGGACGCGCAGAGGAGGCAGAAGCCCTCGTTAACTGGTCGTTTCGCCAATTTACCAAAAAAACCGTTGCCAAGGAGGGCATCCCCATCGCCGAAGCCGAGATTTGGCGGGGGGCCGAGCGATCGGTAGGGCTGGTGCCCGCAAAGGACCTGGAAATCCTGCTGCCCTCTCTGGCAAGCGGCACCATCGAGGGCGAAGTGGTCTACAGCGGCCCGATTGAGGCGCCGGTGGCCAAGGGCCAGCGCCTGGCAGAGCTGGTGCTGCAGCCGGAAGACCTGCCCGAGGTGCGGCTGCCGCTGGTCGCTGAAACCGATGTGCCTGCGGGCGGCTTTGTGGTGCGGGTGAAAACCGCAGCCCAGGTGCTGATCAAGCAATTTCTGACCGGTCCCGAGGGGGCACTGTGACAGCTGGCACGCAATCTGGCTCAGGGCGCGGCCTGTTCATCACCTTTGAAGGCATCGACGGGTCCGGCAAGTCCACCCAATGCCGCCTGCTGGGTGAGGCGCTGCAGGCAGAGGGCCGCGATGTGGTGCTGACACGCGAACCCGGCGGCTCTCCTGGCGCCGAGGAAATCCGCCGCCTGGTGCTGGAGGGGGACCCCGACCGCTGGTCGGCAGAAACAGAGCTGCTCTTGTTCATGGCGGCGCGCCGCGATCATCTGGAGCGCACCATCGAGCCCGCCCTGGCGGCTGGCAAGGTGGTGATCTGCGACCGGTTTGCCGACAGCACCCGGATGTACCAGGGCCTGTCCCGCGGCGATCTGCGCGCCGCGGTGGACCAGATGCACAAGCTGATGATCGGCCGCGAGCCGGATCTGACGCTGCTCATTGACATGGACCCGGCAGAAGGCCTGGCCCGCGCCAAGGGGCGTCAGGGCAAGGAAGAGCGGTTCGAGGATTTCGGCGTCGGGCTGCAGGAAAAGATGCGCGCAGGCTTCCTGGCGCTGGCGCAGGAGTTTGCCGACCGCTTCCGCGTGGTCGACGGCGGCCGCCCGGTGGAGGAGGTCGCCGCAGACGTCCGCGAACTGGCGGATGAAGCGCTGGAAAGGCCTGCCGCATGAGCGCTGACGAAGACCTACCCCGCGCCGACCAGGCCGAGGGTGCGCCGCATCCGCGCGAAACCCTGCGGCTGATCGGGCAGGAGGCGGCGGAACAGGATTTCCTGACCGCCTACACGTCCGACCGTCTGCACCACGGCTGGCTGCTGACCGGCCCGCAGGGCGTCGGCAAGGCAACGCTGGCCTGGCGCATTGCCCGTTTCCTGCTGGCAACGCCGCCGGCCGAGGACGGCCTGTTCGGCGCCCCGCCGCCGCCGCAGACGCTGGACATTGACCCGGAGCACCCGCTCTCCCACCGCATCCAGGCGCTGGCCGAACCCGGTCTGGCGCCGATCACCCGCTCTTATGACGACAAGGGCAAGCTGCGCAGCCAGATCGTGGTCGACGACATCCGCAAGCTGAACCGCTTCTTTGGCCTGTCTGCCACCGACGGCGGGCGGCGGGTGGTGATCGTGGACGCCGCCGACGACATGAACGTGAGCGCCGCCAATGCGCTTCTGAAGATGCTGGAGGAGCCGCCGGCGCGCACCACGATCCTGTTGATCTCGCACCAGCCATCGCGCCTCTTGCCCACCATCCGCTCGCGCTGCCGCACGCTGCGGCTGGGGCCGTTGTCGGCACCGGACATGGAAGCCGCGCTGGCGCAGTCGGGGGTCGAGCTGCCCCAGAACATGGATAATCTCGCGGCCCTCGCGGGCGGCTCCGTCGGCGCTGCCTTGCGGCTGATCAATCTGGGCGGGCTCAAGATCTATGCCGAACTGGTGCAGATCCTCGACTCGATGCCCCGGCTGGACCGGCAGCGGGCAATGGCCCTGGCCGAGGCCGCCGCCCAGCGCGGCGCAGCGGAGCGTTTTGAGCTGCTGCTGTCGCTGACCGAGATGGCGCTGGCGCGGCTGGCGCGCACCGGCGCCACCGGCGCTCCGCCAGCGCCCGAAGCGGCACCGCAAGAGGCCGCGATGCTGAGCCGACTGTCGCCAGACTCGCGCAAGGCGCGCGCCTGGGCCGACCTTGCCGCAGAAGTGACAGCACGCGCCCGCCACGGGCAGGCGGTGAACCTTGACCCCGCGGCGCTTGTCCTAGATACGGTTTTCAAGATGCAGGAAACCGCGTCGCGCTAGGGTTTTGGCGCGGCGCAAGCGGCACCAGAGGACAAATGACCGAGACGCCCCCCCAGATTACGGACAGCCACTGCCACCTGGACTTTCCGGACTTTGAAGGCCGCCTGGATGAAGTGATCGCCAGCGCGGCGGAGGCCGGCGTGACCCGGATGGTGACGATCTGCACCAAGATGAAGAACGAGCCGTCCGTGCGCGCCATTGCCGAGGCCCACGCGCCGGTGTTTTACGCCGCTGGCACCCACCCGATGAGCGTTGCAGACGAGCCGCTGGTCACTGTCGACGAACTGGTGGCACTGGCCAAACACCCGAAGTTTGTCGGCATCGGCGAGACGGGCCTCGACTACCACTACACCGCCGACAGCGCCGCGGTGCAGCAGCAGAGCTTGCGCATTCACATTGCCGCCGCCCGCGAGACCGGCCTGCCGCTGATCATCCACGCCCGCGCTGCCGACGATGACATGGCGCGCATCCTGGGTGAGGAGATGAAGAACGGCGCCTACTCCTGCGTGATGCACTGCTTCTCGTCTTCCGCAGAGCTGGCAAGGGCGGCCCTTGATCTGGGGTTCTACCTGTCGATGTCCGGCATTGCCGCGTTCCCCAAGAGCCAGGAGCTGCGCGACATCTTCGCCGCCGCCCCGGTGGAGCGCATCCTGCTGGAAACCGACGCGCCCTATCTGGCGCCGCCGCCTTACCGCGGCAAGCGCAACGAGCCCGCTTACACTGCCTTTACCGGCAAGGTGGGGGCAGACGTGTTCGGCATGGACTACGCCGCCTTTGCCGCCCAGACACAGGCGAATTTCGACCGCCTGTTCTGGAAAGCCGCAGCTTATGAGGCCGCCGCCTGATGGCTGAGTTGCGTTTCACCATCCTTGGCTCGGGTTCCTCCGGCGGCGTTCCGCGGATCGGCGGCCATTGGGGCGATTGCGACCCGGGGAACCCCAGGAACCGCCGCGGCCGCTGTTCGATGCTGGTGGAGCGCGACGGACCGGATGGAACAACCTCTGTGCTGATCGACACCCCGCCGGACATGCGCAACCAATTGCTGGATGCCGAAGTTGGCCGGCTGGATGCAGTGGTTTACACCCATTCCCACGCCGATCATCTGCACGGTGTCGACGATCTGCGCATGGTCTATTTCAACATGCGCCAGCGCATCCCGGTCTATGCGGACGGGCCAACCCAGAACGACCTGCTGAACCGCTTTGGATATGCCTTTGCGCAGCCCGACGGCTCCCCCTACCCGCCCATTCTGGACCTGAAGAGCATCAGCGGACCATTCGCCATTGACGGCCCTGGCGGCGAAATCCCGTTCCGCCCGTTTGAGGTGAGCCACGGCTCCATCGACGCGCTGGGGTTCCGCATCGGCGGACTGGCGTATCTGCCGGATGTGAAGGAAATCCCGGAGGCCGCCCTGCCGGAACTGGAGGGGCTGGACGTCTGGATCCTGGACGGGCTAAGGCGGACGCCGCATCCGACGCATTTCAGCTATCAGGACGCGCTGGAGTGGTTCGAAAAGATGGCGCCCAAACGCGGCATCATCACCAACATGCACATCGACATGGACTACGCGACCATCGACGCCGAAACACCAGAGCACATCACGCCCGCCTATGACGGCATGGTGATCCGGATGGAGATCTGAAGGGGCGCATAACAGCGCCCTTTTTCATTTGCGCAATTTGAGGCCGTACAGTGTTCCAAAGCCTGATTGACGTCATCCTGCCGGTGTTTCTGGTTGTCGGCGCAGGCTATGCCGCGACCGCGCGGGGCGCGCTGAGCCAGGACCACATCGAAGGCGTGATGAAGTTTGCGCAGGGCTTTGCGATCCCCTGCCTGCTGTTCAAGGCAATGGCGGAACTGGACTTGTCGGCCAGCTTTGACCCGCGGCTGCTGGGGAGCTTCTATACCGGGGCCTTTACCTGCTTCCTGATCGGGGTGTTCGGCGCCCGTATCCTGTTCAAGCGGGACTGGGAGGACTGCATTGCCATCGGCTTCTGCTGCCTGTTCTCCAACTCGGTTCTGCTGGGACTGCCGATAACCGAGCGCGCGTTCGGGCCGGAGAACCTGACCGGAAACTATGCGATCATCGCCTTTCACTCGCCGTTCTGCTACGGCGTGGGCATCACCGCGATGGAGTTCGTGCGCAACCGCGGCGCGGGCGGGGTCAAAACCGCGGTGTCCGTTCTGAACGCGATGTTCCGCAATGTGCTGATCCTGGGGATCGCGCTGGGGTTTGCGGTGAACCTGTCCGGCTTTGCCATTCCGCTGGTGGTGGATGAGGCGCTGTCGCTGATTATCCGCGCCGCCCTGCCCTGCGCGCTGTTTGCGCTTGGCGGCGTGCTGGTGAAATACCGCCCCGAAGGCGACATGCGGGCGATCCTGTTTGTCTGCCTCACCTCGCTGATGATCCACCCGGCAATTGTCTGGACGCTAGGCACGGCGCTGGCTCTGCCGCAGGACCTGTTCCGCTCCGGCGTGCTGAATGCAGCGATGGCGACCGGGTTCAACGGTTACATCTTCGCCAATATGTACGGGCGGGCCAAACGGGTGGCGGCGTCCTCGGTGCTGATCGCCACTGGGGCCAGCATTCTGACCGTGTGGTTCTGGCTGCTGGTTTTGAGCTGAAAAGAAAGGTCAGCACTTCTGTCCAAATGTTTCGCGCGCGAAACATTCGGACAACAAGGCTGACCTTATCCTTCAGATTTCATTAGCAATTTTCCACCAAATGGTTACCGCCCTCAAAACCGGGGATCATCCAGTTCCAGCGGAAATCCCTTGGGCAGCAGACCGGCCTGAAACCAGTTGATGAAGGAATGGATCGAGAACACCGGCAGGCCGGTGGTCTTCCTCACGTCGCGGGCGTAGGGCACCATATTTGTGCATTCCAGCACGATGGCGCCCAGATCCGGTATGTCTGCCACCATCGCGCGGGCCGCGTCTATCATGTCCAGACGGCAGGCCTCGAAGTCAATCGAAGGCGCGTCGCCCAGGATGTCGCGGGTGAAGGCGCGGAGGCCGTCGGTGCCGGCAATCGGCGTATCCGGCGCAACACCTGCGGCAACAAGGTGGGCGGGCGTCAGCGTCGCCTTGGAGATGGTCAGGATGCCGCAACGCTTGCCCGCGGGCAGCAGGTTCTGCACCATCGGCACCTGCATCAGCGAGGACGTTGCCACCGGCACGCCCAGCGCCTGCTTCACCTCATCCTGGATCAGCGCCAGGAAACCGCAGTTGGTGGTGATGCCATCCGCTCCCATGGCGACCAGGTCACGGCCAGCCTCGACAAACAGGTCCACCAGCTCCTTGGGGTTACCGCGCACGACGTTCTCAGGATTGGCCCCGCGCACCACCTTGTAGTGGACGGGGAAGTCCCAGGTCATCGCGTTGCCCATGTCGCCATGGATGCGGGGAAAGCGGGTTTCCAGCATCAGGATGCCAACCGCCGCGCCAAAGACCGTCTTGCCGCCGTGTTCCATGAGGCTCCCCTATTCGTCCGGAACGTAAAGCTGGGAGAAGGCGATGCGGACCGCTTCCGTCGCCTCCTCCCGGCGTTTCTCGATATGGCTGCGCATGGCCGTTACCGCCGCATCGGTGTTGCGGGCTGCAATGCCCTCGACGATCTGGCGGTGGGCCGAGATGTCGCCTGGTGCCTTGCCCCCGGCCCGGTCGCGCATCCGTTTGAGGTCAATCAGCCGGATGTAACGGATCCGGCCGTTGAGGTTGTTCAGGATGCGCTGCAATTCGCTGTTACCCGACAGCTGCGCCAGCCGGGCGTGGAAGCTTTCATCCATCGCCAGCAGCTCTTCCGGGTCGGTGGCACTTTCGTATTCCGGTTCCATCCGGTTGAGGTAATCCGCCAGCGCCGCGATATCCTCATCCGCGGCGCGGGTACAGGCCAGCCGCGCGGCTTCGCATTCCACCGCCACCCGGGCCTCATAGAGATCCATGATATAGCTGGGGGTCAGCGGCCGGCAGAAGAAGCCGCGGTTGTTCTGGAAGGTCAAAAACCCCTCCGCAACCAGCCGGTTCAGCGCCTCGCGCAGCGGTGTGCGGCTGGCGCCCAGCACCTCTGACAGAGCGCTTTCATTGATCCGCTGGTCGGGCTTGAAGGCAAAATCCGCCGCCATCCGGCGCAGCGCCTCATAGACCCTGTCCACATTGCTTTCGCGTTTGGCCATCATTCCCGCCGTGTGTTTAATCCGCCCTGCAGACTAGGCGGCACGTCCGGCCCGCGCAAGATTGAATTCGGAATTGAATACAATTTACGAGCCAGTCACTCCTGGGGCGTGGTGTAGGGCGCAAGCTCCTGCTTCAAAAGCGCCAGGAACTCCTGCCCGACCGCCGAAAGGGGGCGCGATTTGGAAGTGATCACCGCCATTTCCATCATGATGCGGGGCCGGAACGGGCGGGAGATGAAGCCGCCGCCAGTCTCATAGTCCAGCACAAAGGGATCCAGGATCGAGACCCCCATCCCCTCCTGCACGAAACTCAGGAGGTTCTTGAACAGATGCGAATGCACCCGGGTCCTGAGCGGTATGCCTGCCTGCTGAAACACCTCCCGGGTGCGGCGGTGGGTCATATGCTCAGGCCCCATGACGATAAAGGGCACATCTTCCAGCAGCTCGGGCGTCAGCACCTCATAATCCGCCAGCGGGCTGCCCGCCGGGATTGCCAGACGGGTTTCGACGCTGACCGGGTGCACCTCCAGCCCGTCGTGGATCAGCGGCATTTCGCAGACGCCGATCTCAAACAGGCCTGCAGTGACCCATTCCTGGATCTTGAGCGAATACTGCGCCTGAAAGGAGATCGACAGATCGGGGCGCGTACGGGCAAAGCGGGCGATCAGCGCGGGCATGAAGCCGAAGGACATGGAGTGCTGCGAGGCGACCTGAAGCTGACCCGCCTGCTTGTTCTGCAGGTCCGTGACCGCCTGCGCCACGTGGTCCAGACCGCGCACCACCGTGTCGACCTCCTGAAACAGCACGCCTGCCTCTGGCGTCGGGATCAGGCGGCCCTTGCTGCGTTCAAACAGCTTGAGCCGTGTCTGGCGCTCCAGCTGGTAGAGCAGATTGGAGATGCCGGGCTGGGAAATGCCCAGCTGCTCCGCCGCACCGGTGACGGTGCCGGTCTCGACAATGGCGTGAAAGGCCTGCAGCTGGCGGAAGCGGAGGGACATGTCCGATCATCACTTTTCATGATACCTTGTCCACTTCTTTGTATTGGTAATGATGATCCAGTCAAGGCACGCTTTCCCGGCACCTGGGAGGAAGAACAAAGTGCTGGAACAGAAGATTGCCGGGATGGATCTGTGGCATCTCGCGCTGCCCGTGATGTCGCGCCGCGACCATGGGATCGGGTCTGTTGAGGGCTCCTGTGAAGTTGTGATTGTCCGGCTGCGCAGCGAGGGCGGCGCCGAAGGATACGGCGAGGCCTCGACCTGGTCGGTGTTCACCGGCACGCCCGAGGCCAGCCTTGCGGCGCTCGACCGCTACATCCGGCCGCTGGTGGAGGGCCGCCGGGTGGCGGACAGGGCGGCGATCATGGAGGATGCGGCCAAGGCGGTAGCCCATTGCACAGAGGCCAAGGCGGCGCTGGAAACCGCCCTGCTGGATCTGACCGGGCAGATCACCGGCACACCTGTCTGGGCGCTGATCGGCGGCAAGTGCCGCGATACCATCCCGCTCAGCTGTTCGATTGCCGATCCGGATTTTGAGAAGGACGTGGAGCTGCTGCACCGGCTGCGGGCGGACAAGGTCGGGCTGATCAAGCTGAAGACCGGGTTCAAGGACCATGCCTTTGACATCATGCGGCTGGAGCGGATTGCCAGGGACTTCCCCGATTTCCGGGTGCGGGTGGACTATAACCAGGGCCTCAGCATCGAGGACGCGCCTGCGAAAATCCGCGATGTGGCCGGGTTCAAGCCGGATTTCATCGAGCAGCCGGTACGGTTCCATCACTTCGGCATGATGGCCAAGCTGCGCCAGATGATTGACGTGCCGCTGCTGGCGGACGAAAGCGTCTTTGGCCCCGAGGACATGGTGCGCGCGGCGCGCGAGGGCATCTGCGACGGTGTTTCGGTCAAGATCATGAAATCCGGCGGCCTCAGCCGCAGCCAGACAGTGGCGCGGATTGCGGCCGCGAACGGGCTGTCGGCCTATGGCGGCGACATGTTCGAGGCCGGGGTGGCGCATCTGGCGGGCACGCACATGATTGCCGCGACGCCCGAGATCCGGCTGGGCTGCGAATTTTACCAGGCGAGCTATTTCCTGAAGGAGGACATTCTGGAAACCCCCTTTCAGATCAGGGACGGCCAGGTGGTAGTGCCGGACGGGCCGGGGCTGGGTATCAAGCCGGATGTTGAGAAGCTGGATCGTTTCGCGGTGTTCAAGAAGGTTGCGGCATGAGCGAGGCCAGGAAAACCGTTGCCATTATTGGCGCCGGGATTGTCGGCGTTTCCGCCGCGGTTGAGCTGCAGCGCAACGGCCATCAGGTGATCCTGATTGACGGCAAGGGACCGGGTGAAGGCACCAGCCATGGCAATGGCGGCATTCTGGCCTCCTGCTCCATCGTGCCGGTGACAGGCCCGGGGCTGTGGAAGAAGGCGCCAAAGATGCTGCTGGACCCGGACCAGCCGCTGTTCATGCGCTGGGGGTACCTTCCGAAACTGGCGCCCTGGCTGATGAAATACATGGGCCATGCCAATGCCGGCGACACCACCCGCATTGCCGCCGCGCTGGCGCCCATTGTGGGGGACTCGCTGGCCGATCATCAGGCGCTGGCGGCGGGCACCGGGGCGGAGCGGCATCTGAAGCCCTCGGACTACCTGTTCCTCTACAATGACCGCGCGCATTTCGGCGAGGACGCCTTTGGCTGGGGCCTGCGCAAGAAACATGGTTTCAAATGGGATGAGCTGGAGGGCGCGGAGTTCCGCGCCTATGATGGCATCTATTCCCAAGACATTACCTTTGCCGCCCGGCTGAAGGACCACGGTATCATCACCGACCCTGGCCAGTATGTGAAGGATCTGGCAGCCCATGTGACTGCCAATGGCGGCCGGCTGATCCAGGCCTTTGTGACCGATGTGGCGCGCGAAAACGGCAAGGTGACCGGCGTCAGGGCCGGCGGCGAGACCATCGCTTGTGATGCGGTCGTGGTGGCCACGGGCGTCTGGTCCAGGCCGCTGGCAGAGAAACTGGGAATTTCCGTACCACTGGAAGCAGAACGCGGCTATCATCTTGAATTATGGGAGCCTTCGGCGATGCCCAAGGCACCTGTGATGGTGGCAGCGGCCAAATGCGTGGTGACCCCGATGGAGGGACGGATCCGGATTGCAGGCATTGTGGAATTCGGCGGGCTGGAGGCCGGGCCGTCGAAAGGCCCGCTGGAGCTTTTGCACCGGAACACGCGCCGCATCCTGCCGGGTGTCACCTGGAAACACGAAGAAGAATGGCAAGGCGCCCGCCCGGCACCGGCGGACTCGATCCCGGTGATCGGCGAAGTGCCCGGCCTGTCCGGCGCCTGGGTCGGTTTTGGCCACCACCATATAGGCCTGACAGGCGGGCCAAAGACCGGGCGCCTGCTGGCGCAGATGATTTCGGGCCACACCCCGAACATGGACATGAGCGCCTACGACCCGGCGCGATACGCGATCTGATACCAACCAGTGCCCCATAAGGGGCCGCAACCACAACAGGGAGTAAATGATGAAGAAACTGACCCAACTGCTGGCCGCCACTGCACTGACTGCCACCGCCGCCCTGCCCGCCGCGGCAGAAACCTGGGACATGCCGATGGCCTATTCGGCCTCCAACTTCCACTCTGCCACCGGCGCGGAGTTTGCAGACTGTGTGACCACCGGCACCGGCGGCGAGATCGAAGTCAAGACGCATCCGTCGGGCTCGCTGTTCAAGGGCGCCGACATCAAGCGCGCGGTGCAGACCGGCCAGGCGCCGATCGGCGAGCGCCTGCTGTCCGGCCACCAGAACGAAAACGCGCTCTTCGGCTTTGACTCGATCCCGTTCCTGGCGACCTCGTTCGATGACAGTGACAAGCTGTGGAAGGCGGCCAAGCCCTCCATCGAAAAGCTGCTGGCAGAGCAGAACCTGACGCTGCTTTATGCCGTGCCGTGGCCGCCGCAGGGTCTTTATTTCAAGAACGAGGTGAATTCGGTTGCCGAGATGAAGGGGATCAAGTTCCGCTCCTACAACAACGCCACATCGCGCTTGGCAGAGCTGACCGGCATGCTGCCGGTGACCATCGAGGCGGCTGAAATCAGTCAGGCCTTTGCCACCGGAGTGGCAGATTCGATGGTGTCCTCCGGCTCCACCGGGTACGATCGCAAGGTCTGGGAAAGCCTGAACTATTTCTACGAAGTGGATGCCTGGCTGCCGCGCAACTATGTGTTCGTGAACTCCGATGTCTGGAACGGCACCTCCGAGGCGAACCAGAACGTGATCAAGGGCTGTGCCAAGCTGGCCGAATACGCGGGCAACTGGCGCGCCAAGGAATACACCGGCTTTACCCTGCAGGGCCTGCGCGATGGCGGCATGACCGTTGGCCCAGCGTCCGACCAGATGGTGGGTGAGCTGAAGGAAATCGGCGTCACCATGACCAATGAATGGCTGGAAGCGGCCGGGGACGAAGGCAAGGCCATCGTCGACGCCTTCCGCGCCGAGTAATCAGACAAGGTGATGCGGGCGGCGCGGCTGGTGCCGCCCGTATTCTCATAAGAATAATGCCGATGGGGATGCCATGACTGTGCTCAGGGGGCTGCGCTCCGGACTGGATTTTCTATACCTTGCGGCGGGGGTGCTGGCCGCCCTCTGCCTGATTGCCATTCTGGGGCTGATCGTGGTCCAGATGCTGGCCCGCTGGACCGGAGAGGTCTTCCCCGGAGCGCCGGATTACGCAGGTTATGCGATGGCCGCTGCGTCGTTCCTGGCCTTTGCCAATGCCCTGAACCGCGGCAGCCATATCCGGGTGTCGATCCTGCTGAATGCAGTTCCGCAAGGCTTCCGCCGGGTGCTGGAGATCTGGTGCTTTGGCATCGGCACCGCGGTGATGTGGTACTTCTGCTTTTACGCTTACCGTTTTGTCTACTGGAGCTGGAAGTTCAACGACGTGAGCCAGGGTCAGGACCGCACGCCGCTTTGGATGCCGCAAAGCGCCATGCTGATCGGTGCCGTCATCCTGGCCATCGCCCTCACCGACCATCTGATCCACGTGATTTTCCGCGGCGATCACCGCATCACCCGGGATCTCGACGATCAGAGCCACGCGGAGTAAGGGCACATGGAAAACATCTCAGTCATCATTCTGTTTCTTTTCGTGCTGTTCACCCTTCTGGGCACCGGCGTCTGGGTCGGCCTGGCGCTGATGGGCGTGGCCTGGGTCGGCATGGAGCTGTTCACCACCAGGCCAGTGGGCGACGTGATGCTGACCACGGTCTGGTCGGCCTCCTCCAGCTGGACCCTGACAGCGCTGCCGATGTTCATCTGGATGGGGGAAATCCTCTACCGGACGCGATTATCGGAGGACATGTTCAAGGGCCTCTCCCCCTGGATGGCGCCGCTTCCCGGCGGGCTGGTGCACACCAATATCGTCGGCTGCACGGTGTTTGCCGCGGTCTCCGGCTCCTCCGCCGCGACGCTGACGACGGTGGGCAAGATGTCGATCCCGGAACTGCGCAAGCGCAACTACCCGGAGCGCATGGTGATCGGCACCCTCACAGGCGCGGCCACGCTGGGCCTGATGATCCCGCCGTCGCTGACGCTGATCGTCTACGGCGTCACCATCAATGAATCCATCACCAAGCTGTTCTTTGCAGGCATCCTGCCTGGCCTGGTGCTGGCGGCGATGTTCATGGGCTACGTGGCGATCTATTCCAAGGTGGGCAAGGACTGGAACCCGGCACAGGAAGACAAGCTGACCTTCGCGCAAAAGGTGAAGAACTCCCGCTTCCTGGCGCCGGTGATTGCCCTGATCATCGTGGTGATCGGGTCGATGTATCTGGGCTTTGCCACCGCAACCGAGGCAGCGGCCTTCGGTGTTATCGGCTCGCTGCTGCTGGCGCTGGGTCAGGGTTCGCTCAGCTGGAAAACCTTCTCTGAGAGCCTGATGGGCGCCACCCGCACCAGTGCGATGATTGCCCTGATCCTGGCGGGTGCAGCCTTCCTGTCGCTGTCGATGGGATTCACTGGCCTGCCACGGGGCCTCGCCGACCTGATTGCCGGCTGGGAGCTGAGCCGCCTGGAGCTGCTGATGGTCCTGCTGGTCTTCTACATCATCCTGGGCTGTTTCCTCGATGGGATCTCCTCGGTGGTGCTGACCATGGCGGTGGTGGAGCCGATGATCCGCCAGGCAGGCATTGACCTCATCTGGTTCGGCATCTTCATTGTGGTGGTGGTCGAGATGGCGCAGATCACCCCGCCGATCGGCTTCAACCTGTTTGTGATGCAGGGCATGACCAACCACGAGATGAGCTATATCGCCCGCGCCGCGATCCCGATGTTCCTGATCATGGTGCTGATGGTCTTTGTGCTGATCGCCTTCCCGGAGCTGGCGACCTATCTGCCCAACAACCTCAGGCCGGGGCCGGTCTGACTTCATGCTCAGCGCGCTCGCCTTTGCCGCCCGGCGCGGGCGGGCCGGTTTGGTCCTGGGGCTCTTGGCCGGGCTGCTTCTGCCCGGCCTCGCCGCCGCGCTTCAGCCCTGGCTGCCGCAGATGGTGGCCGGGCTTTTGTTTCTGAACGCCTACCGGATCGGCCTGCGCAAGGCCGCGGGCGGGCTGGCAGATGGCATCGGCACGCTGAAGGCCGTCGCCCTGCTGCAAGTCGCCCTGCCGCTGCTGGCCCTGGGGCTTGCCGCGCTCATTGGGGTTGCGCAAACCCCTGCCGCTGTAGCGCTGATCCTGATGCTGAGCGCGCCATCCGTGACCGGCAGCCCCAATATCACCGCGCTGATGGGGCACGCGCCGGAACCGGCCTTCCGCCTGCTGATCACCGGCACTGCGCTGATGCCGCTGACAGTGCTTCCGGTGTTCCTGCTGGCGCCCAGCCTTGGCGATCTGGGCGAGGTGCTGCGCGCCGCCGGGCGGCTGATAGGCGCGATTGGCCTGACCGTGGCGGCCGCCTTTTTGCTGCGCCGCCTGACCCTGCCGCAAATGCATGAGGACCAGGCCAAAGCCATCGACGGGCTGACCGTGATTGCGCTGGCAGTGATTGTGGTCGGGCTGATGGCCGCGCTGGGGCCTGCGCTGCGCATGGACCCGCTGCTGGTCCTGCAGTGGCTGGGATTTGCTTTGGCGGCCAACCTGGGCCTGCAGGTACTGGTGTTTGCAGTATTGCGCCGCCGCGCGGGCAGTGGCGCGGTGCCCGTTTCCGTTGTCGCCGGTAACCGGAACTTCGCCCTCTTCCTGATCGCCCTGCCCGCAGCCACGACCGATCCCCTGCTGATCTTCCTCGGCTGCTACCAGATCCCGATGTATCTGACCGCAATTCTGATGAAACCGCTCTACAACCGGGCGGCCCTCAGGACAGGAAGGTAACGCCCGGCATCCGGCGGATCAGTTCGGCATCGGCCTGATAGGACTCGCTCATGTCGTCCACCAGCGCCTGCGACCAGCCGGGGAGATCTATTTCCTCCTCGATCTCCGCCTCGTCATGATAATAGCTCAGGAACAGGGCGCGGACCCGCTCCCGCTGGTCTTCGGACAGCCCGGGGCGGCCTGCCAGATAGGCCTCCAGCCGCTCATAACCTGCCTCTGAAATGATGCCGCGGGTGATGTCCAGCTCGCCGCTGAAGCGGAAGCTGTCCCCCAGGCCGGATACGTGACCCAGGATGCTGGGCCAGATCACCGGCGTTTCCTCGTTGCACCAGACCGTGATGCGGCACTCTGGATTGCGCTCCTGAATGTCCTCGACCACTTCCGACCAGTGCAGGTTCAAAAAATCGGTATCCCCCGCAAACTCGCGCCAGGTTCTGCCGGACTGCGACTTGAACACCGGACCGATCAGGGTGGCCGGGTTGCGCAGGCCAAGGAAGAACTCGCAAGGATTGCCGGGAAACAGACCGCGCAGGGCCGCTGTGTTGCTTCCCGCGTTACGGTACAGCCGCCCGCCCTGCAGCATCCAGCCCGGCATCCCCAGAAAGCCGGAGTTTGTCAGGATGATCCGCGAGACCGCCTGGTCCTTGACCAGCCCCGCCAGCAGCGCCTCCCGCTCCTCATCGGTCACAAATTCCTTGTTCTGTTTGCGGATCAGCTGGTTCAGCGCCGTCATATAAGTGCCGGGCCGGCGGATCATGACACCGCGGTCCAGCAGCGGCTGCGCATCCTTGCGCAGCGACCAGATCAGCTGGCCGTTGTCGGTATTGGGCGCCCCTATGTGGAAGGCCAGGGAAACATCCCGTATGTCCGTGTTCGACTGGCTCATTATCCTTTCCGGCCTCTGCCCGGGTTTTGCTCAGCGGCGCTGTTGCAGCCAGCCGTATGGGCTTCTGCGCATCTCATAGCCGTTCCTTCATCCGGCGGAAAAACCGGTCGTCCCTCTGCCGCAAGATATAGGCGCAAACCTGTTTCGCAAGACCCGGATGGCCGCGGTCCAGTGCCAGATTGGCAAGCTCGCGCTGAAACCTGGGAAAGCCGTGCCGCTTGCGCAGCAAACGGTGGAAGCGGTGCGGCGTCAGGTCCCCGGCGATGGCGCCGCGGGCGACCTCCTGCAGCACGCCCATCTGCTGCAGCGAGGACCCCAGCCGGTGCCCCAGCAGCGGGCACCGCCAGAATGTCACATTGCCCCCTGTAAACCGGGCCGCATGGGCCGCATCCGGCGCCACGTAAGGATCGAACATGATATGCACGTCCCCTGCCCCGTGGCTGGCCTGCGCCGCGTCGCCGAAGGGGCCGGAGAAATCCCGGCCCCAAACCTTCTTGTAGCGCATCTCCCAGGGCACGAGGGACTTGTCGAGGGTGGACTGCGGGCTGATCGCAAACACGGTGGAGCCCGGCGCAGCCGCGGCAAAGGCTGCTGCCGCATAGCCGCCCATCGAGGCGCCATAGAACACAACACGGGAAAACTGCTGGAAGAATCCGCTGTCGCGCAGCTCCTCGAACTTGCGGGTGACTTCCTGATGGCGGAACCAGGTCCAGCCATTGGCCATTACCCCGAGCATCGACCAGCCCTGTGCCTCGATGAAGCTGAAGCCCCAGGGCCGCCGGTCCTCCCGCTTGGTCATCGCGATATCGAGATTGTCGAAGGTGACAACCAGCGTCTCCCCGCGCGGCATGAACAGAAAGGAATGCTCCTCCAGCTCGTCAAAGAACCCTTCTTTGCCGGCCAGCGCGCGGGCCACCTTGGACCATTCACCGGAGGGGGGGAGCACCTCCTGAGGTTCGGCAGACAGGATCGCCAGCCCGTTGCCGTCCGACCCGGGCGCCAGCAGCGTATTGCAGCCGCCATAGGACTTGAGAAACGGGTAACTGCCCGACCCCTTGCGGATTTCGATCACGACCCGGCTCAACGGGTGCAGCGCGCTGTCCAGCAACGGTCTGATGTTCTGGATCTTGTGGCGCACGCCAAAGCTGTTCAGCGCAAGGATCACGTCGTACTGGCGGGCTTCATCTCCGCCCTCGGTAATTTCGATGGCCTCCCTGTCCACCCCGCCCTGTTCGAGCCGGGAAAGCCAGGTTTGCAGCTCCGATGCTTCGGGTGTTCTGGGCCTGCCCTTGTGGTCGAGGCAGACCAGATCAATGCGGCAGCCGAACCTGTGATGCAGCAGGATGCACAGTTCCGGCGCCTGCCCGTTGACATCTGCAACACTGCCGACGTCGTCGGCATCCAGCTCCGGCAGCACCGTCCTGAAGTCGAATTCACTGGTCAGCATGTGTCTTCATCCGCCTTCCTGTGCCCTCCAGATGCCCGTTCGCCCCTGCCTGCTGCCCGCCGCAAAACAATGCACCGCTGCCGTCTCATAACAGCAATTGGTTAACGCTCCCGTACCTTTCACACGGCCTGCCCGGCACGGGTCAGGACCGTGGAGTATTTGCCATGTTTTGCAAGCACTTCGACCGCACCGTAGGTTTTCATCGCGCCAATGCCGCCGGATCCCTTGCGGATATCCAGAATAATGCCGCCGCCGTCATTGATCTGGCTGCGGAACAGGCTGTCATAGGTGCCAACCGGATAGTGGAACCCGCAGGAGGCAAGGCTGATCACCAGGTCGAAACCGCCCAGCGCCGCCGTATCTTGCGACTTGGGGTTGATGCAAGTGATCTGCTCCGCCGGCACGCCGTTTCCTTCCAGGAAAGCCCGCGCAGTTTCCAGGCTTGTGTAACCCGCGCCTTCCCCCTCAAATCCGAAATGGCGGCTGTTCCCTTCCTCGATGTCGATCAGGACAACGTCGCAGCCGTAACGGCGGTGCAGCACCAGGCTGGCAAAGGCATACCCGCAGCCGATATCGGCCGAGCGTTTCGGCGCTATCGCGTCTGCCGGTTTCACAAAGAACTGGCACTCCCGTTCCGCGATGCGGATCGACTCGTGCAGGATATGCTCCCGCTGGGCTCTGGCTTCTTCCAGCAGCAGCTGTTCATCGCCCGCCAGCCAGTCCCGGATGGTCTGCCCCGAGCTGGCAAGCTCGCTTCGCTGCAACAGGATGTTGGCCACATCCTGGGCGCTGAACATGGAAAAATCCAGCGTCGCGGGATCGATTTCATGTGTCATGGATACCTCTTGTTCCGGTGCGGGCTGCAGCAGATGGCGGGTTTCTTCTGCATTGATCCCGTGTTTCGCCAGCAGCTCATGCACATAGCAGCCCTCCGGCGGCACGCCGCCGTATTTGGCGGCAATGTTGCGGAACCGCCGCCCCCAGAAATGGATCGACAGGGTGTCGCTGCGGATATGCTTGGCAGCCTGGTTGCGGCGGTTCGGGTTCAGCACCACCCCAGCCTGCTTGAATGGCACCGGATAGATCACATGGCCGGGCTTCGCGTTTGAGATCTCACCGGTTTCCTGCAGGAACCAGGTCAGCGCATCCGGCCCCCAAACGCCCCAGGGCAGCAGCGACACATGCACCCCCTGCCCGGCTTCCTTCAGGGCCTGCAGCTCTGCCTGCTTCTCAGCGCTGTACCAGGGCGGGATGGGGTATTCGTCACTGGTGAATTTCAGCATCGCCTGCAGTGTCTTGGAGGTTTTCGGCAACCGCAGCACGCCATTGTTGACCATCGGCTTCTTGTCCGAGATCCAGCCGTGGAAGTGCTTGCCCTTGATTTCCCAGGGCTGGCAGCAATAGGCATCCGTGTCGGCCCAGACATAATCCGTCTGGCGCAGCATGTGCAGGCGGAAGACATCCGCATGGTAGGCCGGGCTGCCGGTCTTGGCATGACGGATGATGCGGTCTGCAGGCAGGATATCATTGGCATCCGCAACCCGCACACCTTCCGGCACGCCCTTGACCTCATCATAGGTGAACAGAACCACCTCGTGGCCGTTGTCGGCAAAGGACTTCAGGCAAAGCTGTTCCAGCCAGCTGAGCTCAGCGCCCACCCAAAGTGATGCGATGACCGGAAGTGCCATGATACCTGCCCTTTGTTATCCTCGTTACGTCTACCGCCTGAATGCGTTATTTTGTTGGCGCAAATTAGCCTTCGACTCAAAAACCTGTCAAATTGCCCGGGCACCCCGGCCCTAGTGTGTGGTCTCGCCGCGCGCCACCGTGAACCAGAAATCGCTGCCCGGCTCTTTCTCGGCAACTTCGTCCGGGATCACGCCCGGGCCGCTCAGAAAGACATTGGCGCCAAAATGCGCATGCATCCGGGACAGCTTGCACAGCTTTTTGCTGGTCAGTTCACGGAACAGCTCCTGCATGTCATCGCGGGGTTTCAGCTCTTCGATCTTCTCGCGGTGCTTGCGGCACGAAAACTCATGCGCCGCGGCAATGTCCGGATCCGCCAGCAGCCGCGCCATTTCGGCTTCCAGCGCCGGAATCATCCGCTGGATCGAGCGCTCCTCCTCGGCGTTGTTGTTCATCCGGAACCAATAGGACAGGCCCTGATCCCGGTCGACATGGTTGACCCGGCCGCGGTCGCGTTTCACCAGAAAACTCTCGGCGCTGCGCACCGCGTAGTGATTGAGCTGCACCAGGTCATAGCCATAGGTGCTCATCGACGAGCGCCATCCGTTGCGGAACATCTCCCGCGGCATGTCCCGGCCGGAGCCATTGACCCAGCGGATGTCTTCCCACAGCTGCGGCTTCAGCCCCTTGGGCCGGTGCACGCCCAGTTTCTTGAAGATGCCGTTGTTGCGGAACAGCGTCTTGAAGCCCCAGGCCTGATGCGGCTTGCGGGTGACTTCATGCGCGCAACGGGTAAACTCCCGGGTGATCAGACCGCCGCTGAAATCGCGCACATCGTTGTTGCCGAACAGCCGCCACGTCATCGAGATCATGTTGGCATCACCCACCGCCTCAAACAGGTCCGCCAGCCTCCCTTCACCGCATTTGATGTTGATGAACTCATCGACATCCATGCAGACCAGCCAGTCGGCATTGCGGATGACCGGCTCTTCGTCAGCCGCCTGCAGCGCCGCGTGCTGCGGCTTCAGATCGGTGCCCCGGAACGGGTTTTCACGGTGCTGCACAAGGCCCTTCGCCTGCAGCATCTGCAGCATCGTGTCGGTCCCGTCGGTGCAATCGTTTGTATAGACAAGGAAATCATCCACCCCGATCGCCCGGTGGTAGGCCAGCCACTCCAGGATGAACGGCCCCTCGTTCTTCATCGTGGTGACAATCGCGGTTCTCGCCTTGCCGCCAGGGCGCTGGACCGCCTGCTCTTCGGGAATGCGGACGGGTTTGGCGTTGAAATATCCGGTTGCCAGCTCCAGCAGTTCCGGGGTCTCCACCAGGCTTGTTTTCGGCACGATCCTGGAAACCGTATCCGCCGGGTGGCGCAGCGCCATGCAGCGGTAGAACCGGGCGAGTTGGTCCGGGTCCGGCTCAACCCCAACGACACGTATCAGGCGCCAGATACTCTCCGCACCGGCCTTGGCAGGCGCCAGACACCAGCGCGGGCGCAGACCAGTGGCGTCGAACTGGGTGCAGATGTGGTCGGCAAAGGCAGGCTCATCGCCATTGCGCACCCGCCAGGGATAGGCCTGCACCCCGCCCAGGCGCAGGCAGCCGGAGGGGGCGTCAACGGCGCGGTCAAACACATTCGGGCCGCCGGCCGGGGCCAGCAGGTCGAACAGATCAATATTGGCCACGGCACGCGCCCGCGCCAGAAACCGCGCGCGCAGGATCTCATAGATCAGGAACTCCCCCAGCGGCGCCTGCCAGGGGTCCGCGGGCGGGATCTCCATCCGGTCCTTTCCCGGCGCGCCCGGCACATTGAAGGGGTGCGCCTCGGGCGGCAGCCCGGCCTTGCCCAGGGGCAGCTTCGAATGAATGACAACAACCGTGCCCAGCCCCGGAACACTGCCGGCAAGCTCCCGCAGATCCCGGATGAAACGGCGGCTGTCCTGCGGCGGCGCCCGGTCCAGGATAACCGCCCCCTGCACGCCATGCTGAGAGACATGAAAGCGCAGCCATTCCGCCGCCGCCTCCGCGCTTTCCCCGTTGCGGACGGCGGCCAGGACATTCTGCCCCGCAAACAGCCCTGTCTCGTCCGGATGGAGCGGTATCTGAAGCTCTCCCCCGTCGGCCGCAAGGCTTACCGCGCTGCCGGCACTGCCGGCCGGAACATCCAGAACCGGAGCACCGCCAAAGTTATGCAGCACCGTGTCTGCGCGGGAGGACATGGCAGCCACGGTTTCCTGCGGCGTTCCGGACCGGAAGAACAGCCGCGCCACGCTTGTTTCCGGACCAGCCATTTGCACTGCATCAAGCAGATCCGCTCCGGCCACTGACAGCGCGCTGAATTCACGTTCAAGGACTTGACCGCTGCAATTCCCGGGATCTGGATTGGACATACTGCTGCTTCACATCGCGACATTCTTGGCCCCGCTACAGATGGAAGGGGCGGAGTCCTTATACCCTGCGGACTGAAGTGCCGGAACCGGCAAACGCCGCAGACTGACTGCAAGAGGTCAAATGACTGGTATAAGGGCAACAGGCATTCCCGATACACGCAGGATGCAGATGTTGACTCTTAAGCTTTTAGTAAGATGATGGTGCGGTCGAGAAGACTCGAACTTCCACTCCGGTTAAGGAACAGCGACCTCAACGCTGCGCGTCTACCAATTCCGCCACGACCGCACTGTCTTAGGCTTGGTGTAGCGGCGTATAGACCAGCGCGGATGCGATGTGAAGCCGAAAATCGTCTTTTTTGCAGAGAATATCGCGGCTGCTGTTCCGGGCTGCCAACTGGCGGAGAACAGCCGGTTTTTCCGGCTGCCCTCCCGCCAGGAGAAGATCATAGGGGGCGCTCAGTTGCCCTGGGCCGCCATCTGGCGGCGCAGTACCATCTCGCCTGACATCTGGTCGTAATAGGCCGGGAACTGATCGTGATTCACCGTTGCCGCCAGATCCTGCACATCCCGGCGCACCTGCTTGGCCAGCTGGTGCAGGGTCATGCCCGGCTCGTTCAGCCGCGACAGCAAGGCCCGGGTAAAGACGGAGTTCGGATTGGCATCATTGTCCGACAGCCGGTCCAGCGCCGTCTGCCCGGCACCTGCGGAGTAGAGAATGAAGGCGCCTTCCGGCGGCTCCATCCGCACCAGGCCGCGGCTGCCGCCGACCGACCGCTGGCCATCCTGCGGGAACGGGTTGTTGCGGCAGGCATCGAGGATCATGATGGTCGACCGCGCGCCCTTGCGCTGGAATGTGCCCAGCACGCGGTCGGCGGCAATGCTCTCGCCTGTCAGGTAGCTTTCGTCGCCAAAATTCACCACCGGCACGTCCGAGGGCAGCAGGTAGTTGCGCCCGTCCACTTCCACCCCGTGACCGGCAAAATAGAACAGCACCTCGTCCCCCGGCTCAATCCGGTTGGCAAAGGTGGACACCGCGCTGTTGATGTCACGGCGGCTGGCGTCGTAGAGCGTGGTGACATCAAAGCCCAGCGCCGCCAGCGTGCTGCTGACGGCCTGTGCATCGTTGCGCGCCTTTTGCAGCGCCGCCAGGTTCTGATAGCCGTCCACCCCGATCACCAGCGCACGGCGGCTGATCTGCGGCAGCACGGCCTGGCCGTTTTGCGGCAGGAGCACCGGGGCCGCAGCGGCGGCAAGACCCTGCACCGCGCCGCCATTCTGGATCGGGGCCTGCCCCGGCACGGCAGCCGGAACCTGGCCTTGCTGCATGAACCGGCCCTGCTGCGGGACTTGCCCTTGCGGCACGAATTGCCCCTGCTGCCCCGCATACTGCGGCTGCTGGGCGATCCCGTAGGTCTGGCTTGACGCCGCAAATCCCATCTGCGGCTGGCCGTAGTGCGGCTGCGGTACCGCCTGGCCGTATTGCTGCGGCACGCCAAAGGTGCCCGCCGTGTTCCCAGCCATAGTTGCCTGGGGCAACCCATAAGGCTGCTGCGGCTGCGGCGCCATGCGTTCCGCCAGATAGATTTTCAGCAAGCCGCGCGGACCGTCAGGATGCGCCATTGCCTGCTGTGCCGCCAAATAGCCGCTGGCCTGCGCCCGCTGGAAGGATGAGACCAGGAGATCTTTTTCAAAATCGTTCAACTGGCCCGTGACCGGGTAGCCCAAATAGGCCTGGTAGGTGGAAATCGCTTCCCGCGACTTACGGCCCAGCTGGCCGTCCACCGTGCCGGCCGGGAACCCGAAATAGTTCAGCGACTGCTGAATCTGCCGGCCTTCCTGGGTCGAAGGCAGCCGGGAGCGGCGTGGAGCCTTCGATCCGGACCGCCGCTGCTGGTTCTTACCCAGAGCATTACCGATAATGCCGCCGATAATCGCACCGGCGGCAAAGTCGCCGGCGTCGGCGGCAGCACGGGAAGCGGGCATGAAAACCAGCGGCAGGCTTAGGGCGAAGGTAAAAAGCAGTTTGAAACGCATGGAACCCCCTAACGAAATACATTCAGAGATTGCATAGACACTACATCAAATCACTTCTAAGGGAATATCGACCCCCGTCAGCAAACCGTCAAAAATCCACCGGGCACCAGGCAAATACTGCATAATATTTAGGGTTCTGCCCCTGGGCCGCCGCCCCCCAGAGGGCCGGTGAGGCACCACCGGAAAGGCCGGCAAAAATGCCGGCCTTTCCATCTCTTGCCTCCGTTGGGATCAGGCGTTCATTCGCTGTTGAAAGAAGGCAAGGCAGCCGCCCCTCCAGAGGCCTGCACCGGCTGCACCCGGCCGCCTGCCAGCTCTGTCGAGGCAGCCCTGATCAATTCCGCACGGCCCGGCTGGCCTGGCGCGAACACGGGTTCGGCGCCGCTCTCCAACGCAATCACCGCCATACTGTACCATTCCTGCGCCTTCTTCACCGCATTCGGCGCGCCAAAGCCCAGCGCCAGGTGATGGCCGATCAGTTCGGCATAGGGCCGCTGCCCGGTCCCTGCCAGGATCAGGGCAGACCCCAGCGCCACATCCATGTCATCACGCCGGTAGCCGGAGAAAAGGCAGATCCCGGCCGTATTGGACAGCTGATCCAGCGACATGCCCGATTGCAGGACGAATTTCTGCACATCCCCCATCACTTCACCGCTGCCCGCAGTGCCCAGCTTGGCCAGATAGGGTTTCAGGGCGGGACCAAACGCATCGCACTGGCTGTCGATCTGCGACTGCGACGCGCCTGCGACCTTGCCAGCCCGGGCTTCGCCCGCATTGATCGCATAGGTGCGGGCCAGGCAGAACTGCTCGCCCAGCGCCAGCTCCGGGTCGCTCATGCTGTCTGCTGTCATGAACCCGCCGTTCGAACTGGTCAGCAGGCTCACCTTGCTGCAATAGCTGGTGAGCGAGGCGCTCTGCTCCTGCTGGTCAAACAGGGTGATGCCGCCCAAAGCCGCGCTTTCCTGCCCGGCAAAGGCCATGACCGTGCTGCGGTTCTGCTGGGCCGCCTGCACCGGCGTCTCCGCTCCTGTGTCAGTCATCCGGCAGGTGCCCTGATGGCAGGCAAAGCTGGCCGGGGTCACGCCGCGGGCCAGGAAGTCATTGCGCTGGTATCCCTGCGGCGTCGAGGCAAAGACCATCACCGAACAGTTGGAAGCACCGCACCAGAACGAGCTGCCGGAAACAGAGGTATCCAGCACATAGTCGTTGCGCCCGTCCCCGTTCAGGTCGGCAAGCTGCATGAAACCGGTGCGCTGCAGCAGCTGTTCCCCCGTCGGCTCGGAGCTGGCGGCGATCTCATCCACCGCGTGGCTGACTTCCGGCGGCAGACCGCCATAGCCGCCGCTGGCATAGGTGCTGCCCGGAGCACGGATACCTGCCGCCTCATCCCGCCAGGTGTGCAGCACGCCGCGCACCCCTTGCGGGCCTTGCATCGCCTTGATGACCTGCGGGCCGCCCACCTGGGCACGGTTATAGGAACTGACCAGGAAAGTGCGTTCGTATGGGGCCAGATGACCAGTCGCCGGATAGCCCATGTGCACCTGGTACTGGGTGACCGCGGCGCGCGACCGCCGCCCCAGCACCCCGTCCGGTGTGCCCGCGTTGAAGCCGAAGTAATTGAGCGCGACCTGGGTTTCGCGGTTCTCAGCCCGCGCAGCCGAATAGGTCGGCGCCCGCCGGTACGTGGTCGCGGCACGGCGGCGCTGCTTGTTCTTGTGGACTTCGTTGACAATAACACCGCCGATAACGGCGCCGGCAATGGCGGCCCCCAATTCGTCTGCGGCTGCAGGCCCGGTTACGGATGTCGCCAGAAATGCGGCAGTCAGGGCCGGTTTGAGCGGCTTGGAAAACATGATACTCGCCCCCTATGGATACTCGCTACGGAATCAGGATACTCCACAGGCAGCGTTAGTACCTAGGGTTTTCCCGCCAATTCCGCCGGCAAGCCCCAGGCGGGATGGAAAAGGACGGCAGCAGCCATGGTTGAGTGGATCACTTCAGACGGTTTAGTCGATTATGATCAAGCAGTTGCCTTCATGGAGGAGCGCGCCGCCGCCATCGCCGCCGGATCGGCGGAGGAATGCATCTGGCTGGTTGAACACCCCCCGCTTTACACGGCCGGCACTTCGGCCAAGCGCGAAGACCTGACAGATCCTGAACGTTTCCCGGTCTACGACAGCAAGCGCGGCGGCCAGTACACCTATCACGGGCCGGGCCAGCGCGTGGTCTATGTGATGCTGAATGTTGGCGCGCGCGGGCACGACGTGCGCCGGTTTGTGCAGCAGCTGGAGACCTGGGTGATTGCCGCCCTGGATGAGTTCAACATCAAAGGCCATATCCGCGATGGCCGGGTTGGTGTCTGGGTCGAACGCCCGGAAAAGCCCCTCACCCTCTCGGGCAGCACCGCTGAGGACAAGATCGCCGCCATCGGCATCCGGCTGCGCAAATGGGTCAGCTTTCACGGCATCTCGATCAACGTCGAGCCGGAGCTGGAGCACTTCACCGGCATTGTGCCCTGCGGGATCACCGAATACGGGGTGACCAGTCTCGTCGATCTGGGCCTGCCGGTGACCATGGCCGACGTGGATGTCGCCCTGAGGCGCAGTTTCGAGCAGGTCTTCGGCAGCTGACCTCAGCCATCGGAGGCAGAAGTGAGATCCTGCAGCGCCGTCAGCACCAGTTCCGGGTAGTTGTAAAACAGCAGCGCCCCCGCTTCCTGGCTGATGCACAGCCGGGCGTCCGGCAGCCCGTTCAGCATCTCGCGGACCACAGAGAGCGGCGCGACGTGGTCTTCTCCCCCGTGAACGAACACGGATCGCGGCACCCGGGCCGGGATGCCGGTCCGGGTGCCCTGCCGCAGCATCTGCACATCGGCCATGAACCCCGCGCCGCCCTGCTCCTGGAACAGCACCTGGCTCTGCTGAAGCAGCTGCAACAGGTCCAGTTGCGACAGCCTCGCGCGCTCTTTGCTGCCGCTGCGGGTCTGTATCCGCAGCAGCGTCTTGTGCCCGTACCAGCGCAGCGCCGCCGCCCAGCCCCTCATCAGAACAGGCAGCAGCCAATTGGCCCGGGTGGCGGCCTGCGCAACCAGCCATGCATAGCCGCTGAGGCCGGAAAACTGCCGCGGCGAACTGATGGCGCAGTTTGAGGCGGCGGCCACCAGGCCGGCAATCCTGCTGTCCAGGCGGCTCGCTGCGATAAATCCGTAAAGCGCGCCGCCGCGATGGCACAGCAGCACCGGACGCTGCAGGTTTTCATGCGCCATCAGCGCAATCAGCTGCCGCACAAAGGCATCCGCGGGGTCTTCTCCGCGTTTCAGGGGCACCGAACCGCCATAGCCGCGGCGCAACGGTGCATAGACCCTGAAACCCAAAGTCCGCAACTGCGGCTGCAAGCGCTGCAGCGGCGCAATCCCGTCCAGCATGCCATGCACGAAAATCACCGGCTGGCCGGTTTCCGCCCCCAGACGGAAGTACTGGGAGCGCCGGCCGGCGCTGTCCTCAAAAGTCCCGGACGGCGGCAGCACCTCGCCCCGGGACACGGCCAGGTCCCGGCTGCGTTCATTCATCAGAAAGACCGCCAGCCGGATCAGTTCTGCCGGGCCGGGCGCGCCGGCCTCGCCCGCAGCCTGTTCCAGCCTGCCATCCACCTTGCCGCCCGCGCTGTCCGCCGTATCTTTCAGAGCCGCAAAATCAGCCTCCTGCAGGCCCAGCGCTGCGGCAACCGGGACAGCCGCCTCTGCCGTCCACCCGCCTTCCAGCCGTTCGGCCATAACCGCAACAGGCGCATCCGCACCGCTCAGCCGCACCGGGCGGCACAGGAACTGCTCGCCCGGGGTGCGGGAAGCCAGCAGCAGCACGTCCCGCCAGGAAAAATCCCCGCAGCGCACGTCCTCAAGGTAGCTTTGCCACAGCTCAGCCGCCGCCTCCGTCAGCCCCAGCGCCGCCGGCAGCGGCACAGTGCCGGTCAATTGGCGCGCCGCCCGCTGCGAGGCGTTCAGAAGGCCGCCATCCGCACGCGCCTCCGCCAGCAGCCAGAACCGGCTGCAGTTGCCGGAATAGGCACCGGGGTGCGGACGCCCTGCCCGCTGCCACTGCTGCTCTTGAATTTCAGCCGCCCGTGCAAAATGCGCCTGCAGAAACGGGACCGCCCTCGGCCGCCCTTGCGGCGCACCGCGCGCAGCAGCCGCACCCGGGCCGTCCTGCGCACCGGGCGTGAACCGGTCGAATTGCTCCGGCCGGATCATCGTTTCATAAATGGCGGCCACGACCTGGTCCTGCGACAAGGCCTGCCCATGGCTCAAGAGAGTCACCCCTGCCCCTCCAATACAGCTTATGAAGTCAAAGAAGCACCGCACCCGGCAAGCACGCGGCAAGCGCAGGGGATAGTGCAGGCCTTCTGGCCTGCATGTTTCAGGCAGCCTGCCTGTAAACAGAAAATACCCGGCAGATGCCGCCCGGAACCGGGCTGGCATGAACTGCCGGAGTGCCCCAATTCTTGGGGTCCCAAACTCCTGGGCGCGGGCGCCCTCTCTGACCTACAACCAATTTGCGAAACAGCTATGATCAAATTCAACTAAAATTCAACATTTATTTCAAATGCATGAATTCGCATACCAAAACACCGCAGGTTCAGGCTGCGGTGTTTCCACATTTCCAAAGATGCTGCCCGGCAGGAAAGGCCGGCTCTAGGCCAGCGCCGCCCGGATTTTTTCGGCCTGCGCCTGGATCAGCTCCATGTCACCCATGGTTCCCGGCGGGCGCAGCCGGTCGCCGTCGTGCCGCGGCAGAACATGCATATGCAGGTGGAACACCTCCTGCCCGCCAGCCGCCTCATTGAACTGCTGCACGGTCACCCCATCCGCGCCGAACGCGGTGATCACCGCCTGCGACAGTTTCTGCACCGTCTGCATCACCGCCGCCAGCTGCGCCGGGCTGGCATCCAGAATATTGCGGCACGGCGTCTTGGGAATGACCAGCAGATGCCCGTCAGACCGCGGCATGATATCCATGAAAGCCAGGGTATCGTCATCCTCATAAACGCGGGTCGAGGGGATCTCGCCGCGCAGGAGCTTGGCAAAAATATTGTCGGGGTCATAGGCAGGCATGCGTCCGGGCTCCTTGTTCTGGATTTCCCCGGTTGTGCGCGCGCCCCGCCCTCAGGTCAAGCGCCCAGAACCCGGCAAATCCCAGGGCATTCAAGCCCCTGCGGCAATAAATCTTGATCCAGATCAAACTCCGCCATTGAAGGCCCCGGCGGGCCACACTAAAACTCGCAAGGAATCCAGGCCGCCCGGAGTCCGTCTCCGGTGGCCTTTCGTTATGCAGCAGGAGGCACCTAAATGGCAGACGCAGCCATTCATGGTCACGGCCACGAGGACGAGCGGAGCTTTTTCACCCGCTGGTTCATGAGCACGAACCATAAGGATATCGGCATTCTTTACCTGATCGTTTCGGCGATTGCAGGTCTCATCTCCGTCATCTTCACCGTCTATATGCGGCTGGAGCTGATGGATCCCGGCGTTCAGTACATGTGCCTGGAAGGCGCGCGCCTGTTCGCAGACGCCGCTGCGGAATGTACTCCGAACGGCCACCTCTGGAACGTGATGATCACCGCCCACGGCATCCTGATGATGTTCTTCGTGGTGATCCCGGCCCTGTTCGGCGGTTTCGGCAACTATTTCATGCCGCTGCAGATCGGCGCGCCGGACATGGCGTTCCCGCGGATGAACAACCTGTCGTTCTGGATGTATGTCGCAGGCACCTCGCTGGCGGTCCTCTCGGTTGTCTCCCCGGGCGGCAATGACCAGCTGGGTTCCGGCGTCGGCTGGGTTCTGTACCCGCCGCTGTCCGTGAACGAAGGCGGCTACTCGATGGACCTGGCGATCTTCGCCGTGCACGTCTCGGGCGCCTCCTCGATCCTGGGTGCGATCAACATGATCACCACCTTCCTGAACATGCGCGCCCCGGGCATGACCCTGTTCAAGGTGCCGCTGTTCTCCTGGTCGATCTTCGTCACCTCCTGGCTGATCCTGCTGTCCCTGCCGGTTCTGGCCGGCGCCATCACCATGCTGCTGATGGACCGCAACTTCGGCTTCACCTTCTTTGATGCAGCCGGCGGCGGCGACCCGATCCTGTACCAGCACATCCTGTGGTTCTTCGGCCACCCGGAAGTGTACATCGTGATCCTGCCCGGCTTCGGCATCATCTCCCACGTCATCGCCACCTTCGCGCGCAAACCCGTCTTCGGCTACCTGCCGATGGTCTGGGCGATCATCGCGATCGGCGTTCTGGGCTTTGTCGTGTGGGCGCACCACATGTACACCGTCGGCATGTCGCTGAACCAGCAGGCCTACTTCATGCTGGCGACCATGGTGATTGCGGTTCCGACCGGCGTGAAAGTGTTCTCCTGGATCGCCACCATGTGGGGCGGCTCGATCGAGTTCAAAGCGCCGATGATGTTTGCCTTCGGCTTCCTGTTCCTGTTCACCGTCGGCGGTGTGACCGGCGTGGTGCTGAGCCAGGCTGCCGTTGACCGTGCCTATCACGACACCTACTACGTTGTGGCGCACTTCCACTACGTGATGTCGCTGGGCGCGGTGTTCGCGATCTTCTCGGGCGTTTACTTCTACTTCGGCAAGATGACCGGCCGCCAGTACAACGAACTGGGTGCCCAGATCCACTTCTGGATGTTCTTCATCGGCGCCAACCTGACCTTCTTCCCCCAGCACTTCCTGGGCCGTCAGGGCATGCCGCGCCGCTACATCGACTACCCGGAAGGCTTCGCCTACTGGAACAAGATCTCGTCCTACGGCGCGTTCCTGTCCTTTGCCTCGTTCCTGCTGTTCTTCGGCGTGGTGATCTATTCGCTGCTGCGCGGCGCCCGCGTCACCCAGAACAACTACTGGAACGAATACGCGGACACCCTGGAGTGGACCCTGCCCTCTCCGCCGCCGGAGCACACCTTCGAAATCCTGCCCAAGCAGGAAGACTGGGACCGCTCGCATTCGCACTAAGCGGGTCCGGATCCTGACATAGCGAAAAGGCCCCGGCGCTGATGCTCCGGGGCCTTTTTCTTGCCCTCCTGACGGGCGGAACAGCCGCAGTGGACATTCCGCCCTTCCGGCACATTCTTTGAACAAGAGCTTCCCTCCCCAGCAGGCCCGAACCAATGCCCTACACCTGGACCCGCCCGCAGGCCGGCGCCGAGCGCGAACTGCACCTTTGGCCGCACCAGTCGCTGCCGCCCAAGGGCTACGTGCGCTTCATTGGCCTCACTGCCGCTCTGATCTGCGTGCCGCTGGTGCCGCTCCTGGGATCCTTCCTGCTCTGGGGCCTGCTGCCCTTCCTGCTGCTGGCGCTGTTCGGCATGAAATGGGCGCTGGACCGCAGCCGCCGCGACCACCAGATTCTCGAAGTGCTGACCCTCACAGCCAAGGAAGCCCGGCTGGAGCGGATCAACCCGGACGGGGGCCGCCAAAGCTGGCACTGCAACCGCTACTGGACCCGCGTGGAGATGCACGACCATGACGGCCCGGTGCCCCACTACGTCACCCTGCAGGGCGGCGGCCGCGAAGTGGAGATCGGCGCCTTCCTGTCAGAAGAGGAACGGGTGGCGCTCTACGGCGACCTGAAAGACGCCCTGTCCGTGCAGCAGGCATGAAAAAGGCCCGCGCTGCGGGCCTCTCTTCATCATTCTTCAAATACTCGCGCCGCAGGCACCGCGCGCCAGCGCGGTATCCGCTTGGCAGCAGCGGATCAGCAATCGCCTTTGCTGCAGAGCTGATCCTTGACCATCGGCCCGGCTTTGCCGAAATCCATCTGGCCGGTGTATTTCGCCTTCAGCGCAGCCATCACCTTGCCCATGTCGCGAATCGATTCGGCGCCGGTTTCCGCCACCGCGGCCTTCACCGCCTCGGACGCTTCCTCGTCGCTCAGCTGCTGCGGCAGGAACTCCTCGATCACACTGATCTCGCCCAGTTCCCGCTCCGCCAGATCCAGCCGCCCGCCTTCCTCATAGGCGCGGGCGCTTTCCTTGCGCTGCTTGGTCATCTTGCCGAGAATGGCAAGGATTTCGCCGTCGCCGATGCTGGTTTCCTCGCCATCGGCACGGGCCGCGATCTCGCGGTCCTTGATGGCGGCATTGATCAGCCGCAGCGTGGCCAGCCGGGCGGCGGCCTTGTCTTTCATCGCCTGCTTCAGGGCCTGATTGACCCGAGTGCGCGTATCCATATGCAAAAGCATCCCCATGGTTGCCGGACACCGATGGTTATCCATTCCGGCGCTTCTGCGCAAGTTTTCAGTAAACTTTCAATTCCGGACCCCGCGTCAGCCTGCCCGCCCCTTGCAGGCTTGACCCGCATGGGCGCTCCCCTTACAAGCCCATGAATTTTACCCGCATGGAGACTCGCGCAATGGCCGCTTCCGCCCCGACCAAGCCCACCGCATGCCTGGCGCTCGCTGATGGCACCGTCTTTTACGGCACCGGTTTCGGCGCGACCGGCAACACCGTGGCCGAGCTCTGCTTCAACACCGCGATGACCGGCTACCAGGAGATCATGACAGACCCCTCCTATGCGGGCCAGATCGTGACCTTCACCTTCCCGCACATCGGCAACACCGGCGTCACCCCGGAAGATGACGAGACCGGCGATCCGGTTGCCGCAGGCATGGTGGTGAAATGGGATCCGACCCTGGCCTCCAACTGGCGCGCAACCGAAGAGCTGAAGGACTGGCTGACCCGCACCGGCCGCATCGCCATCGGCGGCATCGACACCCGCCGCCTGACCCGCGCGATCCGCCAGCAAGGCGCGCCGCATGTGGCGCTGGCGCATGACCCCGAAGGCAACTTCGACGTCGAGGCGCTGGTCGCCAGGGCCCGCGGCTGGTCCGGCCTCGTCGGCCTGGATCTGGCCAAGGACGTGACCTGCGCGCAAAGCTACCGCTGGGACGAGATGCGCTGGGCCTGGCCGGACGGCTATGCCCGCCAGGAAGCCCCCAAGCACAAGGTTGTGGCGGTCGACTACGGCGCCAAGCGCAACATCCTGCGCTGCCTCGCCTCCGCGGGCTGCGACGTGACCGTGCTGCCCGCCACTGCAACGGCCGAGGAAGTTCTGGCGCACAACCCCGACGGCGTGTTCCTGTCCAACGGCCCGGGCGATCCGGCTGCCACCGGCGAATACGCGGTGCCGATGATCCAGGACGTTCTGAAAGCGGACCTGCCGGTCTTTGGCATCTGCCTTGGCCACCAGATGCTGGCGCTGGCATTGGGCGCCAAGACCGTCAAGATGAACCACGGCCACCACGGTGCCAACCACCCGGTCAAGGAGCATGCCACCGGCAAGGTGGAGATCACCTCGATGAACCACGGCTTTGCGGTGGATGCGCAGACCCTGCCGGAGGGCGTCGAAGAATCGCATGTCTCGCTGTTCGACGGCTCCAACTGCGGCATCCGCATCACCGGCAAGCCGGTCTTCTCGGTGCAGCATCACCCTGAAGCCAGCCCCGGCCCGCAGGACAGCTTCTACCTGTTCGAGCGCTTTGCCGACGCAATGGCAGAGCGCAAATCCGCGTAAAAAATCAGTTAACCATGCCGCCCGGGCGGCATGGTTAATGCCGCGTTTACCAACTCTTAACCCCCGACCGCCAGCCTGAGCGCCTCTGGTTTCAGTGTTGCGGGCAGGCGATGGGTATTGTGTCAAAGCCGCTGCGGCAGTTCCGTCTGCCGCAGCATGGAAAGCCCCCGCAGCAGGGCAGGGCCTCTGGTGCTCTGCCACCGGTGGACAGCAGCAGCATGATGAAGGCGCTGGTGCTGCGCCAGCATCAGGGGGCCGCGCTTGGCCGGGTGCTGGTCGCCGAAGGCCTGGCCAGCGAAGACCGGGTTCAGGACACATTGTCCAGCCAGTACCGGATGCCCCGCGCCGACCTGTCCGGCCAAATGGCCAATGCGCGGCTGCTCGCCTGCAAACCCGCAGCGTTCTGGCTGCGCCACTGCGCTGTTCCCTGGATGCAGCTGGGCCGGACCGTCACCCTGGCCGTAGCCCACCCCGACCGGTTTGAAACCCTGCAGCAGGAGCTGCAGGACAATTTCGAACGGATCACGCCTGTTCTGGCCAGCGAAGCGCAAATCACGGCGCTGCTGACAGCTCACTTCAGCCCGGCGCTGGTGCGGCAGGCAAGCTGCAGCGTGCCCCCGCGCCTGAGCTGCCGCTCCTTGCGGCCGCCCCGGGGCCGCGCTCTGCTGGCCGCCTTGACGGCCCCGGCGCTCTATCTGGCCTGGCACGCGCCGGCAGCACTTCCCGCCGCCCTCAGTGCAATCGCCCTGCTGACCGTATTTTTGTTCACGGCGCTCAAGCTTTTCGGGCTCGCCTCTTACTGGCAGGCGCGGGCAGAGAGGACATCCGCTGCGCCGGCGTCGGCCTCCCCCGCCCGCCCCTCTTGCCCCATGATTTCGATCCTGGTGCCGCTCTACCGGGAGGCCGAGATCAGCCATGCGCTGCTTGCCCGGATCCGGAAACTCAGCTACCCGCGGGCGCAGACGGACGTGATCCTGGTGCTGGAGGAGCACGACAGCGTCACCCGGGCCGCCCTGGAGAACACCCGCCTGCCGCCGTGGATCCGGGTGGTGGAGGTCCCGGCCTATGGCGGGCTGACCACCAAACCGCGGGCGATGAATTATGCGCTGAACTTCTGCCGGGGCGACATCATCGGGGTCTGGGATGCCGAGGACGCGCCCCAGACAGACCAGCTGAACCGGGTGGCGCAGGCCTTCGCCTCCGCCGGGAAGCGCACTGCCTGCTTTCAGGGGGTGCTGGACTACTACAATCCGGGCACCAACTGGATTTCGCGCTGCTTCACACTGGAATATGCCAGCTGGTTCCGCATCGTCCTGGATGGCATTGCCCGGCTTGGCCTGGTGGTGCCCCTGGGCGGCACCACAATGTTCGTGCGCCGCGAGGTGCTGGAAGAACTGGGCGGCTGGGATGCCCACAACGTGACCGAGGACGCCGATCTGGGCGTCCGCCTGTACCGGGCGGGCTACCGCACCGAAATGCTGCCCAGCACCACCTATGAGGAGGCAAACTGGCGCCCCTGGCCCTGGATCAGGCAGCGCTCGCGCTGGCTCAAGGGCTTCATGGTGACCTACCTGGTGCATATGCGCCAGCCGCTGCGGCTGCTGGCGGATCTGGGCTGGAAGCGCTTCCTGGGCTTTCAGGCCTTCTTTCTGGGCACAATCGGGCAGTTTCTGTTTGCCCCCGTGCTCTGGTCGTTCTGGCTGTTTACCCTGGGCCTGCCGCACCCTGGCGCCGAAAGCCTGCCGCCGCAGCTGCTGACGCTGGCGGCGGCCACGCTGGTGCTCTTTGAAGGGCTGGGGCTGGTGATCAGCATCACTGCGGCCTTTGCCATGGGGCGGCCCTGGCTGGCCGCCTGGGCGCCGGCGATGATCCTCTACTTCCCGATGGGGGCCATCGCTGTTGCCAAGGCGGCGCATGAACTGCTGGCCCGCCCGTATTTCTGGGACAAGACGGCCCACGGCATCAAACCGGCAGCCCGGCCCAGGCGCCGGCGCTGGCTCTGGCGGGTTATCCCCGCCCGCTGGCGTCCTGCTTCAGCCGGGTCATGAAGGCAATCGAGATGTGCTCCTTCAGAGCCTCGCCCGCCGCCGCCTCGTCGCGGCGGCTGATTGCGTCGACAATGCCCTTGTGCTCGGACTGGGCAATCTCGCTGCGGCCCTCGGCCGCCAGCGAGGTGGTGGCCATCAGCGCCATCGTCCGGTGCACCAGATCCAGCTGCTGCACCAGATAGCGGTTGTGCGAGGCCAGGTGGATCTGCTCATGGAACCGGCGGTTCGCCTTGGACAGCGCCGTCGGATCGCCGATCAGCTTGTCGTCGGACTCAACCATCTCCTTCAGCACCTTGATCTCTTCCTCGGTGGCATGGCGCGCCGCCAGCCGGGCCGCCAGCCCCTCCAGCTCGCGCCGTACCACATACAGCTCCGCCATCTGGTTGTGATCCAGCGAGGCGACGATCAGCGACCGCCCGTCACGCTCCAGCAGCGATTGCGTCTCCAGCCGCTGCAGCGCCTCGCGGATCGGGGTGCGCGACACACCAAAGCGTTCCGCCAGATCGCTTTCCACCAGCCGGTCACCCGGTTTGTAGATCCCCGAGTCGATGGCCTCTAGGATCAGCGCATAGGCATCTTTCTGGTTGCTGCGGCTCTGGCTCATGGTCGTCCCTGTCTATTTTGATCCGACAATCTCTACAGTGCATCCCCCAGCAATCAACCCTGATGGCGCCAACGCGCTGAAAACCCGCAGGCAAAATGCGCTTTTGATTGCAAATGCCGCTTGGGATCCCTACTTCGGCACCATGCCCAAACACGCCTTTTCCCACGTCCGCCAATGGGTGTTCGATCTCGACAACACCCTCTATCACCCCTCCGCACGGCTGTTCGACCAGATCGAGGTCAAGATGACCGCCTATGTGATGGACGCGCTCAAGGTGGACAAGGCCGAGGCCGACCGCCTGCGCAGCCATTACTGGCGCGAGCACGGCACCACCCTGGCAGGGCTGATGCGCGAGCACGATCTGGACCCGGACCCCTATCTGGTTGCGGTGCACGACATCTCGATGGACCACCTGGAAGAGGACGCTCCGCTGGCGGCCGCGATCCGCAACCTGCCAGGCAAGAAGATCGTCTATACCAACGGCTCTGCCCCCTATGCGGAGCGGGTGCTGGCCGCGCGCGGGCTGTCCGGACTGTTCGATGACGTTTACGGTGTCGAACACGCGGACTACCACCCCAAGCCCGAACGCCGCGCCTTTGACCGGGTGTTTACCCGCGCCGGGATCGCCCCGCAGCAGGCCGCCATGTTCGAGGACGACCCGCGCAATCTGGCCGCCCCGCATGAAATGGGCATGCGCACCGTGCATGTGGCGCCGGAGCCGGTCCAGGCGGACCATATCCATCATCACTCGGACGATCTGGCCGGATTTCTCGCCGCCCTGACCTGACCCCGGAACCAGCGCCGGGACGCTTTTACGCAGCCGTTTGCCGCAACGCGGAATGTGTGCCATTGCATTCCGGCAAAACTTCGCAACTGCGTCAAAATATACCTGTTTGCTGCATGTTTTCCTCCCTATATGCGCCGCGAACCCACACGCAGGAGACCACCCGATGAGCGCATACACCCTCCCCGCCCGCCTGACCCTGTGGCAGCGCATCCTGTTTGCCGTGCCGCTGCTGGGACGGATCTTCAAGGAGGTCGCTTACGGCCCCGAAGAGAACATCGGCTACGCCCTGGCAACCTTTGTCAGCCTTTGGGGCTGCTCCATCCTGCTGTTCGGCATTCCGGGCCTCTACATCCCGGCGCTGTGCATGGTGCCGGTGATGTTCCTGGTACTGCTGTCCATCACCCGCGGCTAATTCCCCGCGCGGCAGGTTGCCGCTTGTCTTCCCCCTCCGTCAGGGCCTATTTCAGGGCAACAACGGAGGGCTGAAACCATGGGCGAGACCTGCGACATCCTGATTTCCGGCGGCGGCATTGCGGGACTGACCGCAGCCGCAGCCTTTGCCTCCCAAGGCTTCAGCGTCATTTGCGCCGACCCGGCCCCGCCGGTCACCGAACGCGACGCCGAAGGCTCCGACCTGCGCACCACCGCTTTTCTGCAACCGGCCCAGGCGCTGCTGGAGCGCTGCGGGATCTGGGCGCGTCTGGCGGACCACGCCGCCCCCTTGCAGATCATGCGCATCGTCGATGCGGGCGGCGCCCGGCCCGAACCGCGGGTGGTCAAGGACTTCAATGCCGCCGACATCTCGGACCAGCCGTTCGGATGGAACCTGCCCAACTGGCTCTTGCGGCGCGAGATGATTGCCCGGCTGGCAGAACTGCCGAACGTCGACCTGCGTTTCGGCACCGGCACCACGGGCCTGTTCACCCGCACCGATGAGGCGCGCGTCTCCCTCAGCGACGGCACCCAGGTGACCGCAAAACTGGTAGTGGCCTGTGACGGCCGCAATTCCCCCATGCGCGAGGCCGCAGGCATTCCGGTGAAAACCACCCGTTACGGGCAAAAGGCGCTGGCCTTTGCCGTCACCCATCCGGTGCCGCATGAAAACGTCTCGACCGAGATCCACCGCTCCGGCGGGCCGTTCACGCTGGTGCCTCTGCCCGACTACCAGGGCCAGCCGTCCTCCGCCATTGTCTGGATGGAGCGCGGCCCCAAGGCGCAGGAACTGCTGAACCTGGAACCCGCCGCCTTTGAGGCCGCGATGACCGAGCGCAGCTGCGGGCTGTTCGGCGATCTGAAACTGGCCTCGCGCCGCACCATCTGGCCGATCATCAGCCAATCGGCAGAGCGGCTGAACGGCGAGCGGCTGGCGCTGATGGCCGAAGCCGCCCATGTGGTGCCGCCGATCGGCGCCCAGGGTTTGAACATGTCCCTGGGCGATCTGCGCAGCCTGCTGGACCTGGCCGAAGCCCGCCCCGAAGCCTTAGGCGATGCGCAGATGCTGGCCGCCTACCACAAGGCCCGCCACAACGAGATCCTGCTGCGCGTGAAGGGCATCGACCTGCTGAACCGCACCTCGATGCTGTCCCCCCGTCCGCTGCGCGACCTGCGCGCCTTTGGCCTCAACGCGCTCTATTCCCTGGCGCCGGTGCGCAAGACGCTGATGCAGATGGGGCTGGGTGTTAAATAGGATGCAGGCTGCCGGACGCTTTGTGAAAGGCCACTGGCAGCTTCTCTGCCTGACCCTGGCCATTGCTGTTCTCTGGCAGACCCCGGCACTGCTCCCGCTGCGGATCCTGACCGTATTCCTGCATGAGCTGTCGCACGCAGCAGCAACCCTGCTCACCGGCGGCGATGTGGTCAGCCTGACCATAGACCCCTACGAGGGCGGCAGGGTGGTCTCGCGCGGCGGCAGCCGGTTCCTGACGCTCACGGCTGGCTACACCGGCTCACTGCTGATCGGCGCGGCCCTGTTCGTGATTGCCCTGCGCACCGATTGGGACCGCAAGGTGCTTGCCGTCTTCGGCGCAATCACCCTCGCTGTTGCAGCTTTCTATGTCCGGGATCTCTTTGCGCTCGGCTTCACCTTTGCCACCGGCGCGCTGATGCTGGCCGCGTCGCGGTACCTCAGCCTGAACATCAACGACATGATCCTGAGGGTGATCGGGGTCAGCAGCATGATCTACGCGCCGCTTGATCTCTGGGACGACACCATTGCGCGGTCCTACCTGCGATCCGACGCGCGGATGATGGCCGAGGAGTTCGGCGGCGCAACCATGCTGTGGGGCGGAGTTTGGCTGGCAATCAGCCTCGGGGTGATCTGGCTCACCCTGCGCCACGGGCTGGGCCGCACAAGCAATATTCCCTTGCGCAGCCCAGTCCGGATCTTGCGTTAAAGCACCTGATCCACGACGGTTTTCAGCCGCGCAATGGTGGCATCCACGTCATAGAGCTTGTCCAGGCCGAACAGACCCAGACGGAAGGTGCGGAAATCGGCAGGCTCATCGCACTGCAGCGGCACGCCGGCGGCAATCTGAGTGCCCAGCGCCAGGAACTTCTTGCCGTTCTGCACGTCCGGATCGCTGGTGTAGCTGACCACCACGCCCGGCGCGCCAAAGCCGTCCGCAGCCACCGAAGTGATGCCTTTCTCTTTCAGCATGGCCCGTACGCCGTTGCCCAGCGCCCACTGCGCATCGCGCAGCCTATCGAAGCCGTATTCCTTGGTCTCCAGCATGGTGTCCCGGAAGGCCTTCAGCGCATCGGTCGGCATGGTCGCGTGATAGGCGTGGCCGCCATCCTCATACGCCTTCATGATGGTGCGCCACTGCTTCAGGTTGATGGCAAAGCTGTCGGACGAGGTCTCTTCCAGCCGCGCCAGCGCACGCTCTGAGAACATCACCAGACCAGCCGAGGGCGAGGCGCTCCAGCCCTTTTGCGGGGCAGAGATCAGCACGTCGACACCGGTTGCCTTCATATCGATCCAGGCACAGCCCGACGCGATGCAGTCCAGCACCATCAGCGCGCCAACCTCATGCGCGGCTGCGGCCATGGCGGTCACATAGTCGTCCGGCAGGATCACACCTGCCGCGGTTTCCACATGCGGGGCAAAAACGATATCGGGCTTCTGCTCGTGAATCGCAGCCACCACATCCGCAATCGGCGCGGGCTCAAACGGAGAGATGCTCTCATTGCCGGTGCGGCGCGCCTTCATCACGGTGGAGGACGCGGTGAAGCCGCCTGCCTCGAAAATCTGGCTCCAGCGGTAGGAGAACCAGCCATTGCGCACCACCAGCGCATTGGCGCCGCAGGCAAACTGGCGCGCCACCGCCTCCATCGCATAGGTCCCGCCGCCGGGCACCAGCGCTACGGCCTCGGCGTTATAGACCTCTTTCAGCATCGCGTTGATATCCAGCATCACCTGCTGGAATGTCTTGGACATATGGTTCAGCGAGCGGTCGGTGAAAACCACCGAAAATTCATCCAGACCCTGCGGGTCCACGGTATCGAGCAGTGCCATCTGGGCCTCCCTTGTCTTCCTTTACTAACGGCTAGCCGGTGCCGCAGGCTTTGGCAAAGCCTACAATGGCATACAGCGCCGCCGCTATTCTCCGAAGGGGGATACTGGCGAAACGCAAAGGAAAAGACAGCCCAAGCACGACAGAAAACACCCGCATTTGCGCCAAGCGGGTTTCTGATCGGCAACAAACACTCCGCTGCGGCGCGCCCATCCGGCGCAATCGCGCCTCAGCCGCCGGCGTCCCAGGCCACCGCCTGCTCGATCACCCCTGCCACCGCCAGCGCCTTTTCAGCGATCTCCGGCCGGGTACGGTCATCCAAAGCCAGATCTGCCATCCGCCAGTAAAGCACCGGCGAGGTGTAAAAGGCAAAGGCCGCAGAATTTCCGCCATTGTCCCAGAACGCCGTGATCCAGATGGACGGGCGCCCGATGCACCAGTCACGCCACAGTCTCTCCGCAAGCGTCTCTGCCGGAATGTCCAGCACCTGCGCGAACAAATCCTCCAGCCTCCATCCGGCGATCCCGAACATGCACAGCACATCATCCAGGCAGTCCTCGCCCTGCCGGACAGCCCAGTCCAGATACATCCGCTGGAACTTGTCGAGCACCGCCCACTCCGCTGCCTTCCAGCGCGCAGCGTCTCCGGTTGGAAACCGGTTCAGGCTGACCTCGAGCCCGACATAGGCCAGCTCCTCTCCGCTGGCGAGCACCTCCAGAACCCTCGGCAGCAGGTAACGCCAGATGTTCTGACCGAAGGCATCGGACACGGCGGCAAAATACCAGTCCTGCAGAAAGTGCAGCGGCAGGTCCGCAATATCGGGCACCAGGAAATCTGCCTCGATGCTTGGATCCATGCAGCACCCCTTGCAGACGCCAGTCTCCGCGGGCTTGGGTGCCGCAAAAACCCTGTAGGCTTCCGCAATCAGTTCCGCGAATTCATGATCCGCCGGCAGTGTCGCCTTCACCGGCTTTCCGTTCTTGCCTTGCAGATCCCGTCGCCCCATCACCCCAGCGGCCCCGGCCTGCGCTCCTCGCTCAAGAGCACATTGGCCTCAACATTCCCCACCCCTGGCAGGGTCATCACCCGGCGCCGCAGCACCCGTTCAAAATCGGAAATGTCCCGCGCCGTCACCCGCAGGCGGTAGTCATACATGCCCAGCACATGCTCCACCGTCTGCACCTCGGGAATGGCAGACACCGCACGCTCAAAATCCTCCAGGGACACCCGGCCTTTGGTGGCGAGCTTCACGCCCAAAAAGACGGTGACGCCAAACCCCAGCTTCTCCTTGTCCAGTTCCAGCCTGCGGCCCGCGATGATCCCCGCCTCCTGCAGCCGCTTGATCCGCCGCCAGGTGGCCGGTTGACTCAACCCCAGCTGCCGCCCCAGCGCCCCAGCGGACAGCGTTGCATCCTCCGACAGCGCCCGCAGGATGGCAAAGTCCAGATCATCCAGCGCGCTCATACCGGCAGCACCTCATCCGACTTAATCCGCGCCACATGCATCAGCGCTTCGATATCGGTGATATGCGGCAGGTTCAAAATGGCGGCGCGGTAGATCTGCTGATAATGCGGCATGTCCCGCGCGATCACCGATAGCCGCACATCGACCTGGCCCAGAAAGGTCTGGATCTCGATCACCTCGGCAATGCCGCGGGCCGCCTCGATGAACTCGTCAAAGGCGCGCGGGTTGGTCTTGTCCAGCGTCACCCGCAGCGACACCTCCACCTCATACCCCAGGGCCCGCCAGTCGATCACGGCCCGTTGGCCGAGGATTACGCCGCCCTCCCGCAGCTTCTCCAGCCGCCGCGACAGACGCGACGCGCTGAGGCCCAGCCGTTCGGCCAGATCCGGAATCGATTGCTCCGGGTCGCTTTGCATATAGCGCAGAATGCGCCGGTCCAGATCATCAAGCATGATTTATTCACTATCAGTCAAATCGACGAATGACTACCGCAAAGAAACTGTGAATTTCATGCGCAACAGCAATCGCCTTCCCCGCCCACATGCCTATGATGCCCTCAAACACCAAACGAAAGGACGTGGATCATGCGCGTTTATTACGACCGCGATTGCGATGTGAACCTGATCAAGGACAAGAAAGTGGCCATTCTGGGCTATGGCTCCCAAGGCCACGCCCACGCGCTGAACCTGCGCGATAGCGGCGCCAAGAACCTTGTCGTTGCTCTGCGCGAAGGCTCCCCCTCCGCCAAGAAGGCCGAAGGCGAAGGCCTGCAGGTCATGGGCATTGCAGAAGCTGCCGCCTGGTGCGACGTGATCATGTTCACCATGCCCGACGAACTGCAGGCTGAGACCTACAAGAAATACGTCCACGACAACATCCGTCCGGGCGCAGCCATCGCATTCGCCCACGGCCTGAACGTGCACTTCGGCCTGATTGAGCCGAAAGAAGGCGTCGACGTCATCATGATGGCGCCCAAGGGCCCGGGCCACACCGTGCGCGGCGAATACACCAAAGGCGGCGGCGTGCCCTGCCTGGTCGCGGTTCACACCGACGCCACCGGCAAAGCGCTGGAAACCGGCCTGTCCTACTGCTCCGCCATCGGCGGCGGCCGCTCCGGCATCATCGAAACCAACTTCCGCGAAGAGTGCGAAACCGACCTGTTCGGCGAGCAGGCGGTTCTGTGCGGCGGCCTGGTTGAGCTGATCCGCTGCGGTTTCGAGACCCTGGTCGAAGCCGGCTATGCCCCGGAAATGGCCTACTTCGAGTGCCTGCACGAAGTGAAGCTGATCGTTGACCTGATCTATGAAGGCGGCATCGCCAACATGGACTACTCGATCTCCAACACCGCCGAGTACGGCCAGTACGTCACCGGCCCGCGCATCCTGAAGTACGACGAAACCAAAGCCCGCATGAAAGCGGTTCTGGAAGACATCCAGCAGGGCAAATTCGTCCGCGACTTCATGCTGGAAAACCAGGTTGGCCAGCCGACCCTGAAGGCGTCCCGCCGTGCCAACGACGAGCACCTGATCGAAGAAACCGGCGCCAAGCTGCGCGGCATGATGCCGTGGATCTCGGCCGGCAAGATGGTCGACAAAGAGAAGAACTAAGGCGCCCGCGGAATCCTCCGCTGACCTTACCTCTGCAGGGCGCTCCGTTTCGGGGCGCCCTTTTTCATTTGTTTCATTGAGGGTATCCGATGCCAGACTCCCCCGGCGCCGCAAATTGGGCCAAGCTCCTGCTCCTCGGTGTGATCTGGGGCGCCTCCTTCATGGCGGTGTCGCTGGCGCTGCGGGGCTTCCCGCCAATGACCATCGCCGCGCTCAGGATCTCCATCGGCGCGCTGTGTCTCCTGAGCGTGGTCTATGCCATGGGCATCTGCCTGCCGTCCCCGCGTTCCCGCGAGGGCCGCATCATCTGGGCCTGCGCCTTCGGCATGGGGTTCTTCACCAACGCCCTGCCCTTCACCCTGCTCAGCTGGGGGCAGACCTATGTGGCCAGCGGCTTTGCCGGGGTCTGCATGGCGGTGGTGCCGCTGTTTGTGCTGCCGCTGGCGCATCTGCTGGTGCCGGGTGAGCATATGACCCTGCGCCGCACCATCAGCTTCCTGATCGGCTTTGCCGGTGTGGTGGTGCTGATCGGGCTCGACGCCTTCCGCTCTGCCGGGTCCGACTTTGAATCGCTGGCCCGCCTTGCCTGCCTTGGCGCCTCTCTGTGCTACGCCATAGGCTCGATCATCACCCGGCTCTGCCCGCAGGTGAACATGCTGTCGCTCTCCGCCGCCGCTCTCCTCTGCGGGGCCGCCATGATGACCCCCGCCGCGCTCTGGGCCGAGGGCGTGCCGGAGCTGCCCGCCGTCCTGCCGCTTGGTGCCGTTATCTACCTTGGCCTGCTGCCCACCGCCCTCGCCCAGGTGCTGCTTGTGCAAGTCGCCCGCAGCGCAGGCCCGGCATTCCTGTCCACCGTGAACTACCAGGTGCCGGTCTGGTCGGTGATCTTCGGCGCCGCCCTCCTGGGCGAAACCCTGCCGCCGCAGCTGTTTGCCGCCCTTGCACTGATCCTCGGCGGCCTCCTCCTCAGCCGCAACCGCCGCCCGCGCACTGCCTGAGAGCAAACACTTCGATCGGTAACAAAGCAATTGCCATTGACCCCGCCCGCCCGGCGGGGTCTTGTCGCGCGGAGACCCGGCACGAGGACCCCATGCCCGATATCGCCCCGCGCTACTGGCTGATGATTGCCACCCTGGGCTTTGTCTGGGGCGGAACCTTTCTGCTGATCAAGCTGGCGCTGGAGGGAACCACCCCATTCTGGCTGGCGGCCAGCCGGATCGGCTTTGCTGCGCTCCTGCTCTGTGCGGTCTGGGGGTGGCGCGGGTTCAAGCTGTTCCGGGGCGAGGCCAACTGGCCCTCGCTGATCCTGATCGGCATCCTCAGCACCGCCCTGCCCTTCATGCTGATCAACTGGGGCCAGCAGCATGTCTCCTCCGGCTTCACCGGTGTCAGCATGGCGGCAATCCCGCTGATGGTGCTGCCCTTGGCGCATGTCTTTGTGCCCGGGGAGCAGATGACCCTGCGCCGCCTCATCGGTTTCTGCATCGGCTTTGCCGGGGTCGCACTGCTGATCGGCGGCAAGGCGTTTGAGACGAGCGGCGCCCAGCTGGAAGCCTATGGCCGCGCTGCCTGCCTGTCAGCGGCGGCCTGCTACTCCGTCAGTTCCATCCTGACCCGCCGCCTGCCGCCCGCCGACCCGGTCGGGCTGGCTGCAATCTTTTTGGTGATCGGCTGTTTCATCATCTTTCCGGCCGCCTGGATTGCCGAAGGCCCGCCGGTGATGCCGGACACGCGGACGCTGCTGATCGCCGCCATCCTAGGCCTGATCCCGACCGCCGCCGCCAATCTCCTGCGCGTCATCGTGGTGCGCGAGGCAGGGCCGACCTTCATGACCCTCACCAATTACCAGGTGCCGGTCTGGGCGGTGGTGCTGGGGGCGGTGTTCCTGGGCGAGGAACTGCCGCCCTCGATGCTGCTGGCAATGGTTCTGATCCTGGGCGGCCTTGGCCTTAGCCAGTTCGGCAGGCTCAGCCGCCTGTTCGGCAAAGGGGGCTAAACGCCCCCTTCAGTTACTCCGCGACAGCCGCCTCAACCGCGGCAACAACACTGTCGACCGCCAGCGTCATCACTTCTGCGTCTTCGCTTTCGGCCATCACCCGCACCAGCGGCTCGGTGCCGGACTTGCGGATCAAGAGGCGCCCCTGGCCGTCCAGCATCTTCTCAGCCGCGGCAATCGCCTCCTGCACACGCGCATCCTCCAGCGGCACCTGGCCCGCCTGGAACCGCACGTTGCGCAGCCGCTGCGGCACGGTCTCGAACTGATGCGCCAGCGCGGAGGCCTTCTGGCCGGTCTGCACCATCGCCGCCAGGAAATGCAGCCCCGCCATCAGCCCGTCGCCAGTGGTGGCATAGTCACTCATCACGATATGGCCGGATTGCTCGCCGCCCAGGTTGAACCCGCCTTCGCGCATCCGTTCCACCACATAGCGGTCGCCCACAGCCGTGCGCTCCAGCCCCAGGCCCTTGCCCTCCAGGAAACGCTCAAGCCCGAGGTTCGACATCACGGTTGCAACCAGCGCCCCGCCGGTCAGCAGGCCATCCTCCGCCCAGCGGCTGGCCAGCAGCGCCATCAGCTGGTCGCCATCCGCCACGGTGCCGGTCTCATCGATCAGGATCACCCGGTCGGCATCGCCGTCCAGGCAGATCCCGACATGCGCGCCATGTGCCACCACCGCCTCAGCCGCGGCCTGCGGATGGGTCGAACCGCAGCCGCGGTTGATGTTCAGACCATCCGGCGCCACCCCCACCGGGATCACCTCAGCCCCCAGTTCCCACAGGACCTCGGGCGCGGTCCGGTGCGCCGCGCCATTGGCACAGTCGATCACCACCTTCAGGCCATTGAGGCCCAGATTGCGCGGCAAGGAGCTTTTGACCCGCTCGCCATAGCGGAACCGGGCATCATCGATCCGCTTGGCACGGCCGATATTGACAGCCTGGGCCGGTTCGACCCCGGCCTCCACCAGCGCCTCGATCTCCAACTCGGCACCGTCCGACAGCTTAAAGCCGTCGGGGCCGAAGAACTTGATGCCGTTGTCCTCGGACGGGTTGTGGCTGGCAGAGATCATCACGCCAAGATCCGCCCGCATCGAGCGCGTCATCAGCCCCACCGCCGGCGTCGGCACCGGCCCAAGCAGCAGCACGTTCATGCCGGTCGAGGTCAGCCCCGCCGTCAGCGCGTTCTCGAACATATAGCCGGACAGACGGGTATCCTTGCCGATCACCACCCGGTGCACCCCGGTGCCGTCACGCCGGAAATAGCGCCCCACCGCCGCGCCGATGCGCAGCGCCATCTCCGCGGTCATGGGATGGATGTTGGCCGTGCCGCGCACGCCATCGGTACCAAAGAGTTTCCGCATTATGCTTTCCTGCCAATAAGGCCTTACCGGACCGCCTGCCAAAGCCGCAGAGCCTGGACCGTCTCAGCCACGTCATGCACGCGCAGGAATTGCACGCCTTGCGCCAGCGCTGCAAGCCCTACCGCAATCGACCCCGGCGCCCTTGCATCCGCGCGCGGCGCATCGCCGATGGTGCCGATGAATTTCTTGCGCGACACCCCCAGCAGCACCGGGCAGCCAAGCCCGTGAAACAGGCTGAGATTGCGCAGCAGCGTCAGGTTGTGCGCCTGCGTCTTGCCGAACCCGATGCCCGGGTCGACCACGATCTGCTCGCGCACCACGCCGATGGCTTCCAGCCGGTCGATCTGATCGCTCAGGAAGTCATAGACATCCAGCAGCACATTTCCGTATTGCGGGTCATCCTGCATGGTGGCCGGATCGCCCTGCGCATGCATGATGCAGACCGGCACGCTGGCCTGCGCCGCCAGCGGCGCCAGCGCCGGATCAAAGGTGAAGCCTGAGACATCATTCAGCAGGTTCGCCCCCGCTTCCAGCGCCTCCATGCCTACGGTGGCTTTGCGGGTATCGATGGAGACCGGCACCGGGCTCTCGGCACGAATGGCCGCGATCACCGGCGCCGTGCGCTCGATCTCCTCGGCTTCGGGCACTTCGGCAGCCCCGGGCCGGGTGGACTCGCCGCCCACGTCGATGATCGTGGCGCCATCAGCCGCCATCTGCAGTGCCGCTGCCTTTCCAGCCTCGATACCGGCATGTTTGCCGCCATCCGAGAAACTGTCCGGCGTCACGTTCAGAATGCCCATGATCTGCGGCTGTGTCATGTCCAGCCCGGCAATCGACGCACGCCGCGCGCTCAGGCGGCGGCGCTCCATCTCAGGCACCAGGCCCGCAGGCACAATCCGCGGCGGCGCCTCGCGGCTGAGGATTTCAACCTCGGTGAACCACAGTGCACTGCCCGCCAGCGGAACCGCGCCTTCGGGACGCGCCTCACCGTGCTGAACCAACGGCCGGTAATATGTCACAGTTGTGCTTGCTCCACGCTGACGGCCCGCAAGGGGACACCGGGATTATCAGGCAAATCCCCGCCAAGCACAATCATCTCGCCCGCCTCGAAGGTCGCCGCAAACCAGGCCGCCAGCGCCACCGAGTTCGACGGCGGCGCCGAAGGGCCGTCCACCGCATCCAGCACGATCTTGGACGGCGCCCAGACACAGATCTGGCCGTTCTTCATCGCCCAGTCCAGCTCGGTCCGGGTGGAGACCACGACGCAGCGGTCGTCCTTGGCCGCAAGGCGCCAGGCATTCTGTTCAATCGCCAGCAAATCGATCCGCCGCTGGGTCCATTTGTGACCCGTGGCAGGCACCGCCAGCGGATGCGTTCCGACGCACAGGATCAGCGGCCGCTTGCGGCACTCCATCTGGTCGATCCAGGTGGTCAGGTGTTCACTGTCGATGGCACCATTGGACAGGTACATCAGCCGCGGATGCGGGCGGTCCTGCTCTTCCGCCAGATGGCTGATCTGATCCTTGGAGCGGACCACCTCGACGCCCAGCGCGCCGGGACCGCGGTCCAGCTTCTCGATCCGCACAAAGGCGCGCACCGCCTGATGCTCCAGCAGGATCCGTTCCGCCACACGCTCGGCCAGCGTCTCCAGCAGGTTCAGCCGTTCCGCCGCCAGTTCATGGGCGATGGCCTCGGTCAGCTTGTCATAGGACAGGATCCGGTCGACATCGTCGTCCAGGTCCTTGGGCAGCGGCGCGATTTCGACCACCACGTTGAAACTGATCCGCTGGGTGGTGCCGCGCTCTGCCTGGAACGCGCCGATCTCCACTTCGACCGTATGGTCTCGCAGCGAAATCCGGTCCAGCGGGCCGGGAGCCGCGGTGGCCATCGAACGTTCGGACGGATGCGCAAAGGCAAGGCGGATTTCAGAGGACATGGGAAACGGGCCTTTGGCTGGCTGTGTCAGGTGCGGGACCCAACAATAGACTTTCAGCGGCTTCTTAACAGTCCCGCATACGCCATGCCAGTAGCAGAAAGCGGCACCGGGATGCCGCCTTCAAGACATCAGTTGCTCATCGCGGTCTGATAGCGATCGTCGCGGTAGAACAGATGCACGCCGATGCGCGTGGTGTTTGTGAAGGTGCGGCTCCAGCGCGGGCGCACCGCGGTGGTGTGATAGTAGGTCGCGCCTGCGGTCAGCTCCGACTTCAGCCCGTCCAGCGCGGCACGCGCCACCTTGGCCACCCGCTGATACGCTTTCTTCTCGCGGATCACTTCCTCGTAGCCGTCGCAGGTGTAGGTGAACTGGCACTGGTACTTGCGCCCGGTCCCCTGGTTGATCACCCCGCAAGGCGTGTTCGGGAACTGTTCGCTCTGGACCCGGTTCAGGATCACCTCGGCCACCGCGAACTGGCCCTTCACGGTCTCGCCGCGCGCCTCGAAGTACAGCGCCTCGGCCAGGCAGGCGAACTGTTCGCCGCCGGTCGCTTTGGGCTGGGCATCCAGCCAGGCTTTTGAGTACTCCACCTGTTGCGTGCCGGTCTTGCGGTTCTTGAACGGATTGGAGCGGAATCCGAAAAATCCGCTGAACTTCCGCGCAGGCACCGCGTTGAGACTGGCCTGCTCACGCTCGATCAGCGCATCCAGGCCGGTTTCGGCAGAAACACTCTTACCCATCGTGATGGTGGCAGCCATCACGGCAATCATAGTCAACAATTTCATTCAGGGTTCCCCCGTCCTAGCAGCTTGCAACCGGTTGCCCCGGCCACATGCGGACGCAGCCTTTAAAGGAAATGACCCCAAACGTCCAGCTTGCCGCCCGGGGGTGCGACAGCATGGTTAACGCACAGGCGGGGCCAGGACCGTCTCCGGCCACTGGATATTCAGAATTTTCCTAATATTTTTGGTAAGTTGGCGCGATCTGCCCGGTTCGGCTGCTGATTGCCAGCTGGGCGGCGGCTAACCGCGCAACCGGAACCCGGAACGGCGAGCAGGAAACGTAATCAAATCCCGCGTCACGGCAAAATGCAATCGATTCGGGGTTGCCGCCATGCTCGCCGCAGATCGACAGCGTGATCTCGCCGTTCTCCGCGCGGCCCCTTTGAACCCCCAGTTTCAGCAGTTCGCCAACCCCGTCGGTGTCCAGCACATGGAACGGATCCTCCGGGAACACCCCCTGGTTCACATATTCCGACATGAACCGCCCGGCGTCATCGCGCGACAGCCCATAGGTCATCTGCGTGAGGTCGTTGGTGCCGAAGCTGAGGAAAGCCGTATGCGGCGAAATCTCCCCCGCCCGCAGCGCCGCGCGCGGCGTTTCCACCATCACCCCCAGCCGGTAGGTGAAATCCTCGCCGCGCTCCGATTTCACCGCCGCGGCCACCGCATCGATGCGGGCCTTGACCAGCTCCACTTCGCGCTTGGCCGACACCAGCGGGATCATGATCTCCGGCACCACCGGCTCGCCCCATTTCGAGGCCTCCAGCGTGGCCTCGAAAATGGCGCGCGCCTGCATGTCGTAGATTTCCGGCACGGTGACCCCCAGCCGCACCCCGCGCAGGCCCAGCATCGGGTTGTACTCGTCCATCTCCTCCACCCGCCGGGTCACATCGCTCACCGGAATGCCCAAGGCCTCCGACAATTCGCGCTGGCCGGTCTTGGTGGCGGGCAGGAATTCATGCAGCGGCGGGTCGAACAGGCGGATGCAGACCGGCATCCCCTCCATGATCCGGAACAGCTCGCGGAAGTCGTCGCGCTGCATCGGCAGCAGGCGCTCCAGCACCGCCGCCCGGCCCGAGGGCGTCTCAGCAAAGATCATCTCGCGCATCACGGTCAGCCGCCCGGGCTCAAAGAACATATGCTCCGTCCGGCACAAGCCGATGCCCTGTGCGTTGAATTTCCGCGCCATTTCAGCGTCTTCCGGAGTGTCGGCATTGGCACGGATGCCGATATCGCGGGCCTCGTCGGCCCAGGCCAGCAGGGTCAGCAGCGCCCCGTCCTCAGCCGCCTCCAGCATCTGCGGCTGGCCTGCCAGCACCTGGCCGCTGCTGCCGTCGATGGTGATGATGTCGCCCGCGTTGAACACCCGGCCATCGGCGGACTCCAGCATCTTGCGCTTGCTGTGGAATTTCATGTTGGAGGCGCCGACAATGCACGGCAGGCCGAGGCCGCGCCCGATCACCGCCGCATGGCTTGTCATGCCGCCCTTCTCCGTCAGTACACCGGCGGCGGCATGCATGCCGCGCACATCCTCGGGCGAGGTTTCCCGGCGCACCAGGATGCAGGGCTCACCGCGCGCAGCACTGGCCTGCGCCCCGGCGGCGGTGAACACCAGCTTGCCGGTCGCGGCGCCGGGGCTTGCGGCAATGCCGCGGCCGATCACGTCGCGCTCGGCATCCGGCGCCACCTGGCGGTGCAGCAGCTCGTTCAGGATATGCGCATCCACGCGCATCAGCGCCTCTTCCTTGGGGATCACCCCGTCCTCGGCCAGCGCAATGGCAATCCGCACCGCCGCCTGCGACGAGCGCGCCACCCGCACCCCGTCCAGAATGTGCACCCGGCCGCTCTCGATGACGAACTCCAGCTGCATCTCCTCGCGCAGCTTCACCCGCATCTGCGCCGCGTGGGCCTTCAGGTCCGCAAAAGCCTCCGGCGCCAGTTCCTCCAGCGACAGCCCGCGCGCATCCTTGCCCAGGTACAGCGCCCCGGCCCCGGCCCCCAGCGCATCACGCCCCTGGCTCTGGCTCAGATAGCGGCCGGTCAGCTGCGGCATGCCGGTGGTGGAATTCACCAGCTGCAAGACACCCGAACCGCATTCGCCCTGGCCCACGCCCGGGATCATCTCCTGCACCACCAGCCCGAGGCCCGCATCGGCCGGCGCCCCCTTGGCCTGGCGCAGCAGCCGCGCCGAGGTGCCCTCCCAGGCCCGTGCCATCGAGCGCAGCACCGCCGCCAGCTGCTCGCCTGGGTCCTGCGGGAAAGGCTCGTCCGTCTCTGCCTCATAGGCATGCAGGATCTCGCTCAGGGCATCCGGGCCGCCGTCCTCGACATCGTCGAACACATCCGGGTCCAGCCGCGCCACATGCACCGCATAAGACTGCACGAACCGCAGATAGAGCGCCGCCGCGGCCTCCCGCCCCAGGCTGTCGCAGAGGTCGACATAGCGGGCATCGTTCATGCCGATGTTCAGGATCGCGCCCGGCCCGCCCCAATCCGGATCCTCCGAGGACGGGCGCACGCACAGGAGCGCCTCCGGGTCGAATTCAGCCAGCACCGCACCCAAGTCCGGCATCTGCCCCTCGGCAATGGAGTGCACCGCATCAAACGACAGCGCCACCGTGCGCGGCACCGGCAGGTCCAGCCGCACCAGCCGCTGCAGGCATTTCGCCCGGCCGCCGTGGGTGGCGGTGGCAATGGGAGCTGTCGAAGTGATCAGCGAGGCCTGCGGGGTCTGTTCGAAATCTTTCTGCACTGCAGCACGTCTCCTTTGAAAGTCACCATAAGGCCAAGACGCGACGGCGCAAGGGTCTTGTAACGGGGCGGTAACGGGTCAGGCGGGCGCAGATACGGAAAACCGGCCTTCCCTTGCGGCAAGGCCGGTGCCTCCGGCGGGAGTATTTCTAGAAAGATGGAGGGGCCAGCGGCTCTCTCAGCCCTCGACTTTGGTGAGGTCGGCAACCTGACCGCAGACCTGACGGATCTGGCTCAGGAGGTTCAGCCGGTTGCGGCGGACGATTTCGCTGTCCGCATTCACCTGCACCGCTTCAAAGAACGCATCGATGGGGGCACGCAGGGCAGCCATGCCCCGCATGGCTGCCGCGAAATCTTCGGCCTCGATGGCCGGAGAGACCGCCGCCCCGCCCGCCTCCAGCGCATCGAACAGCGCTTTTTCAGCGTCGTCCTCGGCAAACTTGCGGTCGGCGCCATAGGAGTATTCGACACCGTCCTTTTCCTCCGCCTGGCTGAGGATGTTGTTGGCGCGTTTGAAGCCTTGCAGCAGGTTCCCGCCATCCTCCGTCTTAAGGAAATCCTCCAGCGCGCGGGCGCGTTTCACCAAGAGGGTCAGGTCATCGTTGCCGTCCATCGCGATGCAGGCGTCGATCACGTCATGGCGGATGCCCTGATCACGCAGGAAGACCTTGAGCCGGTCATGGAAGAAGGAGAGGAGATCATCCGAAGTATCCGGAACCTTCTTTTCGAGGTTCAGGAAGGCTTCCGCAGGAGACCCGCCAAGGCTCTCTTTCACGGCCTCAAAAGCGGACCCGAATACGCCGTGCTCTGCAATCTCCTGCAGCAGGCTATTCACGGTCTCCGCCGGCAGCCCGCCATTGGCGGCGCTTTCCGCCCGCAGAAGCTGGCTGTCGAAGAACCGGTCCAGCGGCATCCGCACATCATTCTCCAGCACCAGCCGGATCACCCCCAGTGCGGCGCGGCGCAGGGCGAACGGATCTTTCGACCCGGTGGGCTTTTCATCAATCGCCCAGAAGCCGGTCAGCGTGTCCAGCTTGTCGGCCAGCGCCACGGCAACCGAGACCGGCTCCGACGGCACATCGTCACCCGGCCCCAGCGGCGAGTAATGCTGTTCGCAGGCGTTGGCGACCTCTTGCGGCAGGCCTCCAGCCTCAGCGTAGTAGCGGCCCATCAGGCCCTGCAGTTCCGGAAACTCATAGACCATTTCGGAACTGAGGTCGGCCTTCGCCACCCGCGCCGCCTGCTCTGCCAGATCTGCGTCCGCCCCGACCACCGGCGCGATTTCCCGCGCCAGCGCGGCGATACGGTCGATGCGCGCGGCCTGGGTGCCCAGCTTGTTGTGGAAGGTCACGTTGCCCAGGTTCTCCACCCAGGCGCTCATGCCCGCTTCGGACTTGGCCGTGCGCAGGTCGTTTTCCCAGAAGAACTTGGCATCTGCCAGACGCGCCGACAGCACCTTCTGGTTGCCCGCCAGGATGGTGGCGCCATTGTCCGCGGTCTCGCGGTTGGCAACGGTGATGAACCTCTCGATGCGGCCGGTCTTGGGGTTCTTCACCGAGAAAAACTTCTGGTGCTCCTTCATCGAGGTCTGCAGCACCTCTGCCGGCAGCTCCAGGAATTCGGCGTCAATCGCCCCCATCAGCACCACCGGCCATTCGACCAGCCCGGCAACCTCAGCCAGCAGGCCCTTGTCCTCAACCACGTCCAGACCCGACGCAAAGGCCTGATTGGTCGCTTCCTGCCAGATCGCCGCCTGCCGTTCCGCCGGGTCCAGCACCACAAAGGCGCGCTTCAGCTTGGCGGCATAGTCGTCAAAGCCGGTGACGGTGATTTCATCCGGCGCCATGAAGCGGTGGCCGCGGGTGGTGTTGCCCGATTTGATGCCATCAATGTCCAGATCCACCACGGATGCGCCTGCCTCATCCGACAGGATGCAGAGGATCGAATGCAAGGGCCGCACCCAGCGCAAGGACCCTGCGCCCCAGCGCATGGATTTCGGCCAGGGAAAGTTGCGGATGGTGTCTTCCAGCACCTCGGCAATGATTTCGGCTGCCGGGCGGCCCGGCTTTTCGATCATCGCAAAATAGACCGCGCCCTTGGGGGTCTCGCGCTCTTCCAGCTGGTCACGGGTAAGGCCAGCGCCGCGCAGGAAGCCCTCGATGGCCTTGTCCGGCGCGCCCACTTTCGGCCCCTTGCGCTCTTCGCGGATGGTCGGGCTTTCCGCCAGCAGGCCATCCACCGCCAGCGTCAGGCGGCGCGGTGTCGACAGCGCGGCGGCACCGGCATAGGTCAGACCCGCCTCGACCAGACCATCGGTCACGCGCTTTTTCAGGTCCTCGGCGGCACGCGCCTGCATGCGGGCCGGGATTTCCTCGGAAAACAGTTCAATCAGCAGATCGGGCATCAGATATCCTCGGGCGTGGCCGCGCGGGCGGGCGCAGCGGAAAATTCAGAAAAGGCGGGCATCGGGCGAAGGCGCATCATTCGCTTGCACCCGCCTCAGGCCGCGTCGGGCATTCCTCGCCCACCACGGTGCCGTCATAGGCTTTCTGGCCGCAGTCATTCAGCTCATGCCAGACATAGCCGCGGCCCTCATCGGTGACGGCGACAATGCGGTCGACGCCATAGGAGATGTTCTTGACCGACAGGAACGACTTGGCCGAACCCTCTGCCAGTTTCCCGCCAATAGCTGCAGCATCGAAACACTCGAACCAGTCCGGCGCATTGCGCGGCTCGGTCTTGTCCGACAGGGTAAAGACCTGCGCCAGCGCGTCCGGCGTCATCTTTGTGCTGAAGCAGGCGCGGTAGCGGATGGGGGAGCTGCCGGCGTCAATCGCCTCGAAATCCGCATAGGCAATCGGCTGGGCCTCACCGCCATCCAGCGGCACCAGCACCACATCGCGGCCCGGCTGCAGCGCGACCTCATCATAAAAGCCATAGACCTGCAGGTAATACATCGCCCCCCCGGCCGCGAGGCCGGAGACGATCAGGATCAGGGCAAGGAGTTTCCCCATAACGTGCCGCCCCCTGCTCAGGCCGCGCTCTCGGGCGCGTGGCCGCCGGCCTCGGTCAGCACAAAGGCATCAGCGCATTGCTTGGCCAGGGCGCGGACGCGGCCGATATAGGCCTGGCGCTCGGTGACCGAAATCACCCCGCGGGCATCCAGCAGGTTGAAGATGTGGCTGGCCTTGATGCACTGATCATACGCGGGGTGCGCCATGATGATGCGCTTGCCGGTCTTCGGGTCCTGATGTTCCTGCGCGAGGATCGCGGCGCATTCCGCCTCGGCTTCCTCGAAATGGCGCAGCAGCACTTCGGTATTGGCCACGTCAAAGTTCCAGCGCGCGTATTCTTCCTCGGTCTGCTTGAACACGTCGCCATAGCTCAGCGGGATCAGCGCGTCCGGGTCGTTGTAGGGCATGTCCATCACATGATCGACGCCCAGGATGTACATCGCCAGACGCTCCAGCCCATAGGTCAGCTCACCCGACACCGGGTGGCAGTCGTGGCCGCCGACCTGCTGGAAGTAGGTGAACTGGCTGACTTCCATGCCATCGCACCAGACCTCCCAGCCCAGGCCCCAGGCGCCCAAGGTCGGGCTTTCCCAGTCATCCTCGACAAAGCGGATGTCATGCATCGCCATATCGACGCCGATCGCCTGAAGGCTGCCCAGATACAGCTCCTGCAGGTCCGGCGGGCTGGGTTTGATCAGCACCTGGTACTGGTAGTAATGCTGCAGCCGGTTCGGGTTCTCGCCATAGCGCCCGTCGGTCGGGCGGCGCGAGGGCTGCACATAGGCGGCGGCCCAGGCCTTGGACCCCAAAGAGCGCAGCGTGGTCGCCGGGTGGAAGGTGCCGGCGCCGACTTCCATGTCATAGGGCTGCATCACCGCGCAGCCTTTTGCGGCCCAGTAGTTCTGGAGCCTCAGGATAATCTCTTGGAAGGAGCGCGGCGCGCCGTTGGTCTGGGTCATCTCTTATCCCTTTAGGGGCATCTGGGGCAGCAATTGCGGGGTTCTTCCTATGCAAGGCTCTTGGCAGGGTCAACGCCCTGCGGCGCATCAGGCCCCGGCTCTGCCCCGATGCCCGCAGCGCATCGGCAACAAAAGTGCGGGAATGCGGCAACGGGCCGGGAATTCCCCCTGTCATGAGGAGTTCCCTTTGCCGCCGCAAAATGCTTAACCTCCGCCTCAAAGAATAAGAGTACTTCCGGGATACGAGGCCCTGATCATGAAAAAACTGTTTGCCGCTCTGGCCCTGCCGCTGATTGCGCTGGCCATTGCGTTCACGGCGCCGGTTTCGGCGCAAAGCAGCCGCGATGGCGTCTGGATCCAGATTGCCGCCCGCCCCTCCCTGCGCGAGGCCGAAAACGAGGCCCGCAGCTATGCCGCCCGCCTGCCCGATGTCTCCGGCTATGCGCTTGGCGGCGGCTGGTACGGCGTGGTGCTGGGCCCCTACGCCCGCGAGGACGCAGAACGGGTGCTGCAGGTCTACCGCGCCGAAGGCCAGATCCCGCGCGACAGCTTCATCGCTTTTGAACGCAACCTGCGCAGCCAGTTCTACCCGGTGGCCGCGGATGCCACCCAGCCTGCGCAGCCGGCCCCGGCACCTGCCCCCGCGGAACCCGCGGTGCAGGAACCCGAACCGCAGCCGCAAACCGCTCTGCAGACCACCCTGCCGGATGAAACCCCGGCCCAGGCGCGGCGCAGCGAAAGCGCGCTCAGCCGTGAACAGCGGATGGAGCTGCAGGTCGCCCTGAAGGCGGCAGGCTTCTACAATTCCGGCATCGACGGCGCCTTCGGCCGCGGCACCCGCGCCTCGATGAGCGACTGGCAGGCAGCCCGCGGCTTTGAGCCGACCGGCGTGCTGACCACCGCCCAACGCCAGGTGCTGATGGATGAATTCAACGCGCCTCTGATCTCCGTGGGCATGGCCCGGGCTGAGGACGCCAAGGCCGGCATCGCGCTGCAGATCCCAGGCAGTGAAGTGGGTTTTGACCGCTATGAATCGCCCTTTGCCCATTACACCAGCAAAGGCGGCCTGGGCGCCCAGCTGCTGCTGATCAGCCAGCCCGGCGACAAGCGCACCCTGTTCGGCCTCTACGACATCCTGCAAACGCTGGAAATCGTGCCGCTGGATGGCCCGCGCGAACGCGGCGCTGACAGCTTCACCATCGAAGGCCGCAACGCGAGCATCGTCTCCTTCACCCAGGCCAGCCTGAAAAACGGCGAGATCAAGGGCTTCACCCTGGTCTGGCCCGCGGGCGACGAAGAGCGCCGCGCGCGCGTTCTGGCGGCGATGCAGTCCAGCTTCACCCGTCTGGATGGCGTGCTGGACCCGGCAGAAGGCGGCGACGCGGTGCAAAGCGTCGACCTGGTCTCCGGCCTGGAGATCCGCAAGCCGAAGCTGTCGCGCAGCGGCTTCTTCGTGGACGGAAATGGCAGCGTCCTGACCACCTCGGACGTGGTGGCCGGCTGCACCCGGATCACCCTGGATCACGGCTATGAAGCCACCGTCGCCGCCAATCACACCGCTGACGGCATCGCGGTCCTGACCCCGGTGCAGGCGCTGGCGCCTGCCGCCGTGGGCGGCCTCAGCACCGCCTCGCCGCGACTACAGTCCGAGGTCGCGGTCTCCGGCTTCTCCTACGAGGGCGTGCTTGGCGCCCCCAGCCTCACCTGGGGCAAGATTGCAGACGTGAAAAGCCTGGACGGCAACACCAATGTCGCCCGGCTGGAGCTGGCAGCCCAGCCCGGCGATGCCGGCGGCCCGGTGCTGGATGCAACCGGCGCGGTGCTGGGGATGCTGCTGCCGCAGCAGTCCGGCGGGAAGCAGCTGCCCGAAGGCGTCAGCTTTGCAGTGAACGCCGAGGTGATCCGCGGCGCGTTGAACGGCGCAGGGCTGAGCCCCGCCGCCCAGCCCGCCTCCGGCGGCAGCCTGCCGAACGCGGCCATGACCCGGCTGGCCTCCGGCATGACCGTCCTGGTCAGCTGCTGGGAGTAATCCCTGCCCCGCATGCAGGCAAACTGCTGACACGAAACAGCCGGCGCGGATTTCGCGCCGGCTTTCCTTTTTGCAGCCCCCGCAGTCTCTGCGGCAGCGCAGCCCTCCCGCCCGGCACCGGACCCTGCCGGGTCTTCAGCCCGTTGGGCAGGGCACCGTGCCTGCGCACGGTGCTGCGCCGCGCACTCGCGCGGCGCCCGGCCCAAGGCCGCCAGGGCGGCTGGCATAGCCAGGCGCCCGCGGGCGCGGGAGCGCGCCGCTGCCTCCGTTCTGGCCGTTTCGGGTCAGTAGGGGTGGATGCGGCCGTCCCAGGTGTGAAAGCAACCGCTGGTGTCCAGGGTCAGGACATCAAATTCATTGATCAGCCCGGCAACTGACTCCTGCACCGTAATATCGCCGTCATACCCGCCCATGTCGGTCTGCACCCAGCCGGGATGATAGATGCCGACGGCAATCCCTTCCGGCTTCAAATCGGTGGCCAGGTTGCGCCCGATATTCAGCGCCGCCGCCTTGGACGCGCGGTAGGCATAGCTGCCGCCCGGCGCCCGGCTGTGGCTGGCCATCTGCGACGACAGGATGGCGATCTTGGGGCTTTCCGCCAGCCGCAGGTTCGGCAGCATCGCCTGCACCGTCAGGAACACGCCGGTCACATTCGCCGCCAGCGTCTTGGCCCAGACCTCAGCCGAGTAATCCTGCAGCCCCATCATCTTGTCGATGTAGACGCCGGCATTGCAGACCAGCAGATCCACCGGGCGCCCCTTGATCTGGGCGGCAAAGCGCGCCTGCTGGCCCGGGTCGGAGACATCCAGCTTGACACCCGAGGAATGATCGCGCGAGGTGCCCGTCACCTCATGGCCCGCCTCCCGCAGCTGCTTCACCAGCTCCTTGCCGATCCCGCGGCTGGTTCCTGTTACAACTGCATGCATTCTGCCTTGCCCCTCAGTTTGATTTCCGGCCCGGACGGAAGGGCAGCGGCATCACCGGCACGCCTTCCTCGATCAGCTCCCGCGCGTCTTCCAGCCTGGCCTCGCCGTGGATCGCCCGCTCCGGCGCCTCGCCCAGGTGCATCGCCCGGGCCTCGCGCACGAAGTTGCCGCCGACATAGTCGGAGTTTTCCTCAACCTTCTTGCGCAGCTCGGCCAGCGCCTTTTCCACTTCGCCCGAGGGGCGGCTCAGCATGCCCGGCCCGGACGGAGCCGGTACCGGTGCGGGGGCCGGCGCGGCAGCGGGCGCGGCCTGCGGCTCAGGTTCCCCGACCCCCGACACTGCCGTGCGGCCCGTCCGCACCCGCGGCGCCATGATCGCCTTTGCCACCTTGGAGCCACCGCAGACCGCACAGGACACCATCCCTGCTGCCGCCAGCTTGTCAAAAGCCGCCGCCGACTGGAACCAGCTGTCGAACGCATGCCCGTCGGCACATTTGAGGCTGTATTGAATCATGCTTACTCTCTTAGCAGGAAAGGCTGATTAAATCTGCCTTTCCGGCAAGCGCAAGAGGTCTCTGTGTCCGCCAGGCAGCTACTGCACGCCATTCCGGTCCTGCAGCCGCTGCCGCAGCCGCGCCGTCAGCTCCTCCGGCGCCACATCCGCCTCCACCGCCAGCCGTCTCAGGCCGAAATGCACATGCGCCATTTCCCGGTAATAGCCGGAAAAGACATAGTTCACCGCAGCCCCCGCCACCGCGCCGGCAATCGGCACTGCCTGGGCCGCCAGTTTCTGCCCCAGCACCGTGCCCAGCTTGGGCGCCACTTGCGCGATCAGCTTGTGCAAGCCCCCGGGCAGCCCCAGCCGGACCGAAACAAACCCCAGATCCGCCCCGTCACCCTCTGCCAGCGGCCCTGCCGCGGCAAAGACCCGGATGCAGTCGAAGGTCACGCTTTCGGCCTCGGGATCAAACCCCTCCTCTGCCGCTGCGCTCTGGATGGTGCGCAGCAGAAAGGCGGTTGTGGCCGGCAGCTCCACCAGCGCGCCCGGCAGGCCGGCAGCGCCGCCCGCAGCCCCCATCGCCGCGCTCACCATCCGGTCGACACCGGGCTTCTGATCCGGCACCAGACGGCGCGACTGGCTGGCGCCCTTCATCGCAACCCGCAAGGCGGTCTCCGTGGCGCCGGTCAGCCCGGCCCGCACCGGCTCCGGCAGCCGCTCCAGCAGGCTCTCGCCGCTGCCGCCCAGCCGGTTCAGCAAATCCACGCCAAACCCGCCCGCCGCCTGGTAGCGCGCCGCCAGCACGTCCAGCGCGGCGTCGATCTCCTGCGGGGTGTAGGCCCGCGCGTTTGTCAGAACATCTGCCACATGTGTCTCCTCTGCCCACTAAAGATCGGCAGCGAAAGGCACAATTTCAAGCCTGCCAGCGGGTCACCTGCCCCTGCACGCCGTCCCAGGCGCCCGCCTGCAGCGCCAGTCCCAGAACCCGCTCCGGGTTGGTCGGCGGCGGCATTTCCACCCCTGTCAGCCTGGTGAAGCCGAACCGCTGGTAATAGGGCGCATCCCCCACCAGCATCACCCGTGCCCAGCCGGCTTCCTCTGCCTTGGCCAGGCTGTCGCGAACCAGCGACCCGCCCAGCCCTTCGCCCTGCCGCGTCGGATGCACCGCCACCGGCCCCAGCAGCAACGCAGGCGATCCGCCCACCAGAACCGGCCAGTACCGGATTGCTGCGGCCAAGATCCCGTCGCTGTCGCGCGCCACCTCGCTCAGACCCTCAACCGGCGGCACCCCCTCGCGCAGGCGGTACGACGACAGCGCCTCGCGCCCGGGCGCAAAGCACAGGTCATAGAGCGCCTCAACCTCCCACCGGTCGTCCGGCTGCTCTGCCCTCAATTCGATCACGCTGCCCTGCCTCCGCATTCTTCCCTGCAGGCTGGCGTTTGGCCTAGCATGCGCGTAAGCCTTGGGCAAACATCTATGAACTGAGCAGGAAACAGAAATGTTCTACCGGCCCGAGGACGGCCACGGCCTCCCCCACAGTCCGTTCAACGCCATTGTCACGCCGCGCCCGATCGGCTGGATCTCCAGCCGGTCGGCAGACGGGGTGAACAACCTGGCGCCCTATTCCTTCTTCAACGCGGTTGCCTATACCCCGCCGCAGGTGATGTTTGCCTCCACCAGCGCCAAGCCGGACCAGGAGGGCACCAAGGATTCGGTCGCCAATATCGAGGCCACCGGCGTGTTCTGCGTCAACGTGGTCTCCTACGCGCTGCGCGATGCGATGAACGCCAGCTCCGGCGCGCTGCCCAAAGACGTGGATGAGTTCGCCCACGCGGGGCTGGAGGCCGCGGACTGCGAAACCATCAAATGTTCCCGCGTCGCCGCCGCCCCGGCGGCGCTTGAATGCAAGCTGACCCGGATCGTCACCCTGCCGGGCGAGGCCAACAAGGTGGTCTTCGGCGAGGTTACCGGCGTGCACCTGCGCGACGACTGCCTGCGCGACGGCACCTTTGACGTCACCTCCTTCCAGCCGCTGGCGCGCCTCGGCTACCGCGACTATTCGGTGGTGCGCGACCTGTTCCCGCTGACCCGCCCCGACGACTGAGACCCGCCATGCCGCTCCCCGATCCCCGCAAGCACAATCCGATCATCCTGCCCGACGGCACGCCCCATTCGGGCACCGTGATGCTGAGCCAGGTGCTCGATCACCCGAACATAAAGGCAGGCGATTATACCTATGCCTCCGATTTCGACCCGCCGCAGGACTGGGCGCAGCACCTGGCCCCCTACCTGTTCCCCGGATCGCGCGAGCGGCTGGTCATCGGCCGCTTCTGCCAGATCGCCCATGGCGCGCGCTTCATCACCGCCTCGGCCAATCACGCGCAGGACGGGCTCAGCTGCTATCCCTTCCCGGTCTTTGACCCGGAGCAGATGGCTGGCTTCCAGCCCGACACCCGCGACACCATCGTGGGCCATGACGTCTGGATCGGCTACGGCGCACTGATCCTGCCCGGCGCCCGCATCGGCGACGGCGCCATCATCGGCGCCGGCGCCGTGGTGCGCGGCACAGTGCCGCCCTACGCCATCGTCACCGGCAATCCGGGTGCGGTGCAAAGCTACCGCTTCTCCAAACCCCAGATCGCCCGCCTGCTGGCGCTCAAATGGTGGGACTGGCCCGCCGACCTCATTACCCGCGCCGAACCGGCGCTTTTGTCCGGCGACCTCGACATGCTCGAAAGCATCGCCCCCGACTGACGCCCTGCCCCCGCGACAAGCCGCGCATCACAGGCGCGCGCGGGGGTGATCCCGACGGTCGTGACTGGCAATTTATCTCTGCCAAGTCCGTAGACCCTCTCTCTGTTGCGCCCAGCCTCACCAAATCACCGCCGCGTGGGCGCGCGCCGGTGATGCGCGGCGGCCTGCGGCCTTGTTCCGCGCGGCCGGAATAACAGAAAAACCCGCGGATCAGCCAATCCGCGGGTTTTCTCACTTTACACTCCGAACCGCTCAGTGGCCGCCCAGGATCCCGGTCTTGACGGAGTAATCCACCGCGATCTCGTAATCCGGGTCGTCGTCGCTATCGACCATCAGGTGGCCTGCCTTTGACAGCAGCTGATGGCAGTCGCGGCTCAGGTGCCGCAGCACCAGCGTCTTGCCCTCGGCCTCATACTTGCCGGCAATCGCCTCAATCGCCTGCAGCGCCGACTGGTCCACCACCCGGCTGCGGGCAAAGTCCACGATCACACGCTCCGGGTCACCTGCCACATCAAACAGCTCGATAAACCCGTCGGTGGAGCCAAAGAACAGCGGCCCTTCGATCTCATAGACCTTGGCGCCCTTGTCGGTCGCAGACTCGCGGGTATAGGCGTGGATACGGCGCGCATTGTTCCAGGCATAGGCCAGGGCCGAGACGATGACGCCCACAACCACCGCAACCGCCAGGTCAGACATCACCGTCACCACCGTGACCAGCACGATCACAAAGGCGTCCATCAGCGGCACCTTGGTCATGATCTTCAGGCTGTTCCAGGCAAAGGTGCCGATTACCACCATGAACATCACACCCACCAGCGCCGCCAGCGGGATCTGCTCGATCAGCGGCGAGGCCGCCACGATGAACAACAAGAGGAACAGCGCCGCGGCAATGCCCGCAATCCGCGTCCGCCCGCCCGATTTCACGTTGATCATCGACTGGCCGATCATCGCGCAGCCGCCCATGCCGCCAAAGAAACCGGTGACCACATTGGACGCGCCCTGCGCAATGCACTCCTGGCTCGCCCCGCCGCGCTTGCCGGTGATCTCCCCCACCAGGTTCAGCGTCAGCAGGCTCTCGATCAGGCCGATGGCAGCCAGAATGACCGCATAGGGCAGGATGATCCACAGCGTCTCCAGCGTGAAGGGCGCAAGTGCCGTGCCATAAAGCCCCTCACCGGTGCCAAAAGGATTGTGAAAGCTCGGGAACCCGCCCTTGATCGAGGCCATATCGCCAACGGTCGGCACGTCGATGTTCAGCGCAATCACCAGAACCGCCACAACGCCGATCCCCGCCAGCGGCGCCGGGATCACGGATGTGATCTTCGGCATCCCCCAGATGATCAGCATGGTGAGGCCAACCAGCCCCAGCATCATATAAAGCTGCATCCCGCTCAGCCATTCCGCCCCGTTTGAGCCCGGCACCTTGAACTGCGTCAGCTGCGCCAGGAAGATCACAATCGCCAACCCGTTCACAAAGCCCAGCATCACCGGATGCGGCACCAGCCGGATGAACTTGCCCCATTGCATGACACCGGCAAAGATCTGCAAAATCCCCATCAGCACCACGGTGGCAAAGAGGTACTCCACCCCGTGCTGCGCCACCAGCGCCACCATCACCACCGCCAGCGCGCCGGTCGCGCCCGAAATCATCCCGGGCCGCCCGCCGAACACCGCGGTGATCAGCCCCACCATGAAGGCCGCATAAAGCCCCACCAGCGGATGCACCCCAGCAACAAAGGCAAAGGCCACCGCCTCCGGCACCAGCGCCAGCGCCACGGTCAGGCCGGACAGCAATTCAGTGCGCACGCGGCCCACGGTAAAGCCCTCGTCCTGCATGATCGAAAGATTGGGCGGGGAAATCTGCTTGGCCAGCAAAGCCATGGCTGCGCGTCTCATAAGGTGTACCTGTGCTCGGGAGGAGGAGTGTTCGCCGCCCGCCCCTAGCGGAAATCTGCCAACGGGGCAAGGGCGCGGGGTATTTGCGCCCCTCCACCCTCCCCGCCTGCCTTTGCCCGGCAGCACCGCAGCATCTTTTCTGAAATCCCGCGGGAACCGAACCCCGCGCAGGACGTTTCTCCGATGAGTACTCACGCACAAGCCACCAACACACCGAGGAGTGAACGCTATGAAAAAGCTGCTACTTTCCACGGCGGTTGCCGCCGTGACCGTCTTCCCCGCCTTTGCCTCCGATACCACCGTTGAGGACGCGGCAGAGGCAACCGCCGAACAGGGCGCTGAACTGGCGTCCGACGCCGCCAACGCGGCTGAACAAGCCGGCGGGGCAATTGCCGAGGAAACCAGCGAAGCGGCAGCCGAGGCGGAAGCGGCAGCGGAAGCTGCGGCAGAAGAGATCGCCCAAGAGGCTGCAGAGGCCGAAGCTGCGGTGGAAGCCGGGACCGAGGCAAGCGCTGCCGCCGAAGCCGGGTCTGCCGAAACCATGTCTGATACCGGAACCACCGCCGCGATGCAGCCCCGCACCCCGATTGAGCGCGACGGCTACATGACTGCGGAAGAGACTGATCTGACCGCCGGGAAGCTGACCGGCGCTGCCGCCTATGACGCCAATGACGAATGGATCGGCGAGGTCTCCGAACTGCTGCTGACCGACGAAGGCAAGGTCAAATCCGCAGTCATCGACGTCGGCGGTTTCCTGGGTCTTGGCGAAAAGCCGGTTGAGCTGGAGCTGTCCAAGATCGACATCCTGCGCGCCGGCGACGGCTCCGACCTGCGGGTCTACATCCCGATGACCGAGGCAGAACTGAAGGCAATGCCCGACTACGAGGGCTGACCCCGCCCGCCCTGCCCCTGCTGACCACCGAGACCCCGCCCCCCGGCGGGGTCTTCGCGTTTCCGGGCGGCTATAGCCGCACTGTTCTGCACACAAACCAATTGGCCAGAGGCGCTGAAGTGAAGCTTTTGGGGTTGAAAAGCAGGGAAGACTTGCGCTTACCGCCGGAACCGGCCCATGTCCTTGATGGAAATTTTGAAACATTGCAGGACGCTGCGCCGCACATTGATCTGCTCGCGGAGCACAACAGCCGCATATTTTTGGATAAGCATAAGGAAGCCACCATGGCGGAAGGTGATTTTTGGGTCTCGGCAGTCTTGAACGATTCAAGCCGTGTGGTCGGCACTGATATCGACCGCTCCGAACCGGCTTGGCCGGCCACCAGGCGGGGAGACGTGCCTGCGGCGGAGGAATTGCCAATCCGGATTTATGCGAAGTACAGGAACCAGAAGTTCCCCAAGAAAATGCCCGAGCTGTTCTTCGGTAAAGGCGGCACCAAGATTTCCCCGCGGCTTGCTGCAATATTCAGGCAATTCAACCTTGGCTCCACATGGATCTGCCCGGCAGAGTTATACCGGCATGACCGGGTAACCCGGGTTGACCGCGACTTCTCGATTATTGCGGGCTGGGACAATCCCAATTTCCTGGTGGAGGAAGAAAGCCGGGGACTGCGAGGGCACACGAAGACACGGCACCTGCCCAATCCTGCGCCGCCAAAAGCTTGGCGCATGCCTTGGGACATGAAAGACGGCGACATCGCAATTGCCCCAAGACAGCTTGATGGGTTGGATTTTTGGTATGACCCAAAACTCCTGGGCGGGCTGTTCTTCAGCGACAGGCTGAAAGCAGCGCTCTGCGACGGCGGCTACGCGCGCCTGTTCAAATTCCGCAAATGCCGGGTGCTTCCGCTTCACTAAGGCATACTTGCCACCCCGATGCCCCACACCCTCAGGTGCGGACAGGCTGCCTTCATCTTTCCCCAAATACTCGCGTCCCGCTGCCCGGCAGGCGGCTTTGCCGCCGGGAGGGGAGGCTCCCCCGCCTTCGGCAGCCACCCGGTGCACAGGGGGTGCACAAGGGGTGCACGCATGTCACCCCCTGTTGACCGCCCCGCTCTTGCCAAATCCCGCCCCGCTTGCGCATATCCAAAACCAGCAGCAACAGGAGGGCAGGATTTGACACAGGAAACCATGATCGCCGTGATCGGCGGCTCCGGCATCTATGAAATCGACGGGCTGGAGGATGCCAACTGGACCACGGTCGAAACGCCCTGGGGCGCGCCGTCGGACCAGATCCTGACCGGCACGCTCGACGGCGTCAAAATGGCCTTCCTGCCCCGCCACGGCCGCGGCCATGTGCATTCCCCGACTGAGGTTCCCTACCGCGCCAATATCGACGCGCTGAAGCGGCTGGGAGTGACGGATGTGTTCTCCGTCTCCGCTTGCGGCTCCTTCCGCGAGGAGATGGCACCTGGTGATTTTGTTGTTGTGGATCAGTTCATTGACCGCACCTTTGCACGTGAAAAAAGCTTCTTTGGCACCGGCTGCGTCGCCCATGTCAGCGTCGCGCACCCGACCTGCGCGCGGCTCTCGGACGCGGCAGAGGCGGCGGCGCGCGATGCCGGCGTCAAGGTCCACCGCGGCGGCACATACCTGTGCATGGAGGGGCCGCAGTTCTCCTCGATGGCCGAGAGCAAGATGTACCGCGAACACTGGGGCTGCGACGTCATCGGCATGACCAACATGCCCGAGGCCAAGCTCGCCCGCGAGGCGGAGCTGTGCTACGCCTCCGTCGCCATGGTCACCGATTACGACAGCTGGCACCCGGAGCACGGCGCGGTGGAAATCACGGATATCATTGCCACTTTGCAGGGCAACTCCGCCAACGCCCGGGCACTGGTGCGCCGCCTGCCCGGCCTGTTGGGCAAGGACCGGCAGGCCTGCCCGCATGGCTGCGACACCGCGCTGGAATACGCCATCATGACCGCCCCGGAGAAACGCGATCCGGCACTGCTGGCCAAGCTGGACGCGGTCGCGGGCCGGGTTCTGGGCTGACCGGCAGCCCTTGCATTCAGCAACACAGGGGGGCGGTCTTTTCAGGCCGCCCCTTTTCTTTGCCGCCGGCAGTTCCTTTATCCTAGCAGGACAAGCTCTTTTCACATTCCTGATTTCACGGGGTTTTCATGCGTTTGCACGGATTGGACATCGCCCGCTTCCTGGCCTTCTGCGGCATGGTGCTGGTGAACTTCCGCATTGCAGCAGGGGTGACGCCGGGCACGGACACCGCATCCCTGCTCACCAGCGCACTGGAGGGGCGCGCCGCCGCGCTGTTTGTGGTGCTGGCAGGCATTGGCCTGTCGCTGGGCCGCCCGGACCGCATAACAGTCTTCCGCCGGGCCGTGTTCCTGTTTGTGATCGGGCTCCTGAACCTCACCATCTTCGAGGCCGACATCCTGCATTTCTACGCGCTCTACTTCCTGCTGGCGCTGCCGTTCCTGACCGCCCCCGGGCGGATGCTCCTGCGGGCCGCGGCCATGATCCTGCTCATCGGGTTCGTCAGCGTGATCAGCCTGGACTACGAGGCGAATTGGGACTGGAAGACCCTCACCTATGCGAACTTCTGGACCGTCGAAGGCTTCCTTCGCCATTCCCTGTACAACGGCTGGCACCCGGTGTTTCCCTGGGCCGCCTTCCTGTTTCTGGGAATGTGGGCCGGGCGCCTTCAGCTCTCCAGCCGCCGGGTGCAGGCGCATCTGGTCCTGTGGGGAGCTGCAGCCGCGGTATTGGGCACCGTTCCCGGCATGCTGGTACAGGACCCGGAACTGGCAGAGCTGTTCGGCACCAGCGCAATCCCGCCCGGCCCCTTTTACATCCTGTCGGCCTCCGGCAGCGCGCTGGCGGTCACCGGGCTGGTGCTGGCCCTCACGCCTGCGCTGGACAAGGCCGGGCTGGCGGATTGGCTGGCCGCGCCGGGACGGCAGGCGCTCAGCCTCTATGCGGCGCATATCCTTTTGGGCATGGGCACGCTGGAGGCCATGGGACAGCTGGACGGC